>NZ_SMYJ01000028.1:0-297377 GCF_009720285.1 Bradyrhizobium sp. BR2003
AGTTCGAGCACGCGATCGACATCGAGGACGACCATGAGCTGGCCGTCGAGGCGGTGGACGCCGCCGGCGAGCTTGGCCATGCGGGGATCGAGGTTGACCGGATTGTCCTCGCGGCTGTCGTCGGGCAGCCGCAGCACCTCGCCGATCTGGTCGATCAACAGGCCATAGGATTCGCCGCGCTGGTCGACGCCGACCGCCATCGGAGGCTTGCCGTCATCGGCCTTCGGCAGCCCGAGCCGGGCGCGCATGTCGACCACGGTGACGATGCGGCCGCGCAGATTGAGCACGCCGGCGATCTCGCTGGAGGCCAGCGGCACCCGCGTCAGCCGCTCCGGCATGAACACGTCCTGCACCCGCGAGATCGGCAGCCCGAACAGCTGGCCGCCGATCACGGCGGTGACGTATTCGGCCATGGCGCCTTCGCTGGTCTCGGTCTTGCTGGTCATCACTCTTTTCCTTATGCGGCCCGGCGCAGCTCGGCGGTCTGCTCTTTCAGCGCCGCGATCAGCCCGGGACGGTCAAACTTGGCGACATAGTCGTGGAAGCCGGCCTGCCGGCCGCGCTCGATCGCCGCCGGCGACACCATCGCCGACAGCGCGATGATCGGCAGCCCGATCAGATTGTGGTCGCTGCGGATGTTCTCGGCGAACTCGAAGCCGTTCATCTCGGGCATCTCGATGTCGGTCAGCACGACGTCGAAGCTTTGCCCCGAACGCAGCGCGGCGAGCCCTTCCTGCGCGCCGCCCGCGGTCCGGACCTTGTAGCCGGCGGCCTTCAGCACCGGCGCCAGCATGTTGCGGAAGAACGCCGAGTCATCGACCAGCAGCACCGACTGCGCCGAGGCCGACGGGCGCATCTCCTTGCGCGAGAACCAGTCGGCGAACGCCATCGGCAGGAAGTGGCCGACGTCGATCACCTCGGTGGCCTGGCCCTTGATCACCGCCGAGCCGAGGATGCCGTCCTGCGAACCCGCGACCTCGATGTTGAGCCGCTCCTCGACGATGTCGATGATCTCGTCGACCACGAGCCCCATCGAGCGGCCGTCGTCGGCGAACACCAGGATCGGCTGCGAGCCCTGGTTCTGCACCTCGACCCCGGCCATCTGCACCAGCGGCATCAGCTGCTCGCGGTACTGCACCATGTAGCGGCCGTTCGAGAGCTCGATCTTGTCGGTTGCGATCTCTTCCAGCCGGGTGACGAGGCCGAGCGGCACCGCCTTGGGCTGTGAGGAGCCGGCGCGGAACACCAGCAGCGAGGTCAGCTGCTCGCCGCTTGCGGCATGCGCCGCGGCATTGTCGTCGGCAAGGTCATGGGCCGAGGAGCCGGACGCGCCGAGCGCTTTTGCAATCCCGTTGGGGTCGATGATCATGATCACGGCGCCATCGCCCAGAATGGTGTTGCCGGAGAACATGTCGATGTGCCGCAGCTTGGTCGACATCGGCTTGACCACGATCTCCTCGGTGTGGAACACGCCGTCGACCACGATGCCGAAGGTCTGGCTGCCCACCTGCGTGACCACGATGAAGCCGTTCTCGGCATCCGTGGAGGTCGCGCCGTCGTCGATCTTGAGCAGCTTCTTGAGGTGGATCAGCGGCAACAGCTTGTTGCGCAGCCGCAAGACCGCGGTGTCCTTGATCCGCTCGATGCGGTGCTCGGAGTTGGCGCGGGCCCGCACCAGCTCGACCACAGACAATTGCGGAATCGCAAAGCGGTCGCCGCCGGCTTCCACGATCAGCGCGGAGACGATCGCCAGGGTCAGCGGGATCTTGATGGTGACGGAAGCGCCCTCGCCGGCCACGCTCTTGATGTCGATGGTGCCGCCGATCTGGTCGATATTGGTGCGCACCACGTCCATGCCGACGCCGCGGCCGGACACCGAGGTGACCTGCGCGGCGGTCGAGAAGCCCGGCGCGAAGATGAACTTGTGGATCTGGGCCTCGGTCATCTTCTCGAGCTCGGCCTCGGTGACGAGACCGTTCTGGAGCGCCTTGGCCTTGATCCGCTCGGTGTTGAGCCCGCGGCCATTGTCGGCGATGCAGATGATGATGTGGCCGCCCTCGTGATAGGCCGAGAGGCGAATGGTGCCCTGTTCCGGCTTGCCGGCCGCGACCCGCTCGGCGGTGGTCTCCAGCCCATGATCGGCGGAGTTGCGCACCATGTGCGTCAGCGGATCCTTGATCAGGTCGAGCACCTGGCGGTCGAGCTCGGTGTCGGCGCCGTGCATCTCGAGCTCGATCTGCTTGCCGAGTTCGCCGGAGAGGTCGCGGACGATGCGCGGCAGCTTCTGCCAGGCATTGCCGATCGGCTGCATGCGCGTCTTCATGACGCCTTCCTGCAGCTCGGCGGTGACGTTGGAGAGCCGCTGCAACGGCACCTTGAACTCGGTGTCCTCGTTGCGGCGGGAGATCTCCAGCAGCTGGTTGCGGGTCAGCACCAGCTCGGAGACCATGGTCATCAGGTGTTCGAGGGTGTCGACATTGACCCGGATCGACTGGTTGGCGATCTTGTCGCCTTCCTGGACGTCCTCACCCGCGGCCTTGCGGGCCGGCTTCTTCGCAGCCTCAGCGGGCTCAGCGGCGGCGGGCGCAGCGACGGGCTTCGCGGCCGGCGCCGGCGCGGCGACTTCGGTCTCGGTCTCGCGGAAGGCGCGCTCGAGCTCGTCGAGCGAGACCTCGCCCGGACGCAGCGCACGCTCCAGCGTCTGCACCACCAGCGTGCCTTCGGTCGCCGCCTGGGTCATCGCCGCTTGCACGGACGGAGCTTCAACGACCGGCACATCTTCTTCAGCAACGGTCGCACCAGCAGCCATCGCCGCCATGCCGTGCTCGACCATCGCCTCGAGCTGATCGATCAGGTCGCGGTCGTTGCCCTCGGGCTCGGCCTCGGTCGCCTCCAGCCCCGCAAGGATCTCCTTGATGCGGTCGATCGAGGACAGGATCAGCGTCACGGCTTCCGCCTTCACCGGCATGCCGTCGCGGAATTTGCCCATCAAGGTCTCGCCGGCATGCGCCAGCGCCTCGAGCCGCGGCAGCCCGAGGAAGCCGCAGGTGCCCTTGATGGTGTGCACCAGGCGGAAAATGTTATCCAGGATCTTCGCGTTGTTCGGATCCTGCTCGAACTGCACCAGCTGGTTGTCGACCGTATCCAGGCTCTCGCTGCTCTCCGTCAGGAACTCGCGCAACAGATCGTCCATGAAACCAACCTTCGAAAAACGCCGAAAACGCTGCGGCGCGCGACATCGACGCGCCTGACGGGAACCCGGTCAGCTTCTCCGCAAAGCGTTTAAGTTTGGTTGAGCAAATGGAAAGGAACGGGATCAACAAAGAGATAAGGCCGCGCGATCGAATCGCGCGGCCGGTCGTAACCTTTGATTAATGATGTCGGCGCGGCCGCGTTCAGGACGCGGCGACGATGACCTTTTCACCGTCGAGCGCGAGCGTCACCTTCAGCCCGCAGGCTTCAGCCAAGAGGCGGGTGTAGTGCGGCTGCACCGCATGTGCATCGACCGTGTTCGCCGAGCTTTCATTGAGGAGGTCGACGATGTTCTGCGGCACGCGCGCATTGAGGCCCGCGGACGTGATGCGGAAGCTCATGGCCTCGCCTTCGCCGACCGGATCGATCGTGAGCGTGCCGCCGCGCGGGATCGTCTGCTGCGCGATGACCAGCATGTTCAGCAGCAGCTTGGCCCGGTTCTTGGGCAGGAGCAGCCGCGGCAAATTCCAGGTCAGCGTCACCTTGCCGTCCTCGATATGCCCCTTCGCCATGTTCTGGGCATCGCCGAGGTCGATCTGCGCGCCGGAGGAACCGGCCGCGCCGAACGCCAGCCGGCAGAACTGCAACCGCGCCGAAGCGGTCTTGGCGCTCTTGCGAATCAGATCGAGCGCGAAGTCGCGGTCTTCCGGCTTGGGATTGTCGTCAAGGACCTCAAGACCATTGACGATCGCGCCGACCGGACTGATGAGATCGTGACAGACCCGCGAGCACAAGAGCGCCGCGAGTTCGAGCGCGTCGGGAGCGGGACCGGGAGACGAAGTGCCAGACATCAATTGTTTCCTGGAAAGCCGCACGCCGACCGAGGAGTGCGAATCACGCATGCCTGTCGGCTTGATACACCGCGCAGACGGATGCTGCCAGCTTGCGGCGGGGCTGATAAGGGAACACAAACAGGATATGCGACTCGCTGATATGAGACCCGCGCATGAATAAGGCACAGCGTTCCCTGATCGGCTGCGAGGGCGCCACGACGCTGCTCGAATCACTGACCGAACTGGTGATCCGGGCCGGCCAGGCAATTCTTGCGGTCAACCGTTCCGCCATGAGCGTCACCGGCAAGAGTGACGGCTCGCCGGTCACCGAGGCAGATCTCGCCGCCGACCACATCATCGTCGAAGGCCTGACGCGGCTCGCGCCGCAGGTGTCGCTGCTGTCGGAGGAGCGCGTCCATCTGGCGACGCCGCCTTACAAGGACAGTTTCTTCCTGATCGATCCGCTCGACGGCACCAAGGAGTTCGTCGCCGGACGCAATGAATTCACCGTCAATGTGGCGCTGGTCACGCAGGGCGTGCCGCTGCTCGGCATCGTCGGCGCGCCGGCGCTCGGCCTGATCTGGCGCGGCATCGTCGGCAAGGGCGCGGAGCGGTTGACGCTGCAGGGCGGCGCGGTTTCGCAGGCGGTGCCGATCAGGACCCGTCCCTGCCCGCCGCGCAGCGCGCCGTGGACGGTGGCGGTGAGCCGCTCGCATGGCGATGCGCGCACGGAAGCCTTCATCGACGCGCGCGGCGGCGCGGTCCGCGCCGTGCTGGGCTCGGCCGTCAAATTCGGCCGCGTCGCCGAGGGCGAAGTCGACATCTATCCCCGCCTGTCGCCGACATCGGAGTGGGATGTGGCGGCCGGTCACGCGATCGTCGTTGCGGCCGGCGGCAAGGTCACCGATTCGAACGGAAGCCCGTTGCATTTCGGGCTGGGCCGCGAAGACTTTCTGGTGCCGGAATTCATTGCCTGGGGCGACCCGGCCGCGGCGCCGTGATCACTGCGCGAGATTGTCTTCCAGCTCCGGCCAGCGCGCCGCGGCTTCCTTCAAAAAGCGCGCGGGATCGGCGGCGAACGCGTCACGGCTGCGTTCCCGGTTGAACAAATAAAGCCTGTTCCCGACGACGGCCCAGAATCGCGGATTGCCCGCGCAGGTGACGCCCCGCACCAGATCGGTCGGATCGTAGCCGCCGAATTGCGGGCCATAGATTTCAGGATGCGCCACGAACGAGGCGCGGTTGCCCTCGTTGCGGAAACGCCAGACCACGCCGCTCTCCGCGGCCTCGAATTCGGGCCGCCCCCGGGTGGCGGCGGCATCTGTGAAATAAGCGACGGGATCGAATCCCTCGATCGCCAATCCCGAGTAGCGGTTCGTCACCACGCGCTCGGTTGTGGTGGCCTCGACCGGCAAAGAGGGCCAGACGGCCGCCAAAATGCCCGCCAACAGGCCGAAAAACGCCATCCCCCGGCGCGATCCATATCTTTCCTGCCGTTGTGCCGTCATAGTTGATACCGATAACATCCGAGTCGAGGGGACACCGGGCGCAACCTAGAGCCGTGCCTGTTGGCATCAGGTTAAAGGGCAGCGCCCGGATTTCGATAGCAGGGGTTCTTAATGACTTTCGCATCACGCCTTGCCGCGGTCGCGTTTGCCGCGTTGATGTGCTGGAGCGCAGGGGCGTCCGCGCAGCAGGGCCCGCCACCGCAATATCCGCCGCCACAGCGTGAACCGACCCCGTATACTTACGGGCCCGACGAACTGGTCAATGCCGGACACAAGTTCTTCGGCAATGTCTCGCGCGGACTCGCCTCGGTCATCGAGCGCGCCGTCAGCCAGTGGGGCCTGCCCAATGGTTATGTGCTCGGCGAGGAAGGCTCCGGCGCCTTCGTGGCCGGGCTGCGCTATGGCGAAGGCACGCTCTACACCAAGAACGCCGGCGACCTCAGGGTCTACTGGCAGGGTCCCTCGGTCGGCTTCGACTGGGGCGGCGACGGCGCGAGGACCATGACGCTGGTCTACAACCTGCCATCGACCCAGGCGATCTATCAGCGCTTCGTCGGCATCGACGGCTCGGCCTATATCGTCGGCGGCTTCGGCATGACGGCGCTGACCGCCAACAACATCGTGCTGGTCCCGATTCGCTCGGGCATCGGCTTGCGGCTCGGCGCCAGCGTCGGCTATCTCAAATTCACCCCGCGCGCGACCTGGAACCCGTTCTAGAGCGTTTCCAACGAAGTGGACGCCGGTTTCGCATCACGAAAACGCGTCAAGACAGAAGCCAGGGCCTCGTTCCGATTCATCGGAACGAAGCCCGAGGTCGCGGCCTTATCGAGCGGCGAGGCCGGCGCTCCGGCACGGTTAGCAATTCAGGTTAACGCGGCAATCGGGCTGGCCTTTGGCCGGCCCGCCGTGGCATTGTGATTAACAAATTCCTTCTTTCCTTGGAGTGACCCTTCATGATCGAGCCGATCATGTACGCGGCGATCGGTTTCCTGATCTCGATGCTGTGCGGCCTGATGATCGTTCCGCTGGTGCATAACCGGGCGGTGCGGCTGACCACGCGTCGCATGGAGGCGGCCACCCCGCTGTCGATGGCCGAGATCCAGGCCGACAAGGACCAGCTCCGCGCCGAATTCGCCATGTCGGCCCGCCGGCTCGAGATGAGCGTCGACCAGCTCAAGAGCAAGACCACGAGCCAGCTCGCCGAGCTCGGCAAGAAGACCGATGCGATCAACCGCATGAAGATCGAGCTCGGCGAGAAGAATGCCGCGATCTTCGCGCTGGAAGCACGCGAGAAGGCGATGAAGGAGCAGCTTCGCGCCACCGAGGAAGAGTTCTCGGCCAAGACCGAGCTGTTGCGCAACGCCGAGCAGGCGCTGACCGACAAACAGGGCGAGCTTGGCAGGATCAACGCCGAGCTCAACGACCGCGCGATGACCGCCGACAGCCGCCAGATCGAACTGGTCGCGGTGCGGACCCAGGTCGAGGAGCTGAAGAATCGGGTCGGCGATGCCGCCAGGGAATTCGCGGCAACCGAAGCCCGCCTCGCCCAGGAGCGCAGCCAGTCGGAAACCGCGACGCGCGATCTCACCGACGCCCGCGGCCGGGTCGAGAATCTGAGCCAGCGCGTCACCGATCTCGATCACCAGCTCGTCGCCCAGGTCAAGGAGGCCGAGATGCTCGGCAACCGGGTCAACGACCTCGAGACGCGGCTTGCGACCCAGGGCAAGCTGCTGGCCGAGCGCGAATTCGAGAACGGCCAGTTGAAGCAGGCCAACGCCGCCGCCGAGCGCACGGTGCAGGAGCTGCGCGAGGAGATCGCAGCAGTGGGCGGCGGCAAATCCTCCGCGCTCGACAAGCTGCGCCAGGAGAAGACTCAAGTCGAGGAGCAGCTGCGCGCCGTCAGCGACGAGCGCGGCAAGCTGCAGCGCGACATCAACGCGATCCAGCAGCAGGCCGAGAGCTCCTGGGCGACCGAGCGAATGGAGAATGCGCTGCTGCGCGAGCGCATCAACGACATCGCCGCCGAGGTGGCCAAGCTCGCGATCCAGCTCGAGGGCCCCAATTCGGCGATCGAGGCCATGCTGGCGGCGGAGCCGACGGTGCCGGCCAAGGCGGCCAAGCCCGCCAACGGCGCCTCGCCGGGCAGCGGGATGCCCGAGGGCGGCGGCACGCTCGCCGAGCGCATCCGGGCGCTGCAGTCACATGCCTCGCGCGCTCGCCAGCAAGGGGCGTGATTCCCGCAGGGTTTGGCTTGACACCCCTACCCGGCACTTCGTAAATCGCACGCTCTGACGAAGCGCCGCTATCGACCGGCCGCCGACCAGCGGCCTTTGGCACGTCACATCCCGGACGCATAGCTCAGCGGGAGAGCGTTCCCTTCACACGGGAGAGGTCCAAGGTTCGATCCCTTGTGCGTCCACCATCCCCCTCCCACCGCCGGGTGCGGACGATTATCGACATTCCGGTGCCCTTCGGGACCGCCTCATCAAAAATGTCGAAAACAACCCCATGCAAAGGAGCCGATGCAAGCCGGGTTATGCCAGTTCCGGACCTACCAGGAACCCCGATCCGTTCAACTGCCGCGGAGCGAATCGCCGGCGAACTTACCTGCCTGGTCCCTACGACGGAAAGTCAGCAGGCTTGACCTGGATGCGGTCGGCATGCAGCGACCATTCGCAAAGCATTTCGTCTTTACAGAATTTCTGCTTGGCGATCTCCCTGGCCTCGCCCTCAGTCGGAGCGTCGATCTCCAAGATCCTCTGGCAGATCTCAGCCTGCCGACCGTTATCGCCGAGCACATCTTTCACGAAGCGGACTATGAAGTGCGACATGGTGCCCTCCTGAGACTTCTGGGCGCGCCCTTCTTCTAACCTCATCTGACGTGAGCATTTTTGATAGGGATCAAACGGACGCCAGTGTGGGACTTGCGACCCAGACGCGCATCGCGATCGCGCCCGTCTACCCGTACAAGAACGATCAGATACTCGGCAATGCCGTCGATGACATGGGCCGCCGCAACACCCACGTTGCGAGGTCCTAAGGTTCAGGTTGCATACGGAGAAATACCGCCAACTGAGAGGATGTGAGACTATATCCTCGTCCACCGCCGTCATCGCCCGGCGTGTGCGCAATTGCGCACATGGACCGGGAGATCCAGAACGCCGCAGCCTCTCGGCTCAAACCCAGAGGTCTCAGGAACACTGGGGTGATGAGACTGAGCAAGAAATCCCCCGTCATCCTGAGGCGGTCTTACTCCGCATCCGACGTTGGGTTTTGTTTGCGCCAATCGGCTAGCTTGGCCTCCTCCTCAGCCAGCAGTTTATGAAGCATTTCGATCTTCCGAGCGTCAGTCTCGGTGGCCAACAGCTCATTGTAGTGGGCAATGTTCGCCTTGAAAATGAAATCCGCCATGGCTCAATCCCCGCGTAGGAGCCACGCAATATATTGCCTCAACGTATGCCCCCATCAATACGACTTGCGGAGAACCGTAGGGAACGAATTTGGCGCGCCCAAAAGTATCTTCATGGGCGTAAGGCTCGGAAATGCTACGGCCACCGGCCGCCTATCCAATTCACTACGACTTTCCAACTAGGCCACTTTTGGATGGAGACAGGCCAGCACCTCGCAAAACGGTGCTGTCCTAGTTAGGACACTCGCGATTTGGAACTAAAATACTACGTGTTTGTACGGAATTGCTGCAGGAGCGAAGTGCGCTAGCATTTTTGGCTGCCGGGCCATTTTGTTAAGATCAGCATTTCAGGAAGTTACCGGCGGGGGGGCCGTTGCGTGACACGGCCCCTTTTTCATTTGGTACGCTCTTCGCCCGAGGATCATTTTCTTTGGGGGCTATCTGCTACCAGTTGTGTCGAACTACCTCTATTTTGAGGGTGGTTTAAGCCCGATCGAATTTACCCACTCATCCAGGTGCGCCGTGATGTTGGACATCCGCGCTTGCCTCTCAACGTCCTGCTCTGGGCTGAAGGCGTTCATAGGTCGCGGCGAAGGAACGCCTTCACAACCCAAGCAATTCAGACAGTTGGCGGCGACGCCCCGAAGGGCGATGTCAGATAACTCAGCGAGGCTGTCTGCTCGCTTTGCGGCGGCCAAGGCAAGAAGTTGTTGTGCCAAGCACGCCCTCACCGAGGGGCCTTGGCGGGAGGCCGGCAACGTTTCGACAACCTTGTCGAGAGCGCTCCTCAACTCGCCAACACTGAACGGCCCGGAACCTGAATTTGAGACGGACATTTGCGACCCTCGCGCGGGCCGACTCAAGCCAACTTGGTAAGCAACGACGTTGATCCACATCAATTCTGGCTGCTTCCCGGGGCGCCGGCTCATTGCCGACGGCGGTGCGGGGTGGATGACGGCCTGGCGGTGCGCCGGCCGAGTTCGCCGAGCAGCTCGCGAACCGCGCCGTCGAGTTCATCCGGCGGGGCCGTGTGATCGGCCTTCTGCGCGTGGGGCGTCCAACGCCGGCCGCGGGCGGAGTTGTCGTCATTGGCGGCGATCAGGGTTACGGCATCGGCGGCATCATCGTGGCTCGCCGACGGCTGGCGGCGCGAGGTGCGTACCCGCGGCGCATGCCTCCACGGGGCAGACCACCGCCGGCGGCGCGAGATCAGATCGCGGACGCCGTACCCCGATATGAATCCGATCCCGGCGACGACAACGACAATCAGAAATTCCAGCATTGTGGTGCCCCACAATCACCCTGCTGCGATGCAATAAGCGCGACAATGCGGCGGCGGCTTGACCGGGACGGTTCCTTTCACGGTGCCGAGCAGAACGCCGCTTCCCACGGAGTCCTACGGGGTTTTGTTTGGGGGCCTCCTCGGCTACCTTCCGGGAACTCGCGGGGGCCGGGAGTCTGGATGCGCAAGGGCAACAACTACATTTTGAAGCTGCGGCCTTGGTCCTTGTCGACATTCGTCGTCGCCCTGCTTGCGGTGGTGCTGGCCACCGCAACGCAGGAGATGTTCGCGAGCTTCGGCATGCAATTCTATTTCGCGGGCTTCGTGCCGGCGATCCTGATCGCCGGCCTGATGGGCGGCGCACCCGCCGGCGCCTTTGCCACGATCATCACGGTTCCGATCGTCTGGTGGGCGTTCATGCCGCCCTATTTCGAGTTTTCTTGGCCGACGGCCGACGACTATGACAGCCTGGCGATGTTCCTGCTGTCGAGCGCGCTACTCGTCTGCTTCTCGCAGCTCTATCGGGAAGCGCTGGCAATTCTGCGGAAGTAGCGGACGGCGCGGGCCGCGACCGGCCGCCGGGCGGTGGCGCGCCGGTTGCCTGTCGTGGATTGTTCGCTCTCAGATCCCGAACATCCAGATCGCGACGATGGTGGCCAGCGTCGCCACGCCGCTGATGGTCCAGCCCACCGCGTAGAAGCTGTCCTCGGGGGCGGTGTCGAGCACCGTATTGGTGGTTTCCGTCATTGACCGCCAGCGCATGGCGTCTCTCCTCGGAACTCCTGCCCAGCGGATAACGCGGCGCCCGGTTCCCGGTTCCGCCGGTCATGCCGTTCACGCACAGCTCACGGACTGCTGATCGGCGTCGCGGAACCCTGCGACATTCTGTCCCGTTGAGGCTCGCCGGAAACCAACTTGGGAGAATATCCGATGCGAACACTGATCCTCGCCGCCACCGCCCTTGCCTTCGTCTCGTCCACGGCGCTCGCGCAGGACAAGGCGGGCGGCAGCCCGGCCCCCGCCGCGCAAAGCGGCGACACCATGACCAAGGGCGAGGCGGCCAAGGCGCCGAAGAAGAAAGCGAAGAAGACCGCCAAGAAATCGAGCGCCAAGACCGGTGCCGCCACGACCGGCGCGGCCGGGACCGGCAGCGATGCCACCAAGCAATAAACAGAAACAATCGCGCCCGGTGATCCACTCGACGATCACGGACTTGTCGAGCACGGAAAAGGCCGCCCGAAGGCGGCCTTTTTTGCTGTCTCGGTGCGGATGGTGCCTCGGCCCGTCACGTCGCAATCAAGTGCGCCGACCACCTCGGGCAGTGCAAGTTGGATCAGTGGAAGCTGGATCAGTGCAAGCTGGACCAGCGAGAGTTGGCCCAGCGAATTCAGGTGCGGGAGGGGGAGCGAAAGAGTTGCGGAGCTGATAATCCGCACCGCCATCGGATCGTTCTGAAAATTGACCACCAGCTCCAGTAATTGCTCCACCTCCCGCACCTTGTGTTGTGCCGCGCGTGCAGGGGCCACGCATGATCCAAACGGGCTATCACTGCAACGCGGAGATAGATTCATCGATAGACTTAATGCGGAGCGCCGTGGTCGCGCCTGCTCGCGAGCCCACTCTCGCGTAGCCGCTCGGCAAACCAGAGCGAAGTCGCGCTATCGATGGCTCCGCCGACATAGACCTCGGTAAAGCTCACCCCGCCTTGTCCGACGATCACCAGCACGCCCATCGCATAGGCAAACCAGACATTCGGATCGGTCAGCGCCTGCAGCTTGCGCTGATCGTGCTCGATCGGCTGGTGATTGCTGTCCTTGCGCAGTTCGATGGCCAGGAGATTGTTCGGGATGTCGCGCTGATGCACCACGATATCGGGATAGATCGACTTGCCGAGATGGTCGTCGGTCGAGCTCCCCGAGCCGCGCGGCAGTCGCAACGTGCGCTCGCCGAGCCGGTCGTAGTTGCAATCGACCTGCCAGCCGGAAAATTGCCGCTCGACATACACCGCCAGCCGGTGAGTGAGCGTTCGCTCGCCGAGATCGCGCTCGAGCAGGAACATCTCCTGCGCATAGAATTCCTCCACCGCGGCGATCACCTTGTTCAGCTCGGTCTGCATCGACGCCTCCGACTGGACTGGGCCGCCGCCGCGGCCTTTCAACTACGCCCTTACATCTGCACTTCGATCAGCCGTGGTCCCGGCTCCGCGACGGCTTCCGCGAGCGCCTTGTTGAACTCGTCGGCCGTCGTCACCGCCCTGCCCGGCACCCCCATACCCCTGGCGAGTGCGACGAAGTCGAGCGTCGGCCGATCGATCTTCAGCATGTCCTGCGCCCGCTTGCCCGGCTCGCCGGCGCCGACGCCGTCGAACTCGCCGCGCAGGATCTGGTAGATGCGGTTGGCGAACACGATGGTCACCACGTTGAGCCCTTCGCGCGCCTGGGTCCACAGCGACTGGATCGTGTACATCGCGCTGCCGTCGCCGACCATGCAGATCACCTTGCGGTCCGGACAGGCGACCGCGGCGCCGGTCGCGACCGGCGTCGAGAAGCCGATCGAGCCGCCCATGTTCTGCAGCCAGTCATGCGGCGCGGCCGCCGCCGTCGGCGGGAAGAAGCCGCGGCCGGTGGTGACGGATTCATCGACCATGATGGCGTTCTCGGGGATCGCGCACGCGATCGCCTGCGCGATCGAGGCATGGTTGAGCGCGCCGGTCGGCTTGACCAGTTCCTGCAATTGCTGCGGCTTGACGTCCTGCGCGGTCGCATGCAGCGCACCGGCGAGCGCCTCGAGCGCCGCGACCGAATTCTCGCCCCAGGCGGTCATGCGATGCACCTCGCAGCCTTCCGCCTTCAGCATGCTCGGCTTGTTCGGATAGGCGAAGAACGCGACGGGATCGTTGGCCTCGACCAGCACGATGTGACGGAAATTTTTCAGGATCGGCAACGCCTGCTCGATCACATAGGGAATGCGGTTGATCGAGAAGCGGCCGCGGCCGCGCGCCATGCGCGGGTGATAGGTCTGGCCCATCACCGTGCAGCCGGTCTTGCCGGCGATGCGCTCCGCGAGCGCCAGGCCGTGCTCGGTCAGCGCGCTGCCGGTGACGAGCAGCAGCGTATGCGCGGCATCGCCATGCAGGATCTTCGCCGCGGTATCGACCGCCTGCGGCGAGTAGCTCGGGCGCTGCGTGTCCACGGGCACCTCGGCGATGCCGTCGGCTTCGTTCCAGGCGGTGTCGGCCGGCAGGATCAGGGTTGCGATCTGCGGCGGCGCGCTCCTCGCCGCGGCGATCGCGGCCGCGCCGTCGGCGGCAACCGACCTGGCATCCGGCGAGGTGCGCACCCAGGACGACATCGGCCGCGCCAGGCCCTCGATGTCCGATGTCAGCGGCGCGTTGTAGCCGATGTGGTAGGTGGCATGCTGGCCGACGATGTTGACGATGCCGGAATGCGCCTTCTTGGCGTTGTGCAGATTGGCAAGGCCGTTGGCGAGGCCGGGCCCGAGATGCAGCAGCGTCGAGGCCGGCGTTCCCTTCATGCGGAAATAACCGTCGGCCGCACCGGTCACCACGCCTTCGAACAGACCGAGCACGCAGCGCATGCCCGGGACCTTGTCCAGCGCCGCGACGAAATGCATCTCCGAGGTGCCGGGATTGGTAAAGCAGACATCCACGCCGCCTGCGACCAATGTCCGCACCAGACTTTCCGCACCATTCATGCTCTCGCTCCCGTTTCGAGATGTTCTTGAGGTCGCTTCAGCGCATGATCCGATTCGATTGGATCGGATCATGCTCGTATCCTTTTGTTTGGTCGCGTTTTCTTCACGCGAACCAGTGCCCACTTCGCTTTAAAACGCTCCGGCTTTTGTTTGGACGCGTTTTCTCGACGCGACCGGTACCCACTTCGGTTGAAGACGCTCCAGATCAACCATTCTTCATCCACTTCGTCAAAGGCTTGGCCGGACAATGCAGGTATCGCTTCCGATCTGTTGCCTTTTTAAACCGTGTTGTTCGAAAATGCCCACGGTCACGGCTTCGTCGCTTGCGAAACGCCGGCAATTATGGCCTCTCTGACTGCATATTTGATTGTTCGCGAGGACGACGACCATGCGCCCGATTGCCTTGATGTTTGCCGCGCTCACGATCCTGGCAGGTGCCGGCCAGGCCCACGCCCAGTTCTTCGACTCCCGCGGCTACCAGGCCGAGCCCCCGAGCTTCTTCGGCGGCGGCGGCGCAAGCCCGATCCCGCGCACCACCGTCAACTACCCGACCAACTACGCCCCCGGCACCATCGTGGTGAACACCGCCGAGCGCCGGCTCTATCTGGTGCTGGCGAACGGCCAGGCGCTGCGCTACGGCATCGGCGTCGGCCGCGACGGCTTCCGCTGGAGCGGCGTCCACCGCATCTCCGCAAAGAAGGAATGGCCGTCGTGGACGCCGCCGTCGCAGATGCTGCGCCGCCGCCCCGATCTGCCGCGCCACATGAACGGCGGTATCGAGAACCCGCTCGGCGCACGCGCGATGTATCTCGGCTCGACGCTCTACCGCATCCACGGCTCGAACGAGCCGGAGACGATCGGCCAGGCCGTCTCGTCGGGCTGCTTCCGCATGACCAATGACGACGTCACCGACCTCTATGGTCGCGTCTCGGTCGGCACCACCGTGGTGGTGAAGAACAACTGATCGCGTCGATTTCAACGGAACCAGGCGCCATTCGGCAAGATCGCTGATCCCGCCTTGCGCTGCCGCAAACCTTGCGGCAGCCTTGTCATGATGCCCCAGCACCGTCCCTCGATCCTCGTCCTTCTCGCCGTAGCGCTCGCCGCTTGCCTCGCCGATGCCGCGGTGCCCGCGACTGCCACCGAGGTACCGGCGATCGCCGCGCGCCAGCGCAACGAGAAGAAGGTCTTCACCGATGCCGAGATCGTCGAGGGCTTTCTGAAAACCGCGTTCGGCGCCGAATATCATCTCGCCGGGCGGGTCGACCGCATCCGCAAATACGACAGTCCGGCGCGCGTGTTCGCCGACGGCAGCCGCGCCGACCGCAAGACCCAGCTCGCCAAGATCGTCGCCGACATCCGCGCCAAGGTGCAGCATCTCGACATCGCGATGACCGAGAACAGCGAAGCGGCCAATGTCGTAGTCAAGCTGGTGCGCGACCGCGAGCTGTACCGCACCATCGCGACCTTCTACGGCCAGGAGCGCGCCAGGGAGATCCGCTCCTCGCTCGACCCGCAATGTCTGTCCGGCTTCCGCAAGAACGAGGACTACGAGATCGAGCATTCCGACGTGATCCTCACCGTCGACAACGGCGATTTCGTCTTTTTCGACTGCGCCTATGAGGAGCTGTTGCAGTCGCTCGGCCCGATCAACGACACCGCCACCGTGCCCTGGACCATGTTCAACGACAACGTCTCGATGGGTTATTTCGACGTCTACGACCAATATCTGCTCAACCTGCTCTACGACCCGCGCATCAAGCCCGGCATGACCGTGCAGGAGGTCAAGGCCCTGCTGCCCGCCGTCCTCGCCGACGTCCGCGCCTGGGTGGCGAAGGTGAACCATCTGGAGTGAGGGTGCGGCGGCGCAATGGGCGTAGACGCTCGCGGCACATACCGCCGTCGTCCGGCGCAGGCCCGGACCCATACTCCGCAGCAGATGTTGTTGACGGGACTCGTCGTTCCAGCGGTGCATAACAATCTGCATCTGTGGTTATGGGTCCCCTGCTTTCGCAGGGACGACATCGAGTGTGTTGCGCGAGTGAGGGAGCCGCCCGTGGACGCGTTGCACCTCCCCGCTTGACCTTGCCCCTGCGGCCGCCTCCATAGAGGCGCGGTCAGACGATGCGAGGTGATTCGATGAATGCTGCTGCCGCCCGTTTCCTCAGCCCGTCCGAAGCTGCAAGGCAGCTCGGCATCTCCGCGAAAGCGCTGCGCCTCTACGAGGAGCGCGGCCTGATTGCACCCGGCCGCACGCCGGCGGGATGGCGCGCCTATGGTCCGGCCGAGATGGCGCGCGGCGCCGAGATCGTCGAGTTGCGCGCGCTCGGCCTCAGCGTCGGTGAAGTGGCGCGGATCCTGAACGGCGACGCCGTCGTCCTCGGCCGCGTGCTGGCCGCGCACGAGGCCACGCTCGAAGCACGCATCCGCCAATGCGGCGACAGCATCGCCAAACTGCGCCGGCTGCGCGCCGACCTCGGCGGCGGCAAGATGCCCGCGGCGGGTGACATCATCGGTGCGGTCCGGGCCCGCCCGGCGATCGGCGTCGCGTTCGATCTGCCGTGGCCGTGGGGCGGCGAGCGCTTCGAGCTGCGCGACATCAAACGGCTGAACTACATCGTCGGCCCGCTCGGCAGCGGCAAGACACGCCTTGCACAACGGCTCGCCGAAGCCCTGCCCGGCGCCAGCTTCGTCGGGCTGGACCGCGCAGCCGATGGCGGCGCGGCCGTGCGTGCGCGCCTCGATGCCGATCCGGCGCACAAGTCCAGGGTCGCGGCCAGCCTTGCCACCCTGCTGGCCGACGGCGCCGCGGACTCGCCGGCGCTGACCGCCCTGCTCGCGGCACTCGAGGCCGGCGACGACGCGATCCTCGTGATCGACATGCTCGAGCAAGGGCTCGATGCGGCGAGCCAGGAAGCGATCATCGCGCATCTGCGCCGCCGCGGACCCGAGGCCCGGCCGCTGTTCTTCCTGACCCGCTCCAACGCGATCCTGGATCTCGACGCGGTGGGCGACGATGAAGCGATCATCCTGTGCCCCGCCAACCACAGCCGGCCGATCTGCGTGACGCCCGTCCCCGGCGCGGCGGGCTATGAAGCGGTCGCGACCTGCCTCGCTTCGCCCGAGGTCCGCGCGCGCACCGAAGGCACGATCGCGTGGCGGCCGTCCTGACTTCTCGCATTGGTTGTATTATAATTGCATGACAATGCACGACGCAGGTCGGATGCGCGCCGGAAAAGTGTGCTATAAGCACGCGCGATGATCGAGCTTCCCCGTACCCAGGCCTTGCGTTGCTTCATCACGGTTGCCCGTGAGGGCACGGTATCGCGCGCAGCGGCGATGCTCAAACTGACCCAGCCTGCGGTCAGCCTGCAGCTGAAGGCGCTCGAGGAAAGCACCGGCTTGCTGCTGTTCAACCGCACCCCTGCCGGCTTTACCCTGACCGAGGCCGGCGCCGCGCTGCTGCCGCTGGCGCACCGGGCGGTGGCGGCGGCCTCCGACTTCAAGGCGATGGCGGACTCGCTGAACGAGGCGCAGCGCGGCACGTTGCGCGTCGGCACCATCCTCGACCCCGAATTCACCCGGCTCGGACCGTTCGTGCGCAGCCTTGCGATGTCCTCGCAGCGCACCGAGGTCTTCCTGCGCCATGGCGTGAGCGACGACGTGCTGGCGCAGATCGGCCGGGGCGAACTCGACGTCGGCTACTACGTCGACGCCACGCCTCAGGACCAGCTCGCCCATCACAGCTTCACCGAACGGACCATCGCCGACGGCCGCTACCAGCTCGCTCCGCTGCTCTGCTACGACTACCGGGTGATCGCACCGATCGCCTGGCGCGACCGGGTGATGGGCAAGGGCTGGGCCGAGCTCGCCGAGCTGCCCTGGCTGGCGACACCGCCGCACTCCGGCCACCGGCGGCTGCTCGACGACATCTTCCGCCCGCTCGGCGCATTGCCGAAGCGGATCGGCTACACCGACCAGGAAGAGGCGATGATCGACTTCGTCGAATCCGGCCTCTGCCTCAGCCTCGCACGCGACAACGTGCTGGCGCCGCGGATGGCGCGGCCGCATCAGTTCGTGGTCGCCGACAAGGTGAAGCTGACCTGCGATCTCTCCTTCGCCAGCCTCGCCGCCCGCCGCCAGGAGCCGGTGATCGCCCACGCCTTCGCGAGCGTGCGCGCGGTGTGGAATATCAAGCCGGCGATCGCCGGCGCCGGACCGACGCGGACGCGGAAGGTCGCAAAGAACGTGTAGGCGGGCTGGTGCTCCCTACTTCAACGCAAGGGTGCTGCAGTACGCGGAGACTTCACCGCTTCTCCAACCGTTATTCAGTCCGGTTTCCGTGCAATGATTGTAGCTCTTGAAGGGCACGCCGCCGGGCCCGATGTTTCGGCATCCGGTGTAGGCGGACGCGCCGGCCGACCAGGAGCAGCCGACCCAGGGGCGGTCACCCGACCTGAAGCTCGTCATGCAACCGCCGATGCAGAACACCGAGGTTGCAGCTGAATGCGGAGACGGAGACGCGGTGCTGCGGGCCGTCGCGTGCTGCTGCGGCCAGTGCTGCGCGGCGACGTGCCTCGGCGCGTCGACCGAAATGCCAGGCAGCGGGCTGGGCTGCGACCACGCCGGGCCGCTTGATCCGCAGAGCAGCGACGCGATCGATAAGACGGTGACGGCGACATTCGTGACGAAGAGCGACAAGCCTTTCATAGCCAAGTCCTCCCAAGATGCCGGATGGCAATTCCATCCCGGGATGCAGGTTAGCACACATTCAACCGCTCGAAATTCTATTCGGCGGGCCGGCAGGTCGTCATGAGCCACAATCTAGGCCGCAAATACCAGCGGTCTCGTCATATCCGCCATCGTGGGCACCAGCGACGGCGCTTCACAATCCTGCCGCGCGAGCTCGTCCACGAGCTCTTGCAGCCGTGGCGGCAAATCGGTGTAATCGCCGCGCAGGGCATGGCGCAGCCGCTCGCCGATCTCTTCGCAGATGGCGCGCGCGTGCTCGGACGCAATCGGATGAGGCTCAATCATGGACGTGGACCGCTGGCGATGGCGGCGCGCCGTCCAACTGCACTTCCGCAACCACGGATCCCGCATGTGCACATGCGATCAAGACGAGGATCCGAACAATGCTGAACATGGTTCGTACTCCCTTTTCGTGTCTTTCCATAACAGCAGGTCGTTGCCGCCCGATTAGGGAAACTGGTTCTCACCGCCTTTAAGGGATTGGTAAACGGAGGGTTCAGGACGGGCAGAGCGCGATCACGATCCCCGGACGATGTCGGGCTCGCCATCCCCGTTCGCCGTTCCGGCACCGCTATGTCCCCAATCAGGGGGACAGACGGATCGGACGGAATCAATATGATGCGTGACCGGACGGCGGTCGGCTACCATCAGCCGCAGACAAAAAGAACCTGCTGGGAGGATTTGCAATGAAGCTGGCCATGGCCGGACTGTTGACATTTGCGAGCGCAATCCTGATTGCGCCGGACGCGCGTGCCGACATCAAGGTCGGCGTCGTGGTGTCGGCATCCGGACCGGGCTCGGCGCTCGGCCAGCCGCAGATGCGCACCATCGCCGCGCTGCCAAAGGAGATCGGCGGCGAGAAGGTCACCTATATCGCGCTCGACGACGAGTCCGATCCGACCAAGGGCACGCAGAACGCGCGGCGCCTCGTGATCCAGGACGGCGTCGACATCCTGATCGGCTCCTCGCTCACCCCGGTGACGATGCCGATGCTCGACGTCGCCGTGGAGAGCAAGACGCCGATCATCTCGCTCGCGGCGGCGACCGCGATCGTGCAGCCCATGGACGACCGCCGCCGCTGGGCGTTCAAGGTGGTGCCCAATGACGACCTGATGGCGGCGGCGATCCTGAAATACGTCGCCAAGTCCGGCATCAAGACGCTCGGCTATATCGGCGTCTCCGACGGCTATGGCGAAGGCTATTACAAGGAGGTGTCGCGGCTCGCCCCTCAGCTCGGCCTCACCGTGACGACGCATGAGGTCTACGCGCGCGCCGACACCAGCGCGATGGGCCAGGCGCTGAAGGTGATCGCGACCAATCCCGAAGCGGTGTTCATCGCTTCCGCCGGCACGCCCGCCGTGTTGCCGCAGGAGGCGCTGCGCAGCCGCGGCTATGCCGGCAAGATCTTCCAGACGCACGGCGTGGCGTCGGAGGAGTTCATCAAGCTCGGCGGCGCCAATGTCGAGGGCGCGATCTTCACCGGCGAAGCCTTCACCATCGCCGACGATCTGCCGGCGAACGATCCGTTCCGCCAGGTGCGCGACGAGTTCGTGTCGTCCTACGAGAAGGCCAACGGCGCGAGCCCGAACATCTTCGGCGCGCATCTGTGGGACGCCGTCACGCTGTTCAAGCGGGCGGCGGCGAATGCGCTCAAGACCGCAAAGCCCGGCACGGCGGAATTCCGCGCCGCGCTGCGCGACGAGCTCGAGCGCGGCAAGGACGTCTACCTCAACAACGGCCTCTCGACGATGAGCCCGACCGATCACAACGGCTATGACGAGCGCTCGGCGTTCCTGATCAAGGTCGAGGGCGGCAAGTTCCGGCTGGCGAAGTAGCGAGGGACCGTCGGCGGCTGCTGCGCCGTCACACCTTGCCGGCACCGCTGCAGATACCTTTCAGCGCCTGCCATTCGGCGGCTGACAGCAGCGGCTGGCCGCCGGCCGGGCGGGCGGCATCGGCCTTGTCCATGCGCGCGAGGCGGTCTTCGGTCAGAGGATGGCTGGAGACCAGCGAGAGCCCCTTGCCGCCCTCCTTGCCGGTGACGCGGAACATCAGTTCGCCCATCGGCTTGGCCGGACGGCCGAGCTTGTGCATGGTCTCGATCGCGAAGCTGTCGGCGTTGGTCTCGGCGTCGCGCGAATAGGACGACGTCACCAGCGAGCGCGAGGCGAAGATCAGCGCGCCGGAGCCGGTGACGTCGCCGAACAACAGCCCGATCAGGAACGAGGTGCCGCCATTGTGGATCAGTTCGCGCATGCTGTCGCGGTGGCGGAGATGGCCGAGCTCATGCGCCAGGACGCCGGCGATCTCGTCGGGGTTCTCGGCTTTCTCGATCAGCCCGTCGAACAGATAGACCTTGCCGCCGGGCAGCGCGAAGGCGTTCGGCACCGACGTCGCCAGCACGCCCGACTGCACCGAGGTGTCGAAGCCCGCGGACTGCCGCAATTTACCGACCAGCTTGGCGAACGCCGCCTGGCCGGCCGGGTTGCTGCAGGGCTTGCCGTCGAACAGCACCTTGACCTGCGCCTCCGCGACATCGCCGATGCGACGCTCGAACGAGTCGGGCACCAGCGGCGTCAGCCGCTCGGCGGCCAGCGGCACGCCGAACAGCACCACCAGCACGATCGACGCCGCGGCCGCGAGCGACCAGCCGACGATCGCGGCGACGCCCCTGCGGTTCGGCAGCCCTTCCTCGAGCGTGTCGCAGCGCGCGACGAGCGCGGCGATCAGCCCGGTATCGCGGATGTCGAGCCGCGCCAGGGGCGGCGCGGTCCGGCAGCTCAGCCGCAACAGGCCGGACGGGCTGTCGGCGCGGCGGATGTCGGCAAACGCCCAGCGCGCCAGCAGCGCGCCGTCTTCGCGGATCTCCAGCGCATCGGACAGTCTGAGCGCGACGATGCGCCGCCGGTTCGATGCACCGTCGAAGAAGACGGCGCCCGGCGCCGTCGGCGCCGCGGAATTGGTCTGGCCGGAATCGGATTCCATGAGGCTAGAATCCACCGACGTCGAGGCCGTCGGCAAAGCCTTCGCCGAGCGCGTTGGCGAGCTCGCCGCGCGCGGTGACGTTGGCCGCCGCCCCGATGTTGTGCACGATGGTCGAGGACAGCACCCGGACCCAGAGATCGCGCATCAGATAGACCCGCAACACCACGTTCAGCGCCAGCGCAAAGGCGAGATAGCCGATGCCGAGCAGCACGATCAGCGGAATGCTCTTGGCGAACGCCTCGGTCCTGAAGAATTCCGCGATCGAGGAGCCGTCCATGCTGGCGACCAGCAGGGTGCAGAGCGCGAGATAGGCCGCGAACACCAGGGCGAGCAGCACGACCCAGCCGATCACCTTCCAGTACAGGCCGATCAGCGCGCCGCGGCGGAGGGTGGATTCCAGCCTGACTTCGCCGAAGCGGATGCCCGACAGCCACCAGCGCCACTCGACCGCCTTGAACGCGGCATAGGCGAACGGGGCGAAGATCGTGCTGTAGAGCGCGAACGGCATCAGGACCCAGAGCCACCAGCCCCGCTTGAAGAACTCCCAGCCGCGGCCCTCGAACGAGCCTTGCAGGTCGCCGTAATAGGAGTGCCGCATCTTGTAGCGTTCGAGCGCCGCCTCGCGCCACGGCAGCGCGAGGCCGAGCGTGATCACGACCAGCACGCCCCAGAGCGAGGCCTTGAGCGCATAGACCCAGCCCGAGCCGCTCATCCAGAAGCGCACGCCGCGCCACACCGTGCGGGTCAGCCGGTAGCGCCGCGCGCGATAGATCGCGAACTGGCCGAACAGATAGAAGAAGGCGACCAGCGGCAGCGAGGCGAACGCCTTGAAATGCTCCGCCTCGATGCCGGTCAGGAAATAGCCGAGATAGATCGGCACGAGGATCGCGAGCGCGACCAGGAAGCCGATCAGGAGCTCCTTGCCGCGGCCGGTATACTCCGGCGCGTCGCCATCGATCTGGCTGTTCGACCACAGATGACGGCGGATGTCGGTGGTGAGCCAGAACCGGTAGAACCCGACCGTGACCAGTTCGAGCCCGGCGCCGCGTGCGACCAGGCGAAAGAACTCCTTCCGGTTCCCTGAGAACGCCACCGGCATCGGCGGCGGGGCCGGCTGCGGCGGCTGCGGCGGCCCCAGCGGGGTCCAGCTCATGTCGTTCACGGGATAGCTCCTGGACGGGACAATCTCTGGGTATCAAAAGCACAGATTTGTCGTCGCGAGTGTGATCCAGGTTTCACACAAGGTCGAGATCGCGGGGCGATTTTTGGCGGGGTGCGGTTGGCTTTGCCTTAACGGGATCGCCGGACACGGCCCAGTTCTCGATGCGGGGTACCGGCGTCGAACCCCGTGGTGGCAATGACATAGTTAACGATCAGGCGATGGAGGCGAGGACGCCGCCGCAAGCGAGGACAGGTGCGATGAACAGATGGATCTTGTCGGCATGCCTTCTGGCGCTGACGGCAGCTCCGGCTGCTGCCGTCGACGTGCGGCTGGATTCGTATCGCAATCCAAAGAGTGAGAACCTCCGCATCTTCAATCATATGTACCTCGACGGCGTCAGGGGCGGCTTGATGGCTTCCAATGCCTGGCTGAAACGGCATGGCGGCCAATTGTTGTTCTGCATGCCCGATGACCTCGCACTAAGCAGCGAGCAGACCGAAGAGATCATGCTGAAGTCCGCCGACAAGCGGTCTGCGAAAGGTGAAATGGTGATCGCTCTCCTGCTGCTCTGGGGCATGCAGGACACCTACCCTTGCGAAAAACCCGCCGGCGAGAAAACCGGCAGTCAATAAACCGCGCCCGCAACGTTCGCGCCGCCGCCCGACCAAATCAAACGCCGTTTCAAACGGGCGTTATCGCGCCCGCAACCCCTCCACCACCGGAAAAGCCCGGATTCGGCCGCTTTGGCCTGACATCAATGCGGCCATATGCGCGTCGAGAGCCCTTGCGCAAACCGCCGAATGGGAATGTAATTCGGTAAAACATGCCGCGCCGGCCATGCCCCGGCAGCTCAAACCGGTTGAGGAGCCGCTCATGCACGGGACCATCGATCTCGTCGACAACACGAATCTGGACGCCGCACGCGAGCGCGCCAACTCGCTTCCGCTTTCGGACTATGATCCCGGCAATCCCGAGCTGTTCAAGACCGATACCTTCTGGCCGTATTTCGACCGGCTGCGCCGCGAGGATCCGGTGCACTACTGCAAGGACTCGATGTTCGGTCCGTACTGGTCGATCACCCGCTACAACGACATCATGGACATCGAAACCAACCACTCGGTGTTCTCCTCGGCCGCCTCGCTCGGCGGCATCACCATCCGCGACGTGCCGCCGGATCTGCGCCGCGAAAGCTTCATCGCGATGGACCAGCCGCGCCATTCCGCGCAGCGCAAGACCGTGGCGCCGATGTTCACGCCGACGCACCTTGACGAGCTCGCCACCAACATCCGCAAGCGCTCGACCGAGTGCCTCGACAATCTGCCGCGCGGCGAGGTGTTCGACTGGGTCGACAAGGTCTCGATCGAGCTGACGACCCAGATGCTCGCGGTGCTGTTCGACTTCCCCTGGGAAGACCGCCGCAAGCTGACGCGCTGGTCCGACGTCGCGACCACCCTGCCCGGCGCCGGCGGCCTCGTCGCCACCGAGGACGAGCGGCAGGCCGAACTGATGGAATGCGCGGGCTATTTCGCACGGCTGTGGAAGGAGCGCTCGAGCCAGCCGCCGAAGAGCGATCTGCTCTCGATGATGGCGCACAGCGACGCCACGCGGAACATGGATCCGAAGAACTTCCTCGGCAATCTGATCCTGCTGATCGTCGGCGGCAACGACACCACGCGCAACACGCTGTCCGGCAGCATCTATGCGCTGAGCAAGCATCCTGAGCAGTACCGCAAGCTGCGGGAGAACCCGGCACTGATCGACAGCTTCGTGCCCGAGGTGATCCGCTGGCAGACGCCGCTCGCCCATATGCGGCGCACCGCGCTCGCCGACTACGAATTCCGCGGCCGCCAGATCAAGAAGGGCGACAAGGTGGTGATGTGGTACGTCTCGGGCAACCGCGACGAGGAAGCGATCGAGAGGCCCTACGAGTTCCTGATCGACCGCGCCCGGCCGCGCACCCATATCTCGTTCGGCTTCGGCATCCACCGCTGCGTCGGCCTGCGGCTCGCCGAGCTGCAGCTCAAGATCATCTGGGAGGAGATCCTCAAGCGCTTCGACACCATCGAGGTGGTGGACGAGCCGCAGCGGGTGTATTCCAGCTTCATCAAGGGCTACGAGACGCTGCCAGTGCGCATCGCCGCCTGACGGTCGACGATCGCAGCGAGGTGATTTGAACTGCGACCACGAAGAAGCTGCGCCCCTCTCCCGCTTGCGGGGGAGGGCCGGGGTGGGGATGCCGCCGCAGAAGTAGTCTTCCGGTGGAGAGAGCCCCCATCCGCATCGCATCTTCGATGCGATGCGACCTCCCCCGCAAGCGGGAGAGGTAAAGACGAGTAAGCTGGAGCAATGAAGATGAACGTCCAGACCGCCATCCGTGCCGACCGGGCCGAGCTGCAGCGCCAGGCCCGCGAGGAAGCCTATGCGACACCGCTTAGGGATTTTCATCCCGGCGCGCCAAAGCTGTTCCAGAACGACACGCTGTGGCCGTGGTTCGAGCGGCTGCGCAAGGAGGAACCGGTGCACTACTGCACCAATGCGCCGATCGAGCCGTATTGGTCGGTCGTGAAGTACAACGACATCATGCATGTCGACACCAGCCACGGCATCTTCTCCTCGGACTCCACGCTTGGCGGCATCTCGATCCGCGACGTGCCGCCCGGTTACGACTATCCGAGCTTCATCGCGATGGACCAGCCGAGGCATGCCCATCAGCGCAAGACCGTGTCGCCGATGTTCACGCCGACGCATCTCGACGAGCTGGCCAGGCTGATCCGGCAGCGTTCGGCCAGCGTGCTCGACAACCTGCCGCGCAACGAGACCTTCAACTTCGTCGAGCGCGTCTCGATCGAATTGACCACCCAGATGCTGGCGACGCTGTTCGACTTCCCCTGGGAGGAGCGGCGCAAGCTGACGCGCTGGTCCGACGTCTCCACCGCGCTGCCGAAGAGCGGCGTCGTCGACTCGCCGGAACAGCGGCGGCAGGAGATGGACGAGTGCTACGCCTATTTTTCAAAACTCTGGAACGAGCGCGTCAACGCGCCGCCGAAGAACGACCTGCTGTCGATGATGGCGCATAGCGACGCCACGCGGCACATGGACCCCGACAATCTGATGGGCAACATCATCCTGCTGATCGTCGGCGGCAACGACACCACGCGCAACACCATGAGCGGCTCGGTGCTGGCGCTGCACGAGCATCCCGATCAGTTCCAAAAACTGAAGGACAACCCTGCGCTGATCGACACCATGGTGCCGGAGGTGATCCGCTGGCAGACGCCGCTGGCGCATATGCGGCGCACCGCCCTTCAGGACACCGAGATCGGCGGCAAGACGATCAGGAAGGGCGACCGCGTCGTGATGTGGTACGTTTCCGGCAACCGCGACGATGAGGTGATCGACCGTCCGAACGAGTTCATCATCGACCGCCCGCGGCCGCGTATCCACCTGTCGTTCGGCTTTGGCATCCACCGCTGCGTCGGCATGCGGCTCGCCGAGCTGCAGCTTCGGATCGTCTGGGAAGAGATGCTGAAGCGCTTCGACCGCATCGAGGTGGTCGGCGAACCGAAGCGGGTCTATTCCAGCTTCGTCCGCGGCATCGAGAACCTGCCGGTGCGGATCCCGGGCTGAAGCCTAGATTGTCCTTGGCCACAGGCGCGATCGGCCCTATGTCTTTGCCGGGCGTAGGGGGTCGATACACCGCGTCTTGCAGTTTGGGCCAGTTGACGGAACATGAACCGAAAAGAGCGGCGGGCGGCTGGCAAACGACAGGATGAGTCCGCCAAGAATGCACCAGGCTTCGCCTCTGCCGGCGTCAGCATCGCCGACCTTGTTGCCGAGGCCAGCCGCTTCTACGGGATCCGCCGCTTCAACGAGGCGCAGCAGATCTGCCGGCAGATTCTCGCGCGCGAGCCTGGCCATGTGCAGGGCCTGAATCTCCTCGGCCTGATGGCACAGGCATCCGGCGATCACCGGGCTGCCGCCAAGGCGTTCGCGAAAGCGATTGCTGCGGACGACGTCAACGCCGCCTGCCATTACAACGCCGGTAACTCGTACCAAGCACTGGGCAATCGCAGCAAGGCGGCCGCGCATTTCAGCAAGGCGCTGGCGCTCGGCATGGATGCGAAGGCCGTCGGCTTCATCCTGCAAAGTCCTGTCGTCACCAGCTATGTCGGGCGGATTGCAAGCAAGTGGCCGCTCCCGGTGACAAGCTCTGAATTGTTCGGCAGCGAGGGCGTCGTGCCGCTTGCGCGCGACCTGTTCCTGCGCTCGGCGATGGAAGCGACGACGCTGGCAAGCATGCAGCTCGAGGTGCTGCTCGGATATGCGCGGGCCGAACTGCTGCGGCTCGCGGGCGAGCAGGGCTCGGATGACGGTGAAATCGACGACGATGTCATTGGCTTTGCGTGCGCGCTCGCCCGGCAATGCTTCATCAACGAATATGTCTACGCACAGACCAGGGTGGAAAGCGAAGATGCTGACGCGCTGCGCGATCGATTGCTGCAGGACCTGACATCAGGCGCCGCGATCTCGCCGCTCACGCTGGCCGTGGTGGCGGCCTATTTTCCGCTTCATGCCTTGCCGACGGCGGACGCGCTGCTGCGCCGGGATTGGCCCGCGACGGTCGCCGGCCTGTTGCGGGTGCAGCTTCGCGAGCCGCGTGAGGAGATGGAGGAGCGCACCGCCGTTGCGACGCTCACACCGATCAAGAACAGCGTGTCGGTCGACGTGATGCGCCAATACGAGGAAAATCCTTATCCGCGCTGGACCGTCAACCCGCTGACCGCCTTCGCGGCCGATCGGGCGCGGGGACGAACCGTCGCGACCGCGGACCAGCAAGCCGAGCGGGATATCCTGATCGCCGGCTGCGGCACCGGCTCGCACGCGATCCAGATCGCGCAGGTCTATCCCAACGCCCGCCTGCTCGCCGTCGACATCAGCATGACCAGCCTCGCCTATGCGCGCCGCAAGACGCGGGAGTTCGGCTTGCGCAACATCGACTATGCGAAGGCGGACATCCTGGAATTGGGCTCGATCGGGCGGACCTTCGACAGCATCGAGTCGGTCGGCGTGCTGCATCATCTTGCCGAACCCCTGGCCGGCTGGCGCGTGCTGGTCTCGCTGCTGCGGCCGGGCGGCACGATGCGCATCGGGCTCTACAGCAATCTGGCGCGCCGCGTCATCGTCGAGGCCCGCGATCGCATCGCGGCGCGCAATTATCGCGCCACCACTGAGGACATCAGGCGCTGCCGGCAGGACATCATCCGCGAAGCCGACAAATGGAAACCGCTGATCGGCGCCAAGGATTTCTACAGCATGAGCGGCTGCCGCGATCTGCTGTTCAACGTCATGGAACACCGGCTGACGATTCCGGAGATTGCGGCCTTCCTCGGCGAACACGGCCTGACGTTCGGGGGATTCGAGCCGTTCGACGATCCGGCGGTGCTCGACCAATTCCGCAAGCAGTTTCCGGGCGCGGCCGACGAGACCGATCTCGATCAGTGGCATCGCTTCGAGGTCGACCACCCCGAGACGTTCTGGGACATGTACGTCTTCACGGCCGGCAAGAGCGCGCGCTGAGAGCCAAGGCCCGGCCTAGAGCGCGGCCAACAAGATAAGGCACTCTTGGCGAGCTCGTCATGCCCGGCGTCGTGCCGGGCATCCACGTCTTTGCTTCAGTCACGCAATAAAGACGTGGATGCCCGGGACGAGCCCGGCCATGACGGAGAGCTGAGCCAACAAGGCAAAACGCTAGCGCGCGTGCTCGCCCTTGCTGGTCGGCAACGGGCAGTTGGTGCAGACCCGGTCGTCGCACATCCGGCAGATCGTGAAGCGATCCATCTCGGAAGTGTCCTGCCTTGCCAGCAATTCGCGGATCAGCGTCGCAAGCTGCTTCCTCTCGGCGGCCGACAGCACGTCGAGCAGCGACATCACGGCTGAAATCCGCGACGCCAGCAATTCGTTTCGCGACGCAGCGCCGGTCGCCGTCAGGTACAAGGCGACCTCGCGGCCGTCCTTGCCCGAACGGCGTTCGACCAGCCGATCCGAAACCAGCCGATCCACCAGCCGGACCGTTCCGGAATGCGACAGGCCGAGGATCCGCCGCAGCTTGTCGTTGGTCATGCCCTGGCCATAGCCGATGACGATCAGCGCCGCGGGCGTTTCGCCGCCGCGGCCGACCACCTCGCGCGCGCCCTGCTCGATCCGATCCATGACGGCGAGCGACAGCGCGCCCAGCAGATTGGCGATTCCGTTTTCCATGGGTGAATAATATGTGCGCTGCGCACAAAAAACAACTTGACCAGATATGTGTGCTACGCACATATTTAACCGCGAGAGCAACGACGACCAAAATGGAGAGCAGCGATGACGATCCGAAGCGCCGCACTGGCAACGCCTGACGCATCCGGCAGCGAACCCGCCCTGAAATACGTGCAGGCCAACGGCGTGCGGTTTGCCTATCTCGAACAGGGCAGCGGGCCGCTTGTCATGTTCATGCACGGCTTTCCCGACAATGCCTGGTCATACCGAAAGCAGCTGCAGGTGTTCGCGGACGCCGGTTATCGCGCGGTCGCGCCGTTCCTGCGCGGCTATGCGCCGACCGAGATTCCCGCCGACGGTATCTTCGATCCGATCGCGCTGGGCCAGGATCTCGAAGCGCTGATCGCGGCGCTGAGCGACGACGGACGGGCCTACGTCGTCGGCATGGATTGGGGCGGCACCTCGACCTTCCAGGCGCTGGCCACGGCGCCGTCGGCGATCAAGGCCGCCGTGGTCATGAACACCGCGCACCCGATCACGATCCCGAGCCTCAGGAGCGATCCCGATGCCGTTCGATCGGTCTTCCATGTCTATTTCTTCACGGTGCCTGGCGCTCACTCGGCGGTCAACATCGAGGGGCTTCCCTTCGTCGACTACCTTTGGAAGTTGTGGTCGCCGACCCTGGAGAACGACGAGCATCTCCGCTCGGTCAAGCAGACGCTCAGCTCTCCCGGCACCATGAAGGCGGCGCTGAAGTACTACAATGGCCTGATCGATGCGGGAGTTGCGGGCCGGCTGCCGATCAACGACATGCACACACCGACGCTGACGATTTATGGCGGCAACGATCCGACGGCGCGGTATTCGATCAAGGAAGAACCGCTCTTCAAGGGGCCGCATCGGCGCATCGTGCTGCCCGATGTCGGGCACTTCCCGCACCTCGAGCGTGAGGCCGAGGTCACCGGTCTGATCATGGATTGGTTCACCACGCACGCGTCCGACTGAACGGGGCGTGCCGCAAGCAGCGGCCGCTCAGCCACGACATCTACCTTTTCTCTGACCAGGAGTGCGCGCAATGGACGCCACGACACAGCAGCACTACGCCGAAGCGTTTCACCGACTTCACAAGCAGGGCGATCCGCTCGTCCTGTTCAACGCCTGGGACGTCGCCACCGCCAAGGCCATCGCGAAGGCCTCACCGGCGGTGGCGACCAGCAGCGGCGCGGTCGCGGCCGCGTTCGGCTACGCCGACGGCGAAAATGCCCCGCTCGACATGGTCGAAGGCCTGGTCTCGCGGATGACCGCATCGGTCTCGGTTCCGGTGTCGATCGATCTGGAGGCAGGATATGGCGACACTCCGGACGCCGCCGCGCATTCGGCGGCGAGCATCCTGAAGGCCGGCGCGATCGGCATCAATATCGAGGACGGACTTGTCGGCGGAAAGCGGCAGCTCGCCACTCCCGAGCAGCATGCCGCGAAGATCAGGGCGGTGCGGGACGCCGCGCAGAAACTCGGCGTTCACCTCTTCATCAATGCGCGAACCGATCCGTTTCTGCTGAAGTTCGGCCCGCCCGAGCAATGCCTGAATGAGGCGGCAAGGCGCGCGAAGGTCTATGCCGAGGCCGGCGCCGACGGAATTTTCGTGCCGGGGCTCACCGACCTCGCGCTGATCGAGAGGTTCGTTCAGCTCACACCGCTGCCGGTCAACATCATGGTGACGCAAGGCGTGCCCGAAATCGGGGAGCTCGCCCGTGCCGGTGTTCGCAGGTTGAGCCTCGGGGCGTGGCCGATGATGGCGGCGATGCGCGTCATCGGACAGGCGGCCGCCGCGGTCGCCGCGAGCAAGCAGTACGGTGCGTTTCTACAGCCCGACGGTTGAGCCCGTGAGGGCACGCGATGCCACGGTCCGGCCGGGCCATTCAGTCCGTGCCGGCCGGACTACCGGGTTCATGAACGAATTAGTCACTCGATCACTTCGTCTGCGCCGCTGACGACTGAAGCAGAGAACTCATGGCCGAGCAGTTTGGCGGTCTTCAGGTTGATGACGAACTCGACCTTGGTGACCAGCTGGACCGGAAGATCGGCAGGCTTCTCACCCTTCAGAACCCGGCCGGCGTAGACGCCCGCGCGTCGATGCGACTGCACGAAATCTCCGCCATAGCTCATCAAGCCTCCGGCCGTCGGGAAATCCCGGGTCTGCGTGATGGCGGGCACACGATACTTCAGTGCGAGATCGGCCAAGCGCCGGCTGCGAAATGCAAAATAGGGATCGGAGGTGAACACAAGCGCGTTTGCCGACTCTCTCGCTACCGAAGAGAATACGGCGTCGAACTCGTCCTCCTTGCTTGCCCTCAATATCTGCAGATGGACCCCCAAGGTTTCGGCAGCGGCCTGAAGCCTCTGCAGTTGCGAGCTGGCGGTTGGACTTGTCGGGTTGGTCACGACCCCCAACGTCGTCGCCGCCGGCAGGAGTTCGTGCATCAACTCGAGCCGCTTCGGCGACACGTCGACGCTCAGGCTCGAGATTCCCGTGATGTTGCCTCCCGGCCGCGACAGGCTGTCCACCACACCCAGCTGAACGGGGTCGCCGCCCATCTCGAAGACGATTGTCTTGGTGACGCCGGCAGCTTTGGCGGCAAGCGCGACGGGCGCGCCGCCGGGCGCAACCACCACATCGACGTTACGCGCGATCAATTCGCCGGCCAGCGCAGGTAACTGCGCATATTGCCCATTGGCCCATCGATACTCGATCGCGACATCGCGGCCCTCGACAAAGCCGGCCTCACGAAGTCCCTGGTGGAAAGCCTTCAGCCGGCTGCCAAACAGCTCCGGCGATTCCGGACAAAGATAGCCGATCACAGGCATCGACGGCTTCTGCGCGTGCGAAGATGTGGTCCAAGCCGCGGCGGCGGCCATCCACAACAGGACCTCACGCCGGCCGGCGCGTCCGTGCGATGTTGCTGCACGAGAGTGAGCGCAACTCATGCTCTATCGATCCGCTGGCGTTCGCCGTCGGCGCAAGTATATCCCACGATCCGAAACCAGTCGCCAATGGACTGCACCGAACCGCTCCGTCGGCATCGGCCAACGCACATCAGAACGATATTCCGAACACCGGAATGGCGTCATCGAAGCCCTTGATTTGTCGACTCCCGATATCCTCCAGGGCGCGCTTGCCTCTGACGCTTGCGGCGGTCCCTGCGTCCATCAGGATTTCCCGATCTGCGGCAGATGCGCACAGGCGGGCGGCGAGATTCACGACACTGCCGATGGCCGTGTAATCGAGCCGGTCGTCGTAGCCGATCCGCCCAACCGTCGCCGATCCGCTGGCAAGCCCGATTCCAAAGCCAACCTGGTAGCCCTGCGACCGCCAGCCGCCAATCAAGCCTTGCACGCACTTCTGCATTTCGGTCGCAAGGTCGACGGCTCTCAGCGCCGGCTCCTCGACCGGCACGGGTGCGTTCACCAGCACCATCAGCCCGTCTCCCGAGAAGCTGATGAGCGTTGCTTCGAACCGTGCAATGACCCTGCCCAGAACCTCGTAATATTCAGACAGCACGCTCATGACTTCCTCGGGAGTGACGCCCGCGGAAAACGCGGTGAACCCGCGCAAGTCACAGAACACAACGACCACGTCGGTGCGGCGGCCATCCAGCACGCTGTCATCGCCGGCACGATCGACGAGATCGGCGACTTGAGGCGCGAGAAACCGCTTGAGCTTCGCGATCCGCTCCTGGTGCTGCTGCGCCAGCGCGAGCTCGCCGGCCATCCTGTTGAAGCTGTTTGCGAGGCGCTGAAATTCGTCCCCGGTCTGGATCGCAATGCGGTGCTCGAACGATCCGGCGCCGATCCGCTCCGTCCCCTCCTCGAGCAGCCTGATCGGCTCGGTCATCCGGTGCGCGAATGCATAGGCGAGCAGCCCTGCAAATACGGTGCTGCCTGCGAGAAGCACTGTCGTCCGTCGCAACGCGGCATAGATCGGGGCGTAAGCCTCGGAAAGCGGTTGCGCCACCACGACGGTCCAATCGGGCCCCGCCACAGGAGCCGCGCTGGCAGCAACCCGACGTCCCTGTCCGTCCCGGCCGGTTGCAACGCCCGCTCCCGGGCCGATCGCGTCGCGTATGGCGCGAAACGGCTGGGAGGTTGTTTCTTCCAGCCCGCGGAGCACAAGGCTGATGTCGGGATGGGCAATGAGACGGCCGGGCCGGTCCAGCACGAAGGCGAGGCCGGTCTCTCCCACCTTGATCGCCGATACGACATCCCAGATCAGCTTGAGATTGACTTCGGCGATGACTGCGCCGACCGCGGATCGGTTACCCACGAGCGCAATGGTCAAATACGGTTCCGAGCCTCTGTTGTAGCTGACATCGCTGAACCAAACCTGGCGCGCGTGGGCGCCGACCAGCGCAGGTTCAGCCGATCGGTCGATACGACTTTCAATTCGATTGAGACCGACCCGTGAGACGTAGAGACGCTCCAACCCATTGTTGTCGATGAGTGTCAGGCTGACGACGGCCGGCGCTTGACGAAACAGACGCAGCGCATCGGTTCGGCGTCCCTCATCGGCCTCGTCGGTCCAGGGAAGTTGGACCAGCCAGCCAAGCTGGCTTGCGATGTCGGAGATGAAGTTATGAATTTCAGCGGCCGCGGACGTCGCCTGAACACCAAGCAACTGGTCGAGCCTCGCGCGCTGATCGCGGTAACCGAACCAGGCCTCGATCGACCCGTTGATCACGAGCGGAAGCGCGACGGCCAGGAACAGTGCGAGAAAATACTTTGGGAAGAGGCCGCGAAACCGATCTCGGACAATCATGCCCTGATCCCTGAAAATGCGACGGATATATCGATATGCGAAACGAAGCCTTGAAAATGAAGCCCCGGCGCTGCCGCCAACCGGCACCTTCTAGCATAAAGCGTCGTTTTAGGCCGTAATGGGGCTATTGTTCGGCCCGGCCAAAGGACGCAGTCGGCTCCGGCCGCCATTTCGCTTGCGTTGGCTCTGCAAACCTTGGCCCTATAAAATTCCGGCATAGCTGGGCGAGCCAGATGCGAAGAGAATAAAGCTCCGATCTGGCTTAAAGCCAGCGGTGTGAGGACGCGCCAATGCGCGTCCCTTGTATTGACGCGTTTTCGCGAACCGGTACCCGGTTCGTTCGAAAACGCTACCGCCGAGACCATGATGGACCAGATTGCCGTTCACCAGGACAGCGCGACCGGCCGGGACTGGCCGGTTGCGATCTACCGCACGCTGAAGAGCTTCGGCGTGGCGCAGGTGTCCTACGTTCCCGATGCGGGACATTCCAAGCTGATCAAGCTGTCGCACGCCGATGCCGACATCAAGACCACGGTGCTGACGACCGAGGAAGAAGGCGTGGCGATGGCGGCCGGCGCCTGGCTCGGCGGCGACCGCGCGGTGCTGTTGATGCAATCGAGCGGCGTCGGCAATTGCGTCAACATGCTGTCGCTGATGGCGAGCTGCCGCTTCCCGCTGCTGACGTTGGTGACGATGCGCGGCGAATGGGCCGAGTTCAATCCTTGGCAGATTCCGATGGGCCGGGCGACGCCGCAGGCGTTCGAGATCATGGGCACCACCGTGCTGCGGCTGGAGAACCCCGACGATGCCGAGGAGGTGATCTCGGCGGCCGCCTCGCTCGCCTATGACGGCGACCAGCAGGTCGCGGTGCTGATCTCGCAGCGGATGATCGGCCGCAAGAAGTGGACCAGGGAGACGCACTGATGTCAGCATCGACAGGCACTCTCGATCGCCGCGCCGCCGTGAAGGCGCTGCTTGCCGACCGCGGCGAGCTGCTCGTGATCTCCGGGCTCGGCTCCTCCTCTTACGATTTGTTCGATGCCGGCGAGCATCCCGGCAATTTCTATCTGTGGGGCGCGATGGGCGGCGCGGCGATGGTCGGGCTCGGCCTCGCGCTGGCGCAGCCGAAGCGCCCGGTGCTGGTGATCACCGGCGACGGCGAGCAGCTGATGGGGATCGGCAGCCTCCTGACGATCGCGACCAAGCAGCCCGGCAATCTCTCGATCGCGGTGCTCGACAACGGCCATTTCGGCGAGACCGGCATGCAGCCGAGTCACTCCGGCCTCGGCGCCAGGCTCGAAGTGATCGCCAGCGGCGCAGGCATCGGCAATGTCTCCGAGATCGTCGACATGGCCGGCATCGAGAGCTTCCGCAACAGCCTGCGCGATCTCGGCGGCGGCCCGCGGCTGGCGCGGATTCGCATCGCCGCCGGCGAAGTCGAGCGCGCGCTGCCGCCGCGCGACGGCACCTATTTGAAGAACCGCTTCCGCGGCCATCTCGGCTTCAAGGTGAGCTGATGCGAGGCCGCGCTCAGGCGAGCTGGATATCCCAGAGCCCCTCGGCGCGCAGCGCGGCGACCTCGTCGCGCAACAGCTTCGCGATCAGCGTCATCGCGTTGGAGCCGGGATGCTCGACCGGCGAGGCCAGCGTCAGCTCGCGCCGCGGCGCCGGCCGCGCGATGGCGGCGGTCTCGAGCCGGCCTTCCGCGACCTCGGCGCGGACCGAGGACGGCGGCAGCAAGGTATATCCGAGCCCCTCCTCGACCAGGCTGGTCAACACGCGAAACGAATCCGCCTCGAGCTTGACGTCGAGATCGATCTTCTTCTTGGCCGCGGCATGTTCGAGCAGCGCACGGAGGCCGTGCGAGTGACTTGGCAGCACCAGGCGCTGGCGCATCAGCCAGCCGAAGTCGACCTGCTTCTTCGGCTTCAGCCCGCTGCCGCGCGGGCCGACCGCGACGATGCTGTCGCGGCCGAGGCTCTCCACCGCCAGATGGAGATCGACCGACGGGCCGTAGATCACGGCAAGGTCCATCTCGCCGCGATGCAGCCACTCGATCAGATGGCCGCTGTAGCTCTCGACGATGCAGAGCGAGATGCCGGGATAGCGCTCCACCGTGCGCCGCGCCAGCCGCGCCGACAGCACGCAGCTCACCGTCGGCACCAGCCCGAGCACGACGCGCCCGGACGGCGCGCCGCCGGCGGACTGGATGTCGTCGCGGATCTGGTCGATCTGCCGCACGATACCGCTGGTGCGCGCAAGCAGCAGCCGGCCGGCATCGGTCAGCACCATGCCGCGGCCGTTGCGCGTGAACAATTCGGTGCGCAGCTCGTGTTCCAGCAGCTTGATCTGCCGGCTCAGCGCCGGCTGCGCGACCCGCAAGGTATCGGATGCCTTGCTCAGGCTCCCGAGTTCCGCGACGCACGCAAAGGTCCTAAGCTGGCGGAAATCCATACTTGCCAATCCTGGAAGGCAGGTTCATACGCTATAACAAAACAGCATAGGGAGTTTACCGGGGCCCCACAACAGCGGGCGTTTCGCCCGCGGAGCATGATCCGGAAAAGTGCGAAGCGGTTTTCCCTCGCGACAAACGCGGGACGCGTTTGCGCGGAGATCATGCTCAAACAAGGAGCTGAAACGCGATGGCGATCCGACATCGCGCTGCAGGCGCAACCTCTCGGCAAGGCAGAACTCGGCAAGACAGAACAATGACCGCACACGATCAGAACATCGACGACCATTCCGACATCCGCGACGCGGTGGCAAAACTCTGCGCGCAGTTTCCCGGCGAATACTGGCGCAAGCTCGATCGCCAGATGGCCTATCCGAAGGAGTTCGTCGATGCGCTGACGCAGGCCGGCTACCTCTCGGTGCTGATCCCCGAGGAATATGGCGGCGCCGGCCTGAAGCTGTCGGCCGCCGCGGCGATCCTAGAAGAGATCCAGCGCGCCGGCTGCAATGGCGGCGGCTGCCACGCCCAGATGTACACGATGGGCACCGTGCTGCGGCACGGCAACGACGCGCAGAAGGCGAAGTATCTGCCGAAGGTCGCGACCGGCGAATTGCGGCTGCAGGCGTTCGGCGTCACCGAGCCGACCAGCGGCACCGACACGTCGTCGCTGAAGACCTTCGCGCGCCGCGAGGGCGACCACTACGTCGTCAACGGCCAGAAGATCTGGACCAGCCGCGCCGAATATTCCGACCTGATGATCCTGCTGGCGCGCACCACGCCGAAGGAGCAGTCGAAGAAGCGCACCGACGGCCTCTCGGTGTTCATCGTCGACATGCGCGAGGTGAAGGGCAAGGGGCTGGAGATCCGCCCGATCCGCACCATGATGAACCACGCCACGACGGAAGTGTTCTTCACCGACATGAAGGTGCCGGCGGAGAATCTGATCGGCGAGGAAGGCAAGGGCTTCCGCTACATCCTCTCCGGCATGAATGCGGAGCGCATCCTGATCGCCGCCGAGTGCGTCGGCGATGCCAAGTGGTTCATCGCCAAGGCCACCAACTACGCCAAGGAGCGCAGCGTGTTCGGCCGGCCGATCGGCCAGAATCAAGGCATCCAGTTCCCGATCGCAAAGGCCTATGCCTCGATGCGCGCGGCCGAATTGATGGTGAAGGAAGCCACCCGCAAATATGAAGCCGGGCTCGACTGCGGCGCCGAGGCCAACATGGCCAAGATGCTGGCGGCCGATGCCTCCTGGGAAGCCGCCAATGCCTGCGTGCAGACCCATGGCGGCTTCGGCTTCGCCGAGGAATACGACGTCGAGCGCAAGTTCCGCGAGACCCGGCTGTACCAGGTGGCGCCGATCTCGACCAATCTGATCCTGTCCTACGTCGCCGAGCACGTGCTCGGCATGCCCCGCTCCTACTGAGTTGTCAGATCATGCTGCCGCTTGAGGGATTGACCGTCATCGCCGTCGAACAGGCGGTTGCCGCGCCGTTCTGCTCGTCACGCCTCGCCGACGCCGGCGCCCATGTCATCAAGATCGAGCGGCCCGAGGGCGATTTCGCCCGTGGCTACGACGCCGCGGCGAAGGGCCAGAGCAGCTACTTCGTCTGGCTCAACCGCGGCAAGGATTCCGCCGTCGTCGATCTCGCCACCAAGGAAGGCCGCGCGCAGCTCGAGGCGCTGATCGCCGGCGCCGACGTGCTGCTGCAGAACCTGAAGCCGGGCTCGATGGACAAGCTCGGCTTTTCGCGCGAGCGGCTGCGCAAGGATTATCCGAAGCTGATCATGTGCACGATCACAGGCTATGGCGACACCGGGCCCTATGCCGACCGCAAGGCCTATGATCTCTTGATCCAGGCCGAAAGCGGCCTTGCCTCGATCACCGGCGGCCCCGAGGGCGCCTCGCGCGTCGGCATGTCGATCGTCGACGTCGCAACCGGCGCCACCGCGCATGCCGCGATCCTCGAGGCGCTGATCGGCCGCGGCCGCACCGGAGACGGTGCCGACATCCGGATCTCGATGTTCGACGTGATGGCCGACTGGCTCACCGTGCCGCTACTCAATGCCGAGGACGGCAAGTCGCCGAAGCGAATCGGCCTTGCCCATCCCTCGATCGCGCCCTATGGCGTGTTCCGCTCCAGGGACGGCAAGGAGATCCTGATCTCGATCCAGAGCGAGCGCGAGTGGAAGACGCTGTGCGCCAAGGTGCTGGGCCAGCCCGCCCTGCCCGACGATCCGCGCTTTGCCAACATGGTCGAGCGCGTGCGCAACCGGGTGCTGACCGACGGAATCGTCAGCGACAGCTTCGGCAAATTGACGCGCGAGGAGTTGCTGGCGAAGCTCGCCGAGGCCGACATCGCCTTTGCCGAGGTCAACAGCATGGACGATCTCGCGAAACATCCGCATCTGCGCCGCATCGAGGTCGACACGCCGAACGGCAAGGTCAGCTATCCGGCGCCGGCCGCGATCGTGGTCGGCGAGGACAGGCACTACGGCAAGGTGCCCGCGATCGGCGAGCGCATCAAACGTTCCTGAAATCCCTCCTGCCCGGGCAACACAGTCATGACCGATAAACTCGACCTCGATCATCTCCGCCAATGGATTGGGAAGACCACGGAGGCCTCCGACGTCGTCACCAAATATCTCGTGATGGGGCTGCGCGCGACGCTGTTCCAGGAGATCGGCGAGCCGAAGGCCGGTGAAGCCGCGCCGTGGACCACGCATTGGTGCCTGGCGCAGCCGGTGTTTCCGATGTCGCAGCTTGGCCCCGACGGTCACCCGACCCGCGGCGGCTTCCTGCCGCCGGTGCCGCTGCCGCGGCGGATGTGGGCCGGCGGCGAGCTCGAATTCTTCGACAGCTTGCGCATCGGCGATGAGGCCAAACGCACCTCGAAGATCGCCGACGTCACGGTCAAATCAGGCTCGACCGGCACGCTGTGCTTCGTCTCGGTCAATCATGAAGTGACGACCTCGCGCGGGCTTGCGGTGCGCGAGCGGCAGGACATCGTCTACCGCGAGATGACGAGCACGCAAGGCGCAGCGCCGGCCAAGGCGCCGCCGCCTCCGCCGGTCGCGCAGCATCGCGAGAGCCACGTCTCCGATCCGGTGCTCTTGTTTCGCTACTCGGCGCTGACCTTCAACGGCCATCGCATCCATTACGACCGCGACTACGTCACCAAGGTCGAGGGCTATCCGGGCCTGATCTTCCACGGCCCGCTGCAGGCTTCCTTCATCGTCGAGTTCGCCGCCAAGCTGCGCGGCGGCAAGCCGCCGAAGAAGCTCGCCTATCGCGGCGTGCAGCCGCTGTTCGAGGGCAGCGAGTTCTCGATCAATGCCAGCGACAAGGACGGCGGCATGGAGCTGTGGACCGCGAATGCCGAGGGCCAGCCGACCATGAAGGGCACGGCGACCTGGTAACGCGCGAGCCCGTGTCATGATGCGAGGGAATCAAGAGGCGCTTTCATCGGCGCCTCGTATTCCTTATTGTGATCGCGTTCATCCCTGGATCGCAGATCATGAGTCGCTTCTGGAGTTCGGTCGTCCACAACCTGTCGCCTTACGTGCCCGGCGAGCAGCCGAAGATCGACGGCCTCATCAAGCTCAATACCAACGAGAATCCTTACCCGCCGTCGCCGCGCGCGGTGGCGGCGATCACAGCGACGACGGATCGCCTGCGGCTCTACCCGGATCCGCGCGCGACCGCGCTGCGCGAGGCGATCGCGAGGCGCTACGGCGTCACGGTGGACGAGGTGTTCGTCGGCAACGGGTCGGACGAGGTGCTGGCCCACGGGTTCCCGGCGCTGCTGAAGCACGATGCGCCGCTGCTGTTTCCCGACATCACCTACAGCTTCTACCCGGTCTACTGCCGCCTCTATGGCGTCAGCTACGAGACGGTGCCGCTCGACGCCGCGATGCGCCTGAACCTTGCCGACTACCGGCGGCCCGGCAGCGCCATCTTGCTGTGCAACCCCAACGCACCGACCGGTACCGCGCTGCCGCGCGCCGCGATCGAGGCGCTGCTCGCCGAGCATCCCGACCGGCTGGTGGTGGTCGACGAGGCCTATGTCGATTTCGGTGCCGAGAGCGCCGTGCCGCTGGTCGCGCGCCACGACAATCTGCTCGTCATCCAGACGCTCTCCAAATCGCGCGCGCTGGCGGGATTGCGCGTCGGCTTCGCCATCGGCCAGCGCCCGCTGATCGAGGCGCTGGAGCGGGTCAAGGACAGCTTCAACTCCTATCCGCTGGACTGCCTCGCGATCGCGGGCGCGGTCGCCTCGATCGAGGACGACGTGTGGTTCGAGGAGACGCGGCAACGCATCATCCGGAGCAGAGCGGCGCTGGTCCGCAGCCTCATTGAGCTGGGCTTCGCGGTGCTGCCGTCGCAGGCGAATTTCGTGTTCGCCCGCCATCCCAGCCATCACGGCGCCGATCTCGCCGCGAGGTTGCGCGAGCGCGGCGTTTTGGTGCGGCATTTCCAGAAGCCGCGAATCGAGGACTTTCTGCGCATCACGGTCGGCACCGACGATGAGTGCGGCCGCCTGATCGACCTGCTGCGCGGCATGGTCTGATAGCCGCTCGCCAGCGACGCAACTTGCGATCGATGGCGCCAACCTGCATAGTGACCGCGCGGCAGGATGGCACGGTTCTCCGGGAAGGCGCGGTCATGCGATTTGCGATCGGCGATGCGACCGTCGACGTCATCGTCGACGACGACGATTTCGGCCTTCCGCTCGCCGAATTCCTACCCGGCTACGATCGCCGCTTGATCGAGGCGCATCGCGCCACGCTTGAGCCGGTGTTTATCGACCTCGCCCGGGGCGTCGCGAAACATGCGATCCAGAGTTTTGTGGTGCGAACCGGCGGCCGAACGCTGCTGATCGACGCTTGCATCGGCGAGCACAAGGACATCCCCGAGATTTCGGCCTGGCATCGGCGGCGCGGCAGCGGCTTCCTCGATCGGTTGCGCGCATGCGGCGTCGACCCGGCCGGCATCGACGTCGTATTCTGCACCCATCTGCATGTCGATCACGTCGGCTGGAATACGAACCAGGACAACGGCCGCTGGCAGCCGACCTTTCCCAACGCGCGGTATCTGTTCGGCCGCCGCGAGCTTGCCGACTGGATGACGCAGCATGATGCCGGACGTGCGCCGCCGATTCACGCCCGCGCCCTCGAGCAGAGCGTCATACCGATCGTCGAGGCTGGCCGTGTCGATCTGGTCGACGATGGCCATCAGTTGGGACCGGGCCTGCGGCTGGTCCCACTGCCGGGCCACACCAGCGGCCAGATGGGGCTGATGGCAGACTACGCACAACATCGCGCGATCTTTTGCGGCGATGCCGTGCACAATCCGGTGCAGATCTTCCAGCCCGGTCTGTCGACATCATCCTGTGCCGACCCGCAGCTCGCCGGCGAGACGCGCGCGAAGATCCTGGCAGAAGCCGCCGACAGCGGCCGTCTCGTCATACCGGCCCACTTCCGCGGCCCGCGCTGTGCCCATATTCGTCGAGACGGCAGTGGCTACGTGCCGGTGTTCGATGCCGGCATCGGTGAGAAGCACCCCCCGGCGCCGCGGCTCACCCGGTGAAGGCCGGGCGTTTCATTCCGTCCATTGGAACCGAAACCCGGGTCGCGCGTTCCCCGCCCTGACGGAGGACGCCATGCTTAGAGACGAACAGGTCGCGGTTCTCTGCGACATCGCCCAATCCATTGCCTTCGCCGACGACGTGCAAGGCGAGGTCGACCGGCTGATAAGGGAGGGATACGTCGCCAAGGACGGCGACCTCTACGAGCTGACGCCGAAGGCCGAGAAGGTTTTGTCCGAGCGCGGCGCCAGCCTCAAGGCGTGACGCCGCTCGCGGCAGCTCCCTAGGCGGCAGGCGTGCACCGCGTCGCTGATATCTTGATGCCGAGCCCTGCGCTCTCCTCGCGGAACCGCGCGATCGATCGCACATTGCGGTGCGCCTCGAACGCCGTGTCATCCTGATAGACCTCCTAGACTAGATCAAGAGCTTGGCGGCATCCTCGCGCGGCACCAGGATCTCAAAATTCAGTGCGCCCGGTTCATCCCTGAACCACCGGCGCCATGCGCTTACAGCAGCGACAGCGCGTGATCGCGCTTCTCCGGCGCCACCTCGTCGGCGGCGATCAGTAAAGGTTTCGACGTGACGAATGCTCCTTTCGGTTCTTGTGAATGTTTAGATCAGCTGCGGAGCGGCCGAAACGCGTCGCGAATTTCCCTGCTGAAGATATCGGGCTGCTCCCATGCGGCGAAGTGGCCGCCGGCTTCAGCCCGATGGAAGTAGATCAGCTTGTGATAGGCCTTTTCCGCCCAGCTCCGCGGTGCCACAAAGCTCTCGCCGGGAAACGCGGTCACGGCGGCTGGGATCGTGACATTGGCGGGCAGATAGAGGTTGGTCTTGTTCTCCCAGTATAGGCGGCCCGAAGAGATCGCCGTGTTGGTCAGCCAGTAGAGCGTGATGTTGTCGAGCACGTCGTCGCGGGTCAGTGCGCCGGCGGAATGGCCGTTGACCTCGCGCCCGAGTACGGCTGATTGCATCGCGGAGGCCGGCTGGGCATAGCCGTCGCCGTGATCGAGCAGCCAGGCGGCGAGGCCGGCCGGCGAATCTGCAAAGGCCGCAAGCGTCTGCGGGCGCGTGCCCATGATCTGCGCGTAGGCCCGCCGTTTCGCGAATTGAAGCTTGATCTGGTCGTAGGCGTGCTGCTCCTCCGCCGACAGATCGTCGGGCACTGGACCGCCTGAGGAGACCGCCTTGAAGACCTCGGGCGGAACGACACCGGGCAGATTGACGTGGATGCCGAGCAGTTCCGGCGCACCCAGCTTGGCCATTTCATTGGAGACCGGCGAACCCCAGTCGCCGCCCTGCGCCACGAACTTGCTGTAACCGAGCCGCTTCATCAACTGGACCCAGGCCCGTGCGATGCGCTGGGGATCCCAGCCGACCGTGGTCGGTTTGCCGGAGAAGCCGTAGCCTGGCATCGAAGGGATCACGAGATGGAACGCGTCCGACGCGCTACCGCCAAGTGCCGTGGGATTGGTCAGGGGATCGATGATCTTCATCTGCTCGATGACCGAACCCGGCCAACCATGCGTGACGATCAGCGGCAGCGCATTGTCGTGTTTCGAGCGGACGTGAATAAAGTGGATGTCCACACCGTCGATTTCGGTGATGAATTGCGGCAGCGCATTGAGCCGCGCCTCCACCTTCCGCCAGTCATAGTCGGTCTGCCAGTAGCGGACGAGATCGCGCAGCATCGCCTGCGGAACGCCCTGGGAGTCATCGTTGACGGTTTCCTTGTCGGACCATCGGGTTGCCGCAAGACGCTTGCGAAGGTCGACAAGATCCTCTTCGGGGATGCTGATGTGGAACGGGCGGATCGCATCACTCTCGGCCGCCACGGCCGGATGCATGGGGAACAGGCTTGCTGCACCAGCGGCGGCGAGACCCAACGCCGCGCCGGTGAGCAGCCTGCGTCTGTCCTGGTCGATGGCTTCCTGGTTCGATTGGTTTATTGCGATTGCAACTGATGTGTTCGATGGCGTTGTCATTGGACGTTCCCCTGGGATGGGAGGCTGTCGGCCGAGCCGCGATCGCCCCGGCGGTGGTCAGGATGGAATTGCGTCAATGAAGCTCTCCGTCACTCCGGCAACGATTTGCCGGCCTGCTCGCGCACGATGTACTCGGCGTACCAGTCCGGCCAGTTCGCATCGTGGCCGCCGGTTCGCTTCTCGTGCTCGCCATGCGCGGCTGCCGCGCGCCGGAGCGCCGCGGCAAGATCAGCGGATGAAGCGAAAGTCGTGCTGTTTCCGTCGACGCGTCCGGGCAGACGCTGCGTGACCTGCTGCAGCAGCCAGACATTGCCGTCGGGATCGCTGAACGTCGCCAGCGAACCGTAGCTCGGCCGCTCCGGATCGGGTCCCTTGATGCGGCCCGCCGCCCCGCGATGGAACACCTCGCTGACATCGACGCCGCGCGCGATCAGGTCGGCTCGCGCCGCCTCGATGTCATTCACGATCAGGAAGCGCGGCAGCGCGGGTCCCTTGTCGAGATGGATCGAGGTCGGCGAGCCGGGCGGCGTCAGTTGCAGTGCCCGGGATCCGTCCGCCCTGACGAAATCGGCGTCGAGCCGCCAACCCAGATTTTCGTAGAAGCGCTTGGCCCGGTCGACATCGGACACGGGAATCACCACGACTTCGAGCTTCATGTCGATAACCGGTTTCCTGCTTTCGGTACTCATGGCGGGCTCCTTGAAATGTGAGGGACCGGGCCGGAAACGCCCGTTGCACCCAAATTGACGATAGCCCATATTGCTATGAAAATCATAGTAACAATGCCGGATGAAGAAAACGTGATGACAAGGCCAAAGGGCAATCCTGCTGACCAAACGCTGTGCCCGGTGGCGCGCGCGGAGACCGTGGTGGGCGATCGCTGGACCGTGCTGGTGCTGCGCGAGCTGTTCGCGCGCAACCATCGCTTCGAAGAGATTCAGGCCTATACCGGCGCGACCCCGCAGATGCTCACCGCGCGGCTGAAGAAGCTGGAGGCGGACGGACTGGTGACGCGGCACGTCTACAACAAGCGTCCGCTGCGCCACGAATATCATCTGACCGAGAAGGGCGCGGCGTTCTTCCCCGTCATGTTCGCGCTGCGCGCCTGGGGCGAAACCTGGTGCAAATCACCGAGGGACGGTCTTTCCATGAACTATACGCACCTCGTCTGCGGCAAGCCGGCGGGGCTCGGTCCGGTCTGCCAGTCCTGCGGCAAGCCGCTGCATTGGGCGGACATGGTGGCGGAACGAACGCCCAAATATCAGAGAGAACGCGATGCGCGCTGGGAGGCCTTCAAGGCGGCCCGCTGAACGCAACGACCCCGCCGGCGCAAGCGGACAATGCCCGTTCGCACCGTCGCACATCCCGATCACGCGGGGCCGAGCCTCGCACAACACAGGAGACCACCATGCCATTCGTTCGCATCGACCTGAAGCGCGGCAAGTCCGCCGAATATCGCAAGACACTGGGCGAGATCGTCTACAAGGCGATGCGCGACGTGATCAACGTGCCGGAGAACGACAAGTTTCAGGTCATCACCGAGCACGACCGTGCTGATCTGAACTATGCCGACAACTATCTCGGCAATACCTACAGCGACGATCTCATCTTCATCCAGATCACAATGAATGCCGGGCGCACCGTCGAGATGAAGAAGGCGTTCTACAGGCGGATCGTGGACGACTATCAGAGCCAGCTGCAGGGCCGGCCGGACGACGTCGTCATCAACCTCGTCGAGGTCGCCAAGGAGAACTGGTCGTTCGGCCACGGCATCGCGCAATACGCGAGTTGAACGCAGAACAGGAATGCGCCGGACGGACAGCCGCCTGCCCGGCGGCTTGCCGTCCGCAGCTTGCGGCCGGCGTTGCCAGCACGCATAGTGCCGCCCGTGCACGAACAACAACAAACAGAGAGGCAACCATGAGGACGATCGCAGCCGCGCTGTGCGCGCTCACGCTGATCGCAACCGGTGCGCAGGCACAGACGCTCAAGGATTTCATGGCTGTTGTCATGAAGAAATGGACCGCGCCGTTCGAACCGTTCCAGCTCATCGACAATATCTACTATGTGGGCACGGACGGGATCGCGGTCTACGTCATCAAGACGTCGCAGGGGTTGATCCTGATGGACACGGCGATGCAGCAGTCGACCGGCATGATCAAGGACAACATCGCCAAGCTCGGCTTCAAGGAGGGCGACATCAGGATCATCCTCAACACCCACGCCCATCTCGACCACACCGGCGGCTTTGCCGAGATCAAGAAGGAGACCGGCGCGCAACTGATCGCCGGCGAGCGCGACAAACCGCTGCTCGAGGCGGCTACTATCCGGGCGACGAGAACAACGCGGATCTCGCCTTTACGCCGGTGAAAGTCGACCGCACCGTCAAGGAAGGCGACAAGGTGACGCTCGGCGACGTCACGCTCACCGCGCACGCGACGCCAGGCCATTCGCCCGGCTGCACCAGCTGGGAGATGACGGTGAAGGACGGCAACCAGGACCGCCACGTGCTGTTCTTCTGCAGCGGAACCGTGGCGCTGAACCGGCTGGTCGGCCGCCCGACCTATCCCGGCATCGTCGACGACTACCGCTCGACCTTCACCAAGGTCAAGGCGATGAAGGTCGACGTGCTGCTCGGGCCGCATCCGGAGGTCTACGGCATGCAGGCGAAGCGGACGCAGATGAAGGACGGCGCGCCGAACCCGTTCGTCAAGCCGGGCGAAAACGCCACCTATGTGGCGGGCTTGGAGCAGGATTTCGACAAGCAGTTCGCCAAGCAGACGGCGGCGCTGCAAAACGCCAACTAGCCGCAATTTGCAGCCGTTGCCGCGGCAACTATGGGTGCGGCGGCTTGACATCGGCAGGCAATCCATCGACAGGTGGATTGCCTTTCCGCTTTTGCCGCCCGCAATGACGGAACATAACGAGACAGCAATGGGAGCCGCCCGATGTCGTCGCGCAAACCCGCCGCCAGCAAAGGCAAGACCGTCACCGTCAAGGACGCCACCTTCGGCCTGCTGCGCGCATGGGGCATCAACAAGGTGTTCGGCAATCCCGGCTCGACCGAGCTGCCGTTCCTGAGCGACTGGCCGGACGACATCGACTACGTGCTCGGCCTGCAGGAAGCTTCCGTCGTCGGCATGGCCGACGGCTACGCGCTGGCGACGCGCAATGCCGGGTTCGTCAATCTGCATTCAGCGGCCGGCGTCGGCAACGCGCTCGGCAACATCTACAACGCCTATCGCAACCAGACCCCGCTGGTGATCACCGCGGGCCAGCAGGCGCGCTCGATCATGCCACTTCAGGCCTTCCTCTATGCCGAGCGGGCCTCAGAATTCCCGCGGCCTTACGTGAAATTCGCGGTCGAGCCGGCGCGCGCCGAGGACGTACCCGCCGCGATCGCGCGCGCCTATTATGTCGCGATGCAGCCGCCCTGCGGGCCGACCTTCGTCTCGGTGCCGATCGACGACTGGGCGCATGCGACGCAGCCGCTCGAGGCGCGCCAGGTCAGCCGCGAGGTCGGCCCCGATCCGTCGGCGATGCAGGCGCTGGTGGCCGCGCTCGGCGAGGCCAAGCGCCCTGCCCTCGTCGTCGGCCCGGCCGTCGATCGCGCCGAGGCGGTCGACCTCATGGTTGACGTCGCCGAAAAGTCGAAGGCCGCGGTCTGGGCCAGCCCGTTCTCGGCACGCTGCTCGTTCCCCGAGCGGCATCCGCAGTTCGCCGGCTTCCTGCATGCCGCGCCTGGGCAGCTCTCCGACGCACTGCGCGATCACGATCTTGTCGTCGTGGTCGGCGCGCCGGTCTTCACCTTCCATGTCGAGGGCCATGCCGCGATCTTCGACGGCTCGACCACGATCTTCCAGATCACCGACGATCCGGATGCCGCCGCGATGACGCCGACCGGCCACAGCATCGTCGCGACGATGAAGCCCGCGCTGACGGCGCTGCTCGAGATGCTGCCCGAGACCAGGCGCACCGCGCCGGCCGGCCGCATCCTGCCGCCGGCGCCGGCCGCCGGCGACCCGATCCCCGCCGAATATGCGCTGCATGCGCTCTCGGCCGCGATGGGTCCCTACGATGCGCTGGTCGAGGAAATACCGTCGCACCGCCCGCTGATGCAGAAGGCGATGCCGATGCTCGGCAAGGACAGCTTCTACACCATGGCGAGCGGCGGCCTCGGCTACAGCCTGCCGGCCGCGGTCGGCATGGCGCTCGGTCGACGGCAGGGACGCACGGTTTGCCTGATCGGCGACGGCTCGGCGATGTATTCGATCCAGGCGCTGTGGACATCCGCGCAGCGCAAGCTGCCGCTGACGGTCGTCGTGCTCAACAATTCCGGCTATGGCGCGATGCGCTCGTTCAGCCAAGTGATGCAGGTGCGCAACGTGCCGGGCCTCGATTTGCCCGGCATCGATTTCGTCAAGCTCGCCGAAGGCATGGGCTGCGACGCCGTGCGCGTGACGAAGTCAGCCGAGCTCGCCGGCGCCTACCAGCGCGCCCTGACGCATCAGGGCACCAGCCTGATCGAGGTGATGGTGGATTCCGCGGTGCCGCTGCTCTACGCGCAGAAGGCATGAGCAAGGGTCCGTAGGATGGTGGAGCGAAGAGTACCCATCGTTCTGCCCGCGGATACGATTTGATGGGTTTCGCTTCGCCCTACCCATCCTACGAGAGTGCTTGTTGCTACTCCAGCGCCCCCGCTGGCGCCGGCACCTCGCAGCCGGTGGCGCAGCAGCGTCCGGGCTGCTTCGACACCCGCTGCCCCTGGTCGACAAGGCCGCGGCCGAGCAGATTCTCGACCAGCTCGGCCTTCTCCATCACCGGATAGTTGCGCCAGATCTCGCGCTTCATCGCTTCCGGCGAGCCGCCGCCGTGCAACGAGATCACCGAATACCAGCCGGCCTCGTGCGAGATGGTGAGGTCCTCGATCAGCCGCGCCACCTCGGCGCGCTGCTCGGCCGGGATATCGGGACGTCCGCCCATGACAGCGGCAAGCGAGGCGCGGGTTTCCGGATTGTGATCCTCGTCGGGACCCGGCAGCGCGACGATCAGCCCGCCGGAGACGTAATGCGCGACGCGGTGCATCTCGTAGATATTGGTCGCCAGCAGCAGCTTGCCGATGTTGGAGAACACCGCATCCGGCATCACCGAGCCCGCCGGATCCTTCGTGCAGTAGACCGAGGAGGCGACGCCGCAGGCGTAAAAGCTTTCGGTGATGGTGATGAGTTCGACCATCGCCTCGCGGATATGCGCGTGCTTCTCGGCATCGAGCCCGTTAGCCTCGATCATCAGCGCGCCAGCGCCGATCAAGAGATCGCCGAAGCCGGCACGGGCGCCGATGCAGGAATGCCGGTGGTGCGTGGCGTACGACGTGGTGAGGAAGCCGCCCTCCTCGGTCTCGCCGGCGAGGAACACGCGATCATGCGGCACGAACACGTCGTCAAATATCACGACGCCGACCGACTGGCCGTACTTGGCGGAAAATTTCGCCGCGGCATCGCCGGGCCGGCCGGCCGGACGCGCGACGATGGTGACGCCGGGCGCATCGACCGGCACGGCGCAACAGACCGCAAAATCCTTGTCGGCGGGCACATGGGTGCGGCACGGCATGACAAGGAATTCGTGCATGTAAGGCGCGCCGGTCACGATCGCCTTGGTGCCGCGGATCACGATGCCGTCGGGCCGGCGCTCCCGGATATGGACGTAGACGTCCGCGTTGGCCTGCAGGCCCGGGCGCTTGGAGCGGTCGCCCTTGGCATCGGTCATGGCGACACCGAGCGTCAGATCCTGGTCCTGCACCTCGTGCAGATAGTTGAGGAAGCGCTGGCTGTAATCGGTGCCGTGGCGATCGTCGGTCAGCCTGGTCGCCTGATAGAGACCGTTCAGCGCATCATGGCTCAGGTAGCGCTGCGCGCAGCCCGACGTCCTGCACACCAGCCGCACCGCCTCGAGCTTGTCGAGCAGGTCCTGCGAGCTCTGATTGATGTGGAGCATGCGGTTGACGGTCTTGCCCGAGGTGCCCTGCCGCGCGGTCATGATCGGCACGTGCTCGGGCTGTAGCGCGAAATCATAGGTCACGCCGACGCCCGCCACGCCGGGCGCCAGCAACGGCTCGTCCGCGACGCTCGCAACGGCCGCGCCGTTGACGAACACGCGCGGCTTGTAGCGGCGCAGGGATTCCCGGTAGTCCGCTGCCGTCATCAGCATGGCGCTTCTCCCTTGCTCATTTATTCTAACACTGTTAAATTATCTAACGCTGTTAGAATTGAGTCAAGAACGGATTCGCCGGACCATGCAGATGCGCGAGAGCAGGAAGGAAGCGGTCAGCCGCCACAAGCGGGAGCTGATCCTCGACGCGGCGCGCAGCGTGTTTGCGGAGGAAGGCCTCGAGGGCGCGAGCCTGCGGGCGATCGCGACGCGGGCCGGCTACACGCCGGCGGCGCTGTATTTCCATTTCGATTCCAAGGAGGCGATCTATGCCGAGGTGCTGCGGCAATCGCTGGCCTCGCTCGGCGAAGCCGTCAGTGCGGCAGTCGCGACGACGCGCGGCGCCAAGCAGAGGCTGCACGCCGCAGGCATGGGCTTCTTCCGCTATTACGCCGAGAACCCGCGCGACCTCGATCTCGGCTTCTACCTGTTCCGCGGCGGCATGAAGCCGGCCGGGCTCGGCCATGACCGGGACCACGCGCTGAACGCTGCGCTGGAGGCGGCGCTGCATCCGATCGCCGAAGCCGCTGAAGCGCTCGGCGCCTCCAGGCAGAAGGCGAACACGGTGATGGTCGACTGCTTCGCGCATGCGACCGGCCTCCTGCTGCTATTGCACACCGGCCGCATCAGGATGTTCGGCGCCTCGGCGCCCGATTTGATGGACGCCTATCTGCGCGACAGGATCGCGCAACTCGCCAGGGAGTGACCCGGATTACGCGGAGCCTGTCATCGGTCGCGCGTTCGCGCGACCCGTTGGCTTCATCCGGGCTACCGGTCTCACTTCCCGTACGCTTCCCGCATCTTGGCCTGGATCTTGGCCATGCCGCCGATCCAGCGATCGTAGTTCTCGGTCTTCTTGCGCATGTAGCCGAGCACCTGCGGGTGCGGCAGGATCAGGAAGGTCTCCTGCTCGATGCCCCTCAGCGCATCCTGCGCAACCTGCTCGGCGGAAAGATCGCCGTCACCGGATTGCGGGCCCTTCGGGATCGCGCGCAGCATGTTGGTGTCGACGCCCTGCGGGCAGAGGATCGAGACCTTGATGTTGTCGGCGCGGTGCGAGATCGCGAGGTTTTCCGCAAAGCCGACCGCGGCGTGCTTGGTGGTCGAATAGGCCGGGCTGCCGACCTGCGACAGCAGGCCCGCGGCCGAGATGGTGTTGAGGAAGTAGCCGCCGCCGCGCGTCTTCATGCGCGGCACCAGATGCCGCGCCGCGTAGACATGCGCCATCACATGGATCGCCCAGCTCCGCGACCACGGCTCGTCCGAGGTGCCGCCGGCGTTCACCGACAAGGGATCGAAGCCGCCGCCGATGCCGGCATTGGAGCAGAACAGCGCGATCGGGCCGAACATGCGCTCGGTCTCGTCGATCACATGCAGGATGTTCTTCTCCTGCCCGACGTCGCATTTGAAGGCGGCACCGCCGACCGTGGCCGCGACCTTCTCGGCCGCGCCGTGATCGAGGTCGACGACCACGACCTTGGATGCGCCCGCGGCGTGGAATGCCTCGCACAACGCCTTGCCGATGCCATTGCCACCGCCGGTGACCACCACAACCTTACCTGCCACCTGCATGGCCATCCTCCCGATATCTTGATTTCAGCGCATGATCCGAAAGGGTGAAGCCGGTTTCATGCTCAACAGAGGGATCATGATATCCCATCTTTTGCCGATGCATGATTTTTTCGAGAGGCCCATCCGGCCTTGTGCGTAAACGCCGGCGGACGGCTCAGCTCGCCAGCACGACGTCGAACACCGCCGTGTAGTGGCAGGCGGCCCCGAGCAGCACGAAGCAGTGCCAGATCGCGTTCTGGAAGCGCAGCCGGCGCCAGGAGTGGAAGATCACACCCAGGCTGTAGAGGATGCCGCCGGCCAGCACGAAGCCGAGCGCCATCGCCGGCAGCGCCTTCACAACAGCGTCGTAGAGCATGATGCCGCTCCAGCCCATCGCGAGATAAAGCCCGACCGAGAGCCGGTCGAAGCGGTCCGGATAGCGCAGCTTCAGCCAGATCCCGACGATCGCCACGCACCACACCCCGGCCAAGAGCGCGATCGCGAAAGTGCTGTCCTTCAGTTCCACGATGAACGGCGTATAGGTCGCGGCGATCAAGAGATAGATCGCGGAATGATCGAAGCGCCGCAGCACCCATTTGGCGCGCGACACCGGCCAAAGATTATAGGTCGCCGACAGCACCAGCATCGCAAGCAGGCCGGCGACATAGACCGAGACCACGGTGATGGCGAACGGGTCGGCATAGACCGCGGTCAGCACGATCAGCGCGGTGGCGGCCACCAGCCCGAAAGCAACGCCGACGAGATGGACGACGCCGTCGGCGATCAGCTCGGCGCGGTCGTAGTTCCACAACGCGGCGCCGGCCGCGTGGATCGAGGTCGAGGCAAGTTGCTTCAGGCGGAAGACCGTCATGCAGGCTTTCCCGTGGGCCGATGGACGAGGGGCAGCGCGGGCATGGTGACGCGTTCATTCCCTTGCACCCCCGACAATCCCCTCGCCTGTAAAGGCGCCGGAAATGTGAAGCTTGATTTTGGCCCGATAATCGCCACCTTGCGGGTGATCGCCCGCCACTTTTGGTCCCTCCTGCCGGGTTTTTCGTTAACCCTCCATGCCCCCCAGCTTTACTGATATCGTCGAGGAAGCCCGTCTCTCGGCGCGGGCGCTGCTCGACTATGGCGAGGGCTTCTTCAACCCGACGGTGCGGCTCGGCGTCACCGGCCTGTCGCGCGCCGGCAAGACCGTGTTCATCACCGCGCTGGTGCACGGCCTGACCCGCGGCGGCCGCTTCCCGGTGTTCGAGGCCTATGCCTCGGGGCGGATCGCGCGCGCCTATCTCGCCCCGCAGCCCGACGATGCGGTGCCGCGCTTCGCCTATGAGAACCATGTCCGGACATTGGTCGAGGAGCGGACCTGGCCGAGCTCGACCACCGACATCTCCGAGCTCCGTCTCGTGATTGAGTATCAGCGGCAAAATGGCGCGGACCGCACGCTGACCCTCGATATCGTCGACTATCCCGGCGAGTGGCTGCTCGACCTGCCGCTGCTCAACAAGAGTTACGAGCAATGGTCGGCGGAGAGCCTTGCGCTATCCCGCGAGCCGCTGCGCGCCAAACTCGCGGCGCCCTGGCACGTCCATCTCGCGACGCTGAAGCCCGAGGCCAGAGAGGACGAGCAGGCCGCGCTCACCGAAGCACGCCTGTTCACCGACTATCTGCGCGCCTGCCGCGACGAGCGCTTCGCGATGAGCCTGTTGCCGCCCGGCCGCTTCCTGATGCCCGGCAATCTGGCCGACACGCCGGCGCTGACCTTTGCACCGCTCGACGTGCCCGCAGGCGGCAGCGCGGGTGACGGCTCGCTGTGGGCGATGATGCGGCGGCGCTTCGAGGCCTACAAGGACGTCGTGGTGCGGCCGTTCTTCCGCGACCATTTCGCGCGGCTCGATCGCCAGATCGTGCTGGCCGATGCACTCGCCGCATTCAATGCCGGCCCCGAGGCGCTGCACGATCTCGAGGCCGCGCTCGCCGGCATCCTCGACTGCTTCCGGATCGGCCGCAGCACGATCCTGAGCGCGCTGTTCCGGCCGCGCATCGACCGCATCCTGTTCGCGGCAACCAAGGCCGACCATCTGCACCATCTGAGCCACGACCGGCTCGAGGCCGTGCTGCGGCGGATCGTGGCCAAGGCCGCCGAGCGCGCCGAATATGCCGGCGCCGACATCGACGTCGTCGCGCTCGCCGCGGTGCGCGCCACGCGCGAGGCGCAGGTCCAGCGCGGGCGCGACCGGCTACCGTCGATCCTCGGCACCCCGGCGCCGGGCGAGGTCGCCAATGGCGAGCGGCTTGACGGCGAGACGGAGGTTGCGACCTTTCCGGGCGACCTGCCCGACAATCCGGAGGAGTTGTTCAACGGCGGATTCCGCGGTCTCTCAAACTCGGACACGGAGGCCGCAGACTACCGCTTCCTGCGCTTCCGCCCGCCGAAGCTGGAACGAAACGGCGATGCGGAGCCGGCGCTGCCTCACATCCGCCTTGACCGCGCCCTCCAGTTCCTGATCGGAGACAAACTGCAATGAACGAGAAGACGCCCCCGCGGCGGCCGGCGACGTTCAAGCTCGACGATCCCGGCGTGGTCGTGATGGATCCGGACGACGGCGGCCGCCTCACCCGCGGCACGATCCAGATCGTGCCCGAGGCCGAGCCCGCGCAGCTCCCGGTGCGGGTTGATACGCCACTGGTGCCGGCGCGCCGCGGCTTCCGCTGGGGCACGCTGTTCTGGAGCGCGGTCGCGGGCCTCGTGGTGCTGGGCACCGGGCTTGGCGTCCTCAACCTCGTCGAGGATCTGTTCGCGCGCAATGAAGGCCTCGGCGTCCTCGGGCTGGGACTGGCCGTCATCGCCGCGGTGGCGCTCGCCGTCGTCACCACGCGCGAACTGGTCGGTCTGGCGCGGCTTGCGACCATCGAGAAGCTGCATCTGCGCGCCGCCGAGGTGCTGATCAGCGACGACCGTGCCGCGAGCCGGGTGATCGTCGCGGATTTGCTCAAGCTCGCGCACCAGACCCCGCAGCTCGCCCGTGCCCGCAGCACGCTGCAGAGCCACAGCGACGACATCATCGACGGCGCCGACATGATCCGCCTCGCCGAGCGTGAGCTGATGACGCCGCTCGATGAGGAGGCGCGGCGGCTGGTATCGACCGGCGCGCAACGCGTCTCGGTCGTCACCGCGGTCAGCCCGCGCGCGCTGTTCGACGTGCTGTTCGTGTTCGTGGCGAGCTTGCGGATGATCCGGCAGCTGGCGCGGCTCTATGGCGGCCGGCCCGGCGCGCTCGGCATGATCCGCCTGTTGCGCCACGTGATCGCGCATCTCGCCATCACCGGCGGCATGGCCGCGAGCGACAGCCTGATCCAGCAGATGCTCGGTCACGGCATCGCGGCAAAACTGTCACAGCGCCTCGGCGAAGGCATGCTCAACGGCCTGTTGACCGCCCGCCTCGGCCTCGCCGCGATCGACGTCACCCGCCCGCTCCCCTTCAACGCCCTGCCGCGCCCGGCGCTGACCGATCTCGCGAAGGACCTGATCCGCAAGCGCGAGGACGAGGAATAGCGGCGTAGGATGGGCAGAGGCACGTTTGCGCCGTGCCCACCATCCACGTCGTGCTCGCGACAAACACAGCTGTCGTCCCTGCGAAAGCAGGGACCCATACGCCGCAGCGGATGTTGTGAACGGGGCTCGCCGTTCCAGCAGCGCAAGATAATCAGCATCGGTAGTTATGGGTCCCTGCTCCCGTGCGCAATTGCGCACTAGGCAGGGACGACATCAACGCGAGAAGGCAAAAGCATCGCCAGCACGCGCCAGCGGAAGAAGGTGGTGTCCGGCGGCGGCGACAGATCGGGCGTCCAGCCGCTGATCTTCTCCAGCGAATAGGTGTCCATCACCATGCCGCGCCAGCTCCGCGTCACCCGCTCCAGCGGCTGGCGCACCGCCGTCGTCTCGCTCCACAGCGGCAGATTGTTCTCGGGCTCGCGCCCGACATAGACGCCGGCGTGATCGCGGATCTTGCTCATGCCGGGATCGGCAAAGCCCTGGAAGCGGCCGCGCTCGTTGATTTCGATGACCGTCGCCTTCCCGCGCAAGAACCAGCGCAGCATCGCATAGGTGCGGTAATCCGTGGTCGCGACCCAGGTCGCGCCGGTCGCCTCAACCTGCGCCAGCGTGCGCGCAGCCACCACATCATAGCCCGCTTCGGTGCCGATCGGATCGGTGCGGCCGATCAGATTCCACGGCGCGAACATGTAATAGAGGAAGACGCAGACCACGAACACGACGCCTGATGTGATCGCGGTCCGCGCCCAATGGACCGTCGATTTGACGAGCCCGACCGACCAGCCTTCGAACGGCATCCGCGTGACGTTGATCGCAACCGCCGCGAGGCCGGCCGGCCACAGGAACATCGGCCAGGTGTCGCCGACCCGCAGCGTCAGGGACTTCCAGAAGAAGTAAATGAACGGCACCAGCACCGCGGTCGCCAGCAGGATCGCGACGGGCTCGCGCTTGCGATAGCCGCGCCATGCCGTCAGCACGGTGCCGAACAGCGTCACCGGCAGCAGCACGAAGCCGACCAGGCCGAACTGCATGCCGACGAACTCGCCGACGGTGCGCAGCGTGAAGGCGCGTTCAGCGGTGGCGCGCACCGCCTGGAAGCGGAACGAGGCCCAGTCGTGCCCGGCATTCCAGATCAGCACCGGCGCGAACACGACGATCGCGATCAACGCGGCGAGATACGGATACGGACTGCGCAACCAGCGCCAGCGCCAGTCCGGCACCAGCGCAAAGGCGAGCACTGCCGGCGCGAACATGATCGCGGTGAATTTCGACAGCAGCGCCAGCCCGGCAAACAGCCCCGCCGCGAGCCACCAGCGTCCGTCACCACTTTGCGCAAGCCGCACCAGCGACCACAGCATCGCCACCGAAAACGGGATCAGCGCCGTATCGGGCGCGACCTTGGCCATCAAGAGGCCGTAATACAGTGCCGCCTCCGGCAGCAGCAGCGCCAGCATCACGGCGCGGACGTGGTTGGCCGTCACGCGGCGGACGATGTCGGCGAGCAGGAGCTGGGTCGCCAGCATCGCCACGATACCGCCGAGGCGGACGCCGAGATTGGTATCGCCGAGGATCGCGGTGCCGAAGCGGATGAACCAGGCGACCATCGGCGGATGGTCGAGGAACGACAGCACGTTTTCCTTCGACCAGGTCCAGTAATAGGCCTCGTCGGTGCGCAGATCGAGCGCATGGGCGTAGACCAGCCGCATCGCGGTCATGGCAACGATCACGGCGATGACGCCCCGCCAATCCGGCGCGCGCGAACGGGCCGGCTTAACGCTGTTGTTATCGGCTCCAGGTTCGGCTTGGGCTATCGTCACGGCGCGCTTTTTGTTCGACTCTTAACGGAGTGTCAACGTGCCGAACGGCCCGCTCTCGCGGCTCGTCCGGACCCGCGATGGTGTTCAGCGCGGGAATTAACCACTAGACTTGCCGATCATGAATCACATGGCCTCCCCCTCGCGCGAGCATTTGCAGGACATGGCCCGCGGTATCGGCCTGCGGCAGGTCCGCATCGTCACGGGGGCGATCATGTTCGCGTACCTGATCAGCCATTTCCTCAACCACGCGCTCGGCAATATCTCGACACAGGCGCTGGCGATCGGCGTCTACTACCACACCGAGTTCTGGCAGTTCCTGCCGGTCGCGATCGTGTTCTACAGCGCCTGCCTGGTGCATACCGGGCTCGGCATCTGGGCGCTCTACCAGCGCCGCGAGTTCCACTGGAAGGCGATCGAGCCGCTGCAGCTGACGCTCGGCCTCAGCATCCCGATGCTGATCGTCGCCCACGTCGTCGGCGTACGGCTCGGCCAGACCCTGTACGGGCACGAGAAGCTCTACCCCCAGGAGCTGTACACCTTCTTCATCGCCTCGCCGAACCGGTTGTGGCAGATGCTGGCGGTGCTGGTGATCGCCTGGGTGCACGGCTGCATCGGCTTGTATTTCTGGCTGCGGCTGCGTCCGTTCTTCAAGCGCGCCGCGCCGTTCCTGCTCGCCGGAGCGGTGCTGATCCCGACTCTGGCGATGCTCGGCATCTACCAGGGCGGCCGCGCCACGATCGCGGATTATCAGGATCCCGACTGGCGGCGCGAGGAGCTGTCGGTGCAGAAGCTCGGAACGGCGGCGCAGGGGACCACGCTCGAGAAGATCACCGACGGCCTGACCATCGGCTATCTCGGCCTGCTCGGCCTCGTGCTGCTGGCGCGCGGCGCGCGGGCCCTGCTGGAGCGCCGCGGCGGCATGATCTCGCTGTCCTACGGCAACGGCCGCACCCTGCGGGTACCGAGGGGATTGAGCGTGCTGGAAGCAAGCCTGCGCTACAACGTGCCGCATGCGAGCGTCTGCGGCGGCCGCGCGCGCTGCTCGACCTGCCGCATCCGTATCATCGGCGACCACGCCGGATTGCCCGAGCCCTCGCCGCGCGAAGCCTTCGTGCTGCACCGGGTCGGCAATGACGATCCGTCGATCCGGCTGGCCTGCCAGTTGCGGCCGACCGCCGACCTGAATTTCTTCCAGCTGTTCCTGCCCAGCACGACGTCGGCCAACGCGCACGCCGCCAATCCGGCACGGGTCGGCCAGGAGCGCTATCTGGTCAGCATGTTCGTCGACATGCGCGGCTCGACGCAGCTTGCCGAGAAGCGGCTGCCGTTCGACACCGTGTTCATCGTCAACCGCTTCCTCGGCGCGGTGTCGCAGGCGGTGCTGGAAGCCGGCGGGCGGCCCAACCAGTTCATCGGCGACGGCATGCTGGCGCTGTTCGGGCTTGCCACCGACCGGCAGGTGGCCTGCCGCCAAGCGTTGCGCGCGGCGGCGCTGATCGCAACCCATATCGACGAGCTGAACCAGTTCCTGAGCCACGATCTGCGCGAGCCGATCCGCTTCGGCATCGGCATCCATGGCGGCGAGGTGATCGTCGGCGATATCGGCTATCGCGACCACATGGTGTTCACCGCACTCGGCGATGCCGTCAACGTCGCGGCACGGCTGCAGGACATGACCAAGGCGCTGGCCTGCGAGGTGATCATCTCGGACGAGGTGCGCGTCACCGCCGGGCTGGCCGACGATGCCCTGCCGGCGCAGGAGGTCGCGATCCGCGGCCGCAACGAGCCGATGACCGTGCGCACGGTCGAAAAGACGCAGCTCCTGTCGACGCTGGTCGACGACCGGCGTGCCGTCGCGGCCTGACCGGTTCATCTCCGCTCCACCCCTATGTGACCTGCCGCACATCCAACGGCGCGTTCAGCAGCGATGCTCGAACGTGCCCGGTGCCGGATGCGACTGACTGGCGATGGGTAACACTGCAACCGCGCCGCGACAGAGCTCAACGCGCATCCGAAGGAGAAGACCATGTTTCGCAAAGTCACACTCGCTCTCGCCACTGCCGCAACCCTCGGTGCCGCCGCGCTGGCGCCGACCGCAGCTTCGGCCAAGCCGTTCTTCTGGCATCCGCATCACCATCACTTCTGGGGTGGCCCGGGCATTGCCGTCGGCTTCGTCGACTCCGGCTGCTACGCCACCCGCCTGGTGCTGACGCCCTACGGCTATCGCTATCGCACCGTGAACGTCTGCTACTGATCGAACCTTTCTATTCGGATGGAAATGCCCCGGTCGTCCACGCGACCGGGGCTTTTCGTTGTTGCGACGCAACGCTGCGAAAGCTCAATTGACTCGCGGTTGTCAGGTGCGACATTTGTCGCCGCGCATTCCGCGATGCGAAGGCGCGCAAGGCAATCTGAGCCTGTGATGACCGGCTCACGACAGAACAGCTTCGGAGGAAGCGGAATGCTCGATCGACGAGACTTGATGAAGCGCGCCGGGTTGGCCGCTCTGGTGACGGGGCTGGGGTCAAGGGGCGCATTCGCCCTCGACACGGTGACGCTGCCCTTTGGCAATGGCGAGAGGCCGCTGGTGCGCTATCCGCAGAAGCGCCCGATGATCGGGCTGACCGCCCGCCCGCCGCAGCTGGAAACGCCGTTTGCGATCTTCAACGACGGCCCGCTTACGCCGAACAATGCGTTCTTCGTCCGCTACCACCTCGCCGACCTCCCCTACAATCTCGATCCGGACAAGTTCACGCTGGAGATCAAGGGCAAGGTCGACAAGCCGCTGAAGCTGTCGCTGAAGGACATCAGGAAGCTGAAGGCGACCGATATCGTTGCCGTCAACCAGTGCTCCGGCAACAGCCGCGGCTTCTTCAGTCCGCGCGTCGCCGGCGGCCAGCTCGGCAACGGCGCGATGGGCTGCGCGCGCTGGCACGGCGTGCCGCTGAAGACCGTGCTCGACATGGCCGGCGTGCAAGCCGGAGCCAAGCAGGTCACCTTCAACGGCATGGACGGTCCGGTCAGCGACAAGACGCCGGATTTCGTCAAGGCGCTCGACATCGACCACGCACGCGACGGCGAGGTGATGCTGGCCTGGGGCATGAACGGCGAGGACCTGCCGTTCCTCAACGGCTTCCCGCTCCGCCTCGTGGTGCCCGGCTATTACGGCACCTATTGGGTGAAGCACCTCAACGAGATCACCGTGATCGACAACGTGTTCGAGGGCTTCTGGATGAAGTCCGCCTACCGGATACCGGATACGCCGAACAATGCGGTCGAGCCCGGCACCGCACCGAAGGCGACGATCCCGATCAATCGCTTCACGGTGCGCTCGTTCATCACCAGCGTTGCCGACGGCGCCAAGCTGAAGGCCGGCCGCACCATGCTGCGCGGCATCGCCTTCGACGGCGGCAAGGGCATCAAGGAGGTGATGGTCTCGACCGACGGCGGCAAGAGCTGGACGCCGGCCAAGCTCGGCAAGGACCTCGGCAAATACGCCTTCCGCGAATGGAAGCTGCCGGTAAAGCTCGCGGCCGGTCCCGCAGAGCTGAAGGTGCGCGCCACCAACAATGCCGGCGACACCCAGCCGATGGATCCGTTGTGGAATCCGGCCGGCTATCTGCGCAACGTCGTCGAAACCGTGCGCGTCACCGCGGCGTGAGGAGAAGCATCATGACCAGCAAGCTGCTTCCATGCCTCGCCACGATCGCCGCGCTGTCGATCGGCGCCGCCGTCGCCGCGCCCGTGAACTACACGGTCCCCGAGGAGACTGCGGCCTTCAAGCCGGGTCCCAACCTCGAGGTGGTGCAAAACAACTGCACGGCCTGCCACTCGGCCGACTACATCAAGACGCAGCCGCAGGGCGAGAAGTTCAAGAAGGATTTCTGGCAGGCCGAAGTGACCAAGATGATCAAGGTCTACGGTGCGCCGATCGACGAAGCCGACGTCGGCAAGATCGTCGAATACCTCTCCGCCACCTATTGAGAGGTGGCCGGTCGATCCCCGCGCGCCGGCCGAAAAGGCCGCGCGCGGGACGATCGATCCAATTCGGTACACCGGAACCGATCCGTTTTTGCAGCGCATCAATTGACCACGAAACGGGCAATCCGGCGTCAAAACCCCGCAAAGCGGGTTGTTTCCGGCCAAAAACACACCGTCGTTTGATCTACCCAGCTTTTTTCAAACTGCTATCCTGTCGTTGCGGACAAGCCGGTTTGTGCGGGGGCCGGCTGGTCTGTTTTCGATTGCTTCCGCGGAGACGACTGGAATGCCCAAAGGTACAGTGAAGTGGTTCAACCCGACGAAGGGCTATGGATTCATCCAGCCCGCAACGGGCGGCAAGGACATTTTCGTTCATATTTCAGCAGTTCAGAAGGCTGGTCTTCAGACCCTGAACGAAGGCCAATCCGTCGAGTACGAAGAGATCGCTAATCGCGGCAAGACGTCAGCCGAGAATCTCAAGGTCTAGCGTATCAGCGCCAGATCCGGCGGCGCACTCTCGGATACCGTCCGGGAGTGGGGGCCGACCCAACATCAGACAACGTGACGTTCGGCGGGGCGGGCACGATGCCCGCGCGCCACGGCGTTGAGCTTTTTTTCGGCCGCCATCGCCAGCGCGCGCCGATGTTCATCCTTTGCCTCAGCAAAGCGCGCGGCCGCTGAGTTGCCGCGTCACAGGCAGGTGCCGCTCTGGCCGTTGCCGCACGGCACCCGCTTCGACAGCTCCTGAACCTTGCGCTTCGACTCGGCCTGCGCCAGCACGTCGAACACGCTTGCCGGCGTGAGCTGCGTTGCCTTGCGGAAGTCCTCGGTCGCCTTGTCGGCATGGTTGAGCGCCTCATGCGCCTTGGCGCGGGCGAACAGGCCCTCCACCGTCTCCTTCTGCGCAATCGCCCGGTCGAGATCCTCGACCGCCTTGTCGTAGTTGCGCAACGCCGACCAGGTGATGCCGCGCAATGTCAGCGCCGGCTGATAATCGGGCCGCGCAGAGAGGATGAAGTTGAGATCCTTCATCGCGTTATCCGGCTTCTTCAGCCCGAGATAGGCCCGGGCGCGCAGCACATGCGGGAAGGCATCGTTGGGCGCCCGCGTGATGATCTGATCGAAGGCGGCAATGGCGCGGTCGTACTGGGACGAAGTCAGCATCGCGAGCCCGCGGCCGAGCTGTGCCGTCGGATTGTTCGGGCTTCGCTCCAGCACAGCGTCGATATCGACCAGCCCCTCATCGGCACGGCCCTTGAGCATCAGCGCGAGGCCACGCCACGATTTGGCGACCAGATTGGTCGGCAGCAGCGCCAGCGCCTGATCGAAATCCAGCAGCGACTTGTCGAGCTGGTTGAGACCGATATGGGCAAGCCCGCGCTCGGTGAAGGCGAGCGTCTCCTTGGGATTCAGCGAGATCGAATGATCGTAGTCGGCGAGCGCGTCCTGCACCTTGCCGGTGCCGGCCTTGACGAGGCCGCGCGCCAGATAGGCCAATGAATTGTTCTGATCGAGCGTGATGGCACGGCCGGCATCAGCCATCGCCTCATCGAACTGCCGCATGCCGGCGGCATTGAGTGCGCGGGACGCCAGCAGCTGAGGATCGTCCGGCTTGAGCTTGAGCAGGGCATTGAGATCGTTGCGCGCGTCCGCCAACCGGCCGAGCCTTGAATAGGCCAGTGCACGCAGGCGCAGCGCAGCCTCGTTGCGGGGATCGCCGCCCAGCACCTGGGTGAGATTGGCAACGGCGCCCGCATTGTTGCCCTGTGCGACGAACTGCTTGGCCTGCTCGACCTGCTGATTACCCGCCGCCGGCGCGGCTGGCCGCCCCGCCATTGCACCTGGCGGCGGTGCGGCCTGGGGCGGCGCGGCGCCGCCTGCTGCCTTGGCGAGTTCGGCCTGCATCGCGACCGCCTGCTGGCGCTGCTGCTGGATTTCCTTGTTGTCGGGAAGAACCGTCAACAGCCGGTCGAAGTCGGCAATCGCGCGGGCATAGTCGCCCTTGGCGCTGTAGAGCTGGGCGCGGGCGAAATAGGCGTTGCGCTCGGCCTGCGGCGCCTGCGCGATCGCGCGCGAGAAATCCTCGATCGCACGATCCATGTCGCCCTTGCGGCGATAGGCCTGACCGCGCCAGTAGAACGCATTCGGCGTGCCGGCGTTGACGGCAATCGCGGTGTTGGCGTCGGCCAGCGCCGCATCGGGCTGTCCGGACTCGACATAGGCCCGCGCGCGCCCGACATGGGCAGCGGGGAGATCCGGTCGCAACGTGATCGCTTGACCGTAATCCGAGATCGCATCGCTCCAGGCGTGCTGGTCGGCGCGAAGATTGCCGCGCGCCAGGAAGCCGAACGGGTTCTTCGGCTCGAGCTCGATCGCGCGATCGAAATCGGCGCGGGCCTGATCCGGGCTGCCCTTGCGTTGCTGGACATAGCCGCGCGCGATCAGCGCCGGCACGAATTGTCCATTCAGCTGCACCGCCGCATCGGCATCGCTGAGCGCCTGATCGATCTTGCCGCGCGCGATGTCAAATCGCGAGCGGCCGGTGAAGGCCTTGGTGCGATCCTCAGTGGAGCGTGCGGTATCGTTGATGATACCCGAGCACGCCGCCTCGGCCTTGTCCGTCGGCGGCCCGCCGCAATCCTCGACATCACCCGCGCGCGCCGGGCCGGCGAACAAAGGCCCAAGCAGCAACGCAAGCGCCAGCAGCTGTGGGAAACGAACGCCGCTGGCGGCGGCATCAATGCAGATCGAGCGTGAACGCATGTGGTAGCCTCGGGTGACCGAATGCTGCCGGTGTTAACGCGTCACTTGGTTCTTATGGTGATGGGTGCTGAACGTATTTTTTGGAACCATATCGTTCCGCGTTCGGTTCCAGTGTCACGCGGAACGCTATCCCTGCGATGAGCGAGGGTGGAACAGCGCGGAACGCGCAGCCGCAACTCTCAGCCGTTCAATCTTCCGTCACCCATTTGGCGACGGTCATGACGTCAGGCGGTTGCAGATAGCCACGGGGCCAGAGATCGACGGCCCATTCCACCTTGGTCGCGCGCTCGACGAGAACGGCGGTGTTATGCGGCGTTTGCGCCAACGAAAATCCGCGGTAGTGGGGATCCCCGACGTCATGAAACTTGAACAGGTTCCACGCCTGCATCACCAGCATCAGGCTGGTCGTGTTCCGCGTCGTATCCCAGCAATCATAATTGTGCTTGTCGTCGTTGGCGCGGAAGTCCGCTTTCGCCACGCGCTTGTCGGTGCCGAGGATCGGCCCCATGCGGCGGTCGAACCAGATCACGGCCTTTTGCACGGCCGCGCGTTCGGCGGCGGCATTGGCGCGGCCCGCGGCCATGATCCTGGTCAGGGCCGCCCGGTCGGCTGCGCTGAAGTCGAGCATTTCGCGACGCCGGCAGACGAAGCCGTAACAGACCGTCATCCCCGACGCCGACGGCGGATAGATCGAGACCGAGGAATAGAGCTGCATGACGCCGGCGCTGAGCTCGGCCGCGCGGGCCGACATGGTCGGCGGGAGCGAGAGCATGAGCAAAGCAAGCGCGCCGGCAAATCCGGACCGCTTCATTCGTATCGGCTGATCGGCATCTCTCATGAACCACCGCCCCAACTCGACCACAGGATTATCGCGGGTGCGTCGCGATGCCAAGACATCCGGCGCATGGCTGTGGATCGGACCGGGCGCATGTCAGCTGACCGGCAGCGGCGCGTCGCGCTTGACTTCCTCCATCACCGCGTAGGTTCGCGTCTCGCGCACGCCCGGCAGCGCCAGCAGGGTCTCGCCAAGAAACCTGCGATAGGCGGTCATGTTGGCGACCCGCGCCTTGACCAGATAGTCGAAGCCGCCGGCCACCATGTGACATTCGAGCACTTCCGGCGCGGTCTGGACCGCCCTGGCGAACTTCTCGAATACATCGGGCGTGGTCTTGTCGAGCAGCACCTCGACAAACACCAGCAGACCAAGCCCGAGCCGGTGCGGATTGAGCCGCGCGCCATAGCCCTCGACGAAGCCGTCGCGCTGCAGCCGCTTCAGCCGTTCGCCGACCGAAGTCGGCGACAGGCCGATCCTCTCGGCCAATTCCACATTGGCAATCCGGCCATCCCCTTGCAGGATCGAGAGGATTTTGCGGTCAGTCTTATCGATCTCTGTCATATCTACGGAAACTCTTGAATTGATCCTGATTTTCTAAGGCAAATCTGCTAATTTGTCTATCGAACTACGGTTCGCTAGCGCGTACGTGTTCCCACACAATCTCAAGGAACCGCCATGCCAGACCCGTCGCCGCTCCCGCCCCCGTTCAGCGCGCCCTACGCTCCTGACGACGCCGCCATCGCCGCCCACCTGCGCCAGGACGCGAGGCTCGGCGCGGAGGCGGAGGCGCGGATCGACCGCACCGCAACCCGCCTGATCGAGGCGATCCGGGCCAATGACGATCCGCTTGGCGGGGTCGAGGACATGCTGCGGGAGTTCGCGCTGTCGACCAAGGAAGGGCTGGCGCTGATGGTGCTGGCGGAGGCGCTGCTGCGGGTCCCGGACGCGCGCACCGCCGACCAGTTCATCGAGGACAAGCTCGGCCAGGGCGACTTCGTCAATCACGAGACCAGATCGAGCGCATTCCTGGTCAACGCCTCAGCCTGGGCGCTCGGCATGTCGGCGCGCGTGATCCAGCCCGGCGAGACGCCGCAGGGCACGATCGGGCGGCTGACCAAGCGGCTCGGTGCGCCGGCGGTGCGCGCCGCGACGCGGCAGGCGATGCGGCTGATGGGCAGCCATTTCGTGCTCGGCGAGACCATCGAGGCGGCGCTGTCGCGCGCGCAATCGCACACCGCGCGCGGCTCGCGCTATTCGTTCGACATGCTCGGCGAGGGTGCGCGCACCGCCGACGATGCCCACCGCTATTTCGAATCCTACGCCCGCGCCATCGAGGCGATCGGCAAGGCGGCCGGCGATCAGCCCCTGCCCGACCGGCCCGGCATCTCGGTGAAACTCTCCGCGCTGCACCCGCGCTTCGAGGCGGTGAGCCACGCGCGGGTGATGACCGAGCTGGTGCCGCAGCTGATCGATCTCGCGCGCCGCGCCAAGGCGTTCGACCTCAACTTCACCGTCGATGCCGAGGAGGCCGACCGGCTGGAGCTGTCGCTCGACGTCATCGCCGCCGCGTTCGCCGACCCCTCGCTCGCCGGCTGGAGCGGCTTTGGCCTTGCAATCCAGGCCTATCAGAAGCGCGCCGCCGAGGTCATCGACTATGTCGATGCGCTGACGCGCGCGCTGGACCGCAGGATGATGGTGCGCCTGGTCAAGGGCGCCTATTGGGACACCGAGATCAAGCGCGCGCAGGAGCGCGGGCTCGACGGCTATCCGGTGTTCACCCGCAAGGCGATGACCGACCTGAACTACGTCGCCTGCGCGCGCAAGCTGCTGGCGCTGCGGCCGCGGCTGTTTCCGCAATTCGCCACCCACAACGCGCTGACGGTCGCAACCATCCTCGAACTCGCCGACGATCCCTCAAGCTTCGAATTCCAGCGGCTGCACGGCATGGGCGAAGCGCTCTACGCCCAGCTCGGCGAGGACAGGCCCGAGATCGCCCACCGGACCTATGCGCCGGTCGGCAGCCACCGCGATTTGCTCGCCTATCTGGTGCGGCGGCTGCTCGAGAACGGCGCCAACTCGTCCTTCGTGGCGCTGGCCGCCGACAATCGCGTGTCCATCGTGGACCTGCTGCGCCGCCCGGCCGAGATCGTCGGCGCCGACGACAAGGCGTCGCACGCCGCGATTCCGTTGCCGGCCGAGCTTTATCGGCCGCAGCGCGAGAATTCGCACGGCATCGAATTCGGCGAACGCAAGGCGCTGGGCGCGCTGAAATCGGCGATCGCGGCCGAGCGCAAGGCTTCGCTTTCCATCACCCCCTCAACAACCGAGCAGGCGAATGCCGCGGTCATCGCCGCGCGACATGGCTTCAAGGCCTGGAACGCCACGCCGGCCACAAAACGTGCGGCGATCCTGGACAAGGCCGCGGGCCTGCTCGAGCAGCGCCGCGCCCACTTCCTCGCCTTGCTGCAAAGCGAGGGCGGCAAGACCCTCGACGACGCCCTCTCCGAGGTGCGCGAGGCGATCGACTTCTGCCGCTACTATGCCGCGCTGGGGCAAAAGCTGTTCGGCGAAGGCGAGACGATGCCGGGCCCGACCGGCGAAAGCAATGTGCTGGAGCTGCACGGCCGCGGTGCGTTCGTTGCGATCTCGCCGTGGAATTTCCCGCTCGCGATCTTCCTCGGCCAGGTGACGGCGGCATTGATGGCGGGCAATGCGGTGATCGCAAAGCCGGCCGAACAGACGCCGCGCATCGCAGCCGAAGCCGTCGCCCTGCTGCATCAGGCCGGGGTCCCGACATCGGCGCTGCATCTGATCCAGGGTGACGGCGCGGTCGGCGCCACGCTGGTGGCGAATTCCGCCATTGCCGGGGTCGTCTTCACCGGCTCGACGGAGGTCGCGCGGTCGATCAACCGCACGCTCGCCGCCAAGGACGGCCCGATCGTGCCGCTGATCGCGGAAACCGGCGGCATCAATGCCATGATCGTCGATGCCACCGCGCTGCCGGAGCAGGTCGCCGACGACGTCGTGACCTCGGCGTTCCGCTCCGCCGGCCAGCGCTGCTCGGCACTGCGGCTGCTGTTCGTGCAGGACGACGTCGCCGACCGCATGATCGAGATGATCGCGGGCGCCGCGCGCGAATTGAAGATCGGCGATCCCTCCGAACCGTCGACGCATATCGGACCGGTGATCGATGCCGAGGCCAAGCAGCGGCTCGATGCGCATATCGCGCGGATGAAGCAGGAGGCGCGGGTGCATCTCGCCGGCGAGGCGCCATCAGGCAATTTCGTCGCGCCGCACATCTTCGAGCTGTCGGCGGCCGGGCAGCTGAAGGAAGAGGTGTTCGGCCCGATCCTGCACGTCGTGCGCTACCGCGCCGACAAGCTCGGCGAGGTGTTGACCGCGATCGAGGCGACCGGGTTCGGGCTGACGCTCGGCATCCATTCCCGCATCGACGACACGATCGAGCACGTGATCGACCGCCTCCAGGTCGGCAACATCTATGTCAACCGCAACATGATCGGCGCCGTGGTCGGCGTGCAGCCGTTCGGCGGCAGCGGCCTCTCCGGCACCGGCCCCAAGGCCGGCGGCCCGCATTACCTCGCGCGCTTCGCCACCGAGCAGACGATCACGATCAACACCGCCGCCGCGGGCGGCAATGCGGCGCTGATGGCGGGGGTGGAGTAACACTTCACCCTCCCCTGGAGGGTCGACGCACATTGAGCGAAGCGAAATGTGAGTCGGGGTGGAGTGATCTCTCCGCACGGGCACCATGCGAATGGAGAGACCGTCACCTCACCCCACCCCGCCGCTCATTTCATTCGCGTCGACCCTCCCCCTCCAGGGGAGGGTGAAAGTGAGGGTAAGAAAGTGCCGTTGCATCGTGCCCCCCAGATGGGTCAAATGGCGGTTCGATCGGGATCATTGCTTGCGATAATTCCAGCTACCGGAAAAACACCAACAAGCGCCACGGGAGCGACGGCACGATGGAAAAAGGCATTTTTGACGGGCTCAAGGTCCTGGACTGCGCGAGCTTCATCGCGGCGCCCGCGGCCGCCACCGTTCTGTCCGACTTCGGCGCCGACGTCATCAAGATCGAGCCTCCGGGCGCCGGCGACCCCTATCGCAATCTGCCCAACCTGCCCGGCTATCCATCGAGCGAGCACAATTTCGCGTGGATGCTGGAAGCCCGCAACAAGAAGAGCCTCGCGCTCGACCTCACCAAGCCCGACGCGCAGCTGGTGCTGTACAAGCTCGTCGCCGAGGCCGACGTGTTCATCACCAACATGCCGCCGCAGGTACGCCAGAAGCTCGGCATCACCTACGACCATCTTGCCCATCTCAACGACCGGCTGATCTACGCCTCCTTCACGGGCTATGGCGAGAAGGGCGAAGAGGCCAACAAGCCCGGCTTCGACTCCAACGCCTACTGGGCCCGCTCCGGCCTGATGGATCTGGTGCGTGCCGACGAGGAGACCACGCCGGCGCGTTCGGTCGCCGGCATGGGCGATCACCCCTGCGCGATGGCGTTCTACGGCGCGATCGTCACCGCGCTGTTCCAGCGCGAGAAGACCGGCAAGGGCTCGCACGTCTCGACCAATCTGATGGCCAACGGCGTCTGGGCCAACGGCGTGCTGGCGCAGGCCAAGCTCGCCGGCGCCAAGTTCAAGAAGCGCAAGCCGCGCGAAGAGGCGCTGAACGCGGTCACCAACCACTACAAGTGCAAGGACGGCCGCTGGCTGATCCTGTCGCTGCTCAACGAAGACCGGCAATGGCCGACGCTGGCGCGCTGCATGGGCCGCGAGGACCTCGTCGCCGATGCGCGCTTCGCCACCAAGGCCGACCGCCATGCGCGTTCGGTCGAGCTGATCAAGATCTTCGACGAGGTGTTCGCCGGCAAGGATCTCGCCGAATGGCGCAAGATCCTCGACGGCAACGGTCTCGTGTTCGGCGTCGTCGGCATCCTCGACGACATCCCGAACGACAAGCAGATGATCGAGAACGAGGTTCTGGTGCGCTTCGAGAACGACACCATGCTGACCGTCAACAGCCCGATCTTCATCGACGGCGCGAGGAAGGTGCAGCCGCGCAAGCCGCCCGAGGTCGGCGAGCATTCCGACGAGATCCTGCGCCAGGCCGGCTACGACGAGGCCACAATCCAGAAGCTGCGCGCATCCGGCGCGGTGGCGTAGTCACGCGACAAGTAGCCCGGATGCAGCGAAGCGCAATCCGGGGCGACTGCGTCCGCGAATGCTCCGTTCCCGGATTTCGCTTCGCTGCATCCGGGCTACAAAGGAAGCTCAGCGAGTCATCCAGGCCCAGACCAGGGCAACCGCAATGATGCCGACGATGACCGCGAGCCCGATCGCCCAGCTGCTGACGCGGATGGCGCTGACCGCCTGACGCTCGGCCTCGTTGGCCGCGATCTCGCGGTCGCGCTGCTTGTCGTCCTCGGGAGCACTCATCGGCCGGTCTCCGCTCAAGGCTGGGCTGTTCGGGATATGGTCGCGACGTGGAATGTAGCATCGAATAATGACGCGCAGCCGCTTCGGTTCCGGCGAAAATCACCGGCCCTTCACGAAGCACATGCCGATGCGCGAGGCCTTCCCGGCCACCTGGCAGGCGAGGCCCTCGGCGCAGGTCCAGCCGCGGAAGCTGCGATCGCTCTCGGCCGGCGTCGCGCCCGGCAGATAGCAGTGCGCGCCCCAGCCGTCGCTGTATTCGGTGCCGGCAAGCTCGGTGCTGCCGCGCGGCTGCGGCCGGTTGGAGAAGCCGCGCGAAAAGTCCGGCGCCTTGCCGTCGCGGAAGCTTGCAAGGATATCGCGGCGGCGAGGCTGGTCGCCGAAGAAATGCGGCGAGGCCGGCACCACGGTGGAGTTCGACGGCTTAGCCGCCATCCAGTCGACGCCGGGGAAATGGAAGCCGCCGATGCCGCGGGTCTGGTGGCAGCCCGCGCAGGTCACATCGTTGAGGCGCCGCTCGAAGCCGGCCAGCGACTGGATGTTCTGAAGCTTCGTTCCGTCGGCCGCAGCCTTCTGCAGGGCGCCGACGACGTCGCCATCCGAGAACACCGCGTTGCCGGCCGTGCCCTCGCCCTGAACCATGCCGAACTCGGGCTCCAGTTCGCTGACATCGAAACCGGTCGGCGTCGGTGCGACCGCTGCGGTCGCGAGGAAGCGATCGGGGATCAGCAAGGTGCCGCGATCGAGATCGGCAAAATGTTTGGGATCGAGCAGCCACGCCTTGAAGTCGCGCCTCAGCGCCTCGTCCGCCAAAATGCGGTCGCGATCGATCTGGTTCTCCAGCGGTGCCTCGGCAAAGCGCTTTGCCGCGCCGTCATAATCGAACACCTTGAGCAGATAGTCGGTGCGGAAATCGCGCACCGCGGATTTCGGCGCGTGCGCGATCTGCAGATTGGTCTCGATGCGATCGATATTGCGGACGTCGATCAGGTCGAGCGGGTCATCCTTGCCGAACAGTTTCTCCATCGCCGGCGGTGCGCTGCCGGTCGCGAGCCAGCGCCGCGCGATGTCGCGGCAGCTGAGCGATGCGTCGTTGCCGTCACCCTTCGCCTTCAGCACGAGGTTCAGCGTCATCGGCAGCCGCTGCGACACCGCGTTCTCGCCGATCGGCAGCACATCGGTGCGGGTCAGCCGGTAGATCAGCCGGATTTCACCGCAGTCTTTCGGCGCCACATAGGCGCGGTCCATGCGGTTGACGATGCCTGACAGCAAGAACCGAACATCGGGAGAGTCAAACAGAGCGCGGTCGAACAGCTGAAACGCGAAGCTGTCGCCGACACCGATGCTCTCATTCGGCAGGCTTGCCTTATGTTTTGAGACATAGCGATCGAATTCGCGATCCAGCGCCTCGCGCACCGGCACCATCGCAGGCAATCCGAACAGATCGCGATTCGACAGCGGCGCATCGGCGGAGCGCTCCGGCGCGAGCATCCGGCCGAGACCGAGGCGGCCGTGATCGAGTTCGCGCAGGAGAGCGGGATCGATCACCGCCGTACCGCGCTCCAGCGCGCGATCTTCCACGGCACGCACAGGCACGGCGCCACCGAGCAGAACGGACATCACCAGGAGGCATTTCAGCGCACGGCTCATGCCCCACTAACACCGCAGCGCAAACCCTATTCAAGAAAAAAGGGGCTTCACATCGCGGTGAAGCGCCTTGGTATCGTCGTGTTTCCGTAATCAGCGCGAAACGATCAGGCCCTTGCTGGTGACGACCACCCAACGCCCATCCTGCTTGCGGATGGCGTCGACACGGCCGAGGCCCGGGACGGGGTCGCCGGCGTAAACCTCGTAGATGTCGCCGCGGCCCTCGATCAGCGCGCCGCCATTGCCGACGTCGCGCAGCGCCCAGCCGTCGACCACCGGCAGGCGGCCGACCTCGGGCCTGGGCGCGGCGGGCGCCGCCGCGGCAGTCGCCGGGGGGACCGAACCCGTGACCTCGCGGGCGGGCGTCGCCGCGGCGACGGTCGTCTGCGGCGTGGCGCGGAGCTTGTCGACCGCCTCGCTGAGCTTGTTGAGCTTGGCCATCGGCTCTGCCTGGGCCTTCTCGACCTTCTCGATCCGGTCGCTGGCCTTGCTGAACTGGGCTTGGCCAGCCTTGGCGGTCTGTTCCACGCTGGCCTTCAGCGCGGCGATTTCGGACTCGATCCGGGCGAGCGCGGCATCGGCCGCTTCCTTCGCCGCCGTGTCCCTGGCAGCCGTATCCGTCGCGGAGGCGACGGCGGGGGTGGCAAGATGGCCGAGCCCCGCGCTCGCGAGCGCACCGCCGATGGCGCCGGCCACGGTCGCCAGCGCGATCACCGCGGCCATCGCCCCGATCCGGCGCGTGCCGGCCGGCTTGCCTGCCGCCGTGGCCGCCTGTTCGGCGCCCGGCCTGGATGCGGTCGCCTCATGGTCCCAGGTACGGTCACCCGGCGCCATGATCATCAGCTTGCCTGGAAAATGCGGCTCTTCCCGCTTGCCGGTCTCGACCTTGGGCACGTCCATATTGGTCGGCTCGACCTTGGCCTCGACCTTCGGCTCGATCATGGACTCGAGCTTGGGCTCGATCTTGGGCGGTTCAACCTTCGAGGGTTCAATCTTGGACGAGTCCATCCGGGGCGCGTCCGCCTTCGGCGACGTCTCTTCCTGCTCGGGCGCAAGTCGGGGAGCTTCGACACCGGTCGCGGCCGTCACGGGCTCGCTTTTCGTCGCCATTTCGGCGCCGGTTTGACCGCTGACCGGCTCGCTCTGCTGCTCACTCACGTTCAAAGTCTCCAGACTAGGTTGACAATTCGGTAACTTTTATTGCTTGCGAAATGGTTACCCCGCTCCGCCATTACCTAAATTTTAGGGAGTTTTCCGGGCCGGATTTGGGCGATGCTGCCCTGCGGCAATCTGCGCCGCTTCCGTTTGCGCGCGGCGCATTCCCGATTAACATACCGCCATCTTCCAGCCAGAAGGCAGGAGAGCGCCATGACGATCGAGAAATGCATCAAGGAATTTGGTGTCGATGACGTCATCTTTGAGGAAGGCTCGACCGGCCGCGAGCTGTTTGTCGTGCTCGACGGCAAGGTCGACATCGCCAAGATCGATCGCGGAAACAAGACTGTCATCGTCAGCCTCGGCAAGGGCGAGTTCTTCGGCGAGATGGCCGTGATCGACGGCTCGGCGCGCTCGGCGACCGCCATCGCCTCAGCGCCCGCAACGCGGGTGATGCGGATCAACCACGCCCGCTTCGTCTATCTGGTCAGCCAGCAGCCGGCGTTTGCGCTGATGGTGATGGATGCGCTCTCGAAGCGCCTGCGCGCATCCAACGCGGTCACGTACCGGACGGCGGCAACCCCATGAGCGACCGCAAGCCAAGCCCGTTCAAGACGCTGTTCGACGCCGAGGTCGCAACGCTGATCCAGGCCGCCGACGACGTCTATCAGATCCGCTTCAAGAACCGTGCGGCGAATGCCTATCTGGTGCGCGGCAGCAAGCGGACCATCATGATCGACGTCGGATTGTCGAGTAATTATCCGTCGCTCGTTGCCTGTCTCGACCATCTCGGAGTGACGCCCGAGATGATCGACATGGTGGTGCTGAGCCATGAGCATCTCGACCACATCGGTGCGGCCTATCATTTCCACGGCAGCGCCTATATCGCCGCGCACCGGCTCGCCGCCAACAAGATCATGCTGCGCGACGATTTCTCGATGCTGCGCAAGATGTTCAACGAGCCGAACGTGCCGATCGATATCGACATCTGGCTCGAGGAAGGCAACCTGATCGATCTCGGCAATTTCCGCCTCAACGTGATGTACACGCCCGGCCACACCTCGGCCTGCATCACCCTGTTCGACCAGGACAAGGGCCTGCTGTTCGCCGCGGACACGCTGATGCCCGGCGGCGTGATGGGCGGCGTGTTCGGCTCCGGCTCGATCGCCGACTACATCCAGTCGCTGGAGCGGCTGAAGGGCCTCAACTCGAAGATCCTGCTGTCGGGTCATGGCCGGCTGTCCGATACGCCGCAGGACGATGTGTGGATCGCGCTGCAGCGCTCGCACGGCCTGCTCGAGGACACCGCGCAACTGTTCGACGCGCTCGATGCGCGCTCGAATTTCGAGCCGATCATGCAGTCGGTGCGCGACCTCAACAAGCTCGACGATTGAGCTCAGTCCTTCCCTGTCCTTGCGAGCCAACGGGTCGCAAAGACGTTCGGGCGAGCGAGCACCTTCACATTTGACAAATCCGCGCGCGGCCTGTTCAACAGCGGCAACAACAACGCTGAAGAAAACAGGGAGCGAGGACCATGAAGCTTTACGACTCGATCGGACCCAATCCGCGCATCGTGCGCATGTTCATGGCGGAGAAGGGCATCGAGATACCCAAGCAGACCGTCGACCTGCGCAAGGGCGAGAACCGCGAGACGGAACACCTGAAGCGCAATCCGCATGGCCAGATGCCGGCACTCGAGCTGGACTGCGGCAACTACCTCTCGGAGATCACCGCGATCTGCGAATATCTCGAGGAGAAGCATCCCTCGCCCGCGATGATCGGCACCACGCCGGAAGAGCGCGCGGAATGCCGGATGTGGACGCGCCGCGTCGATCTCAACATTGCCGAGCCGCTCGCCAACGGCTACCGCTTCGGCGAAGCGCTGAAATTCTTCGAGAAGCGCATTCCCGTTGCGCCCGAAGCCTCGCCCGGCCTGAAGATGATCGCCGCCAACCGCATCAAGTGGCTGAACGGGCAGATGGCCGACGGCCGCGACTATATCTGCGGCAAACGCTTCACGCTCGCCGACATGCTGCTCTATTGCTGGCTCGATTTCGGCAACCAGGTCGGCCAGCCGCTGGACCAGTCGAACGCCAACATCGTCGCCTGGTTCAACCGCGTCGCCGCGCGGCCGTCGGTGAAGGCGTAAACGGCGGTCTTCTTATCCTCCCCTGGAGGGGGAGGATGAAGAGCACCCGACCACTCAGTCCCTAAATCACCACCGGCTTGTCCGGCAGCTCATTCGGGCCGGCCGGAGGCGGAAAATATTTCGCCAGCTCGCGCGACACCGCCTCGATCCCCTTGATCACGCCCTGCTCGAAGCGGCCTGCCCGAAAATCCGTTTCCATCGCGCGGCAGATCGCCTCCCAGCCGGCATGGCCGACCTTCGCGTCGATGCCGCGGTCGGCGACGATCTCGACATCGCGGTCGGCGAGCAACAGATAGATCAGGACGCCATTGTTGTGATCGGTGTCCCAGATCCGCAAATGCGAGAACACGTCGAGCGCGCGCTCCCGCGCAGGCTGGTTGCGGAACAGCGGCACGCCGTCGAGCGCGCCCTCGACGACGAAACGGATCTGGCCGGAATGAGTGGCCTCGCCGGCCTTGATCGCCCGCTCGATGGCGTCGAGCACGCGCGGTGGAAAATCACGCCGCACCCTCCAGCGATGTTCGAGCAGATGCTTGCCGATGCGCTTGATGCTCATGCTACCAGCTCCCCGAGGCGCCGCCGCCGCCGAAGCTGCCGCCTCCGCCGCTGAAGCCGCCGCTATCGCTCGAGCTCGAGCCGCTGCTCCAGCCCCCGCCGCCGGAATAACCGCCGCCGCGCCGGTACGGTCCCGAGCCTGCCGTCGGACCGCCGAAGTTCAATCCGCCGAAGATCAGCGCCGCCACGGCGGCGAACAGGCCGACCACGAATGCCGTGGCGAGCGAGCCGGCCACCATCCAGGTGAAGAAGCCGACGACACCACCGGTCGCGATCGAGCCCAACAGCCGCCCCAGTATCCCGCGCAACACGCCGGCCACGATGATGACGATAAAGATCGTCACCGGATTGGCGAGGTCGACCAGGTTCGGCGCTTGCCAATGCTCGGGCTCCGGTGCCGGCAATTGCTCGCCATTGACCAGGCGGATCATCCGGTCGACGCCGGCCGAGACGCCGCCGGCGAAATCGCCGGCCTTGAATTTCGGCGTGATGTCTTCGTCGATGATGCGGTGGGTGACGGCGTCGCTCAGCACGCCTTCGAGGCCGTAGCCGACCTCGATGCGCAAATGCCGGTCGTTCTTGGCGACGACAAGGAGCGCACCGTCGTCGACCTTCTTGCGCCCGATCTTCCAGGCCTCGGCCACGCGGATCGAGAACTGCTCGATGGTTTCTTCGCCGGTGGTCGGCACGATCAGGACCGCGATCTGGCTGCCCTTGCGGGTCTCCAGATCCTTCAGCCGGTCGGTCAGCGAAGCGATATCGCCGGCGGACAGCGTCCCGGTCTGGTCGACGACGCGGCCGGTGAGCGGAGGCACCGCGACTTCGGCCCATGCCGGGCACACGAAGCCCAGCAGGAAGGCGAGCAGGATAACGCGGGCGGCGGTCATCGCGATGCGGGCACGCGGGCGTTATTTCGACGGCGCCGGTGACGGATTATTGAAATCGACCTTCGGCGCGGTCGATATTTCCTTTTCATTGTCGACCGTGAAGTTGGGCTTCTCCTTGTAGCCGAACGCCATCGCGGTCAGATTGTTCGGGAAGGTGCGGATGCCGACGTTGTAGTCCTGCACCGCCTTGATGTAGCGATTGCGCGCCACCGTGATGCGGTTCTCGGTGCCCTCGAGCTGCGCCATCAGGTCGCGGAACAGCGCGTCCGATTTCAGCTGCGGATAATTTTCGGTGACGACCAGCAGCCGCGACAGCGCGCTGGTCAATTCGCCCTGCGCCTGCGTGAACTTCTGGAACGCGGCCGGGTCGTTGAGCACCTCGGGCGTGGCTTGGATGCTGCCGACCTTGGCGCGCGCGTTGGTGACGCCGAGCAGCACGTCCTTCTCCTGCTGCGCAAAGCCCTTCACCGAATTGACCAGGTTCGGCACGAGATCGGCGCGCCGCTGGTACTGGTTCACCACCTCCGACCAGCTCGACTTGACCTGCTCGTCACTGGTCTGGATCGCGTTGTAGCCGCAGTTGGTCAGGCTCAATGTCGCCAGCGCTGCGAGCACGGTCCAAAGCTTGCGCATGAAGATGGTCCTCCCCGGTGGATTCCGCGTCAGCTTAACAGATTTTCGCCGGATAATCCCGTGCGGCGGATTTCGCGGCTTCTTTTGCGGATGATGACGCTTGCCTATCCCTGCCCGCGCCGTTCATCATGGCAAAAAATCGATCGCGGGAGGATCCATTGGCGTCTGAACAATTCGAGACGATTGTTGTCGAACGGCCCGAGCCTGCGATTACGCGGATCGTGATGAACCGCCCCGAAGCTCGCAACGCCCAGAACCTGCAAATGACCTACGACCTCAACGCCGCCTTCGACCGGGCGGTGCAGGACGACGCGGTCAAGGTCATCATCCTCGCCGGCAACGGCCCGCATTTCTCGGCCGGTCACGATCTCAGGCCAGGGGCCAAGAACCAGGCGGGTGTCGATTTCCCGCCGGTCGGAAATTGGGGCGGCTTCGCCGAGCCGAACGCCCATGGCCGCTTCGCGCGCGAGCAGGAGATCTATCTGCAGATCACAAGGCGCTGGCGCAATCTCGCCAAGCCGACGATCGCGGAGGTGCACGGCAAGTGCATTGCCGGCGGACTGATGCTGGCCTGGGCCTGCGACCTGATCGTTGCCAGCAACGATGCCGAGTTCTGCGACCCCGTGGTGACGATGGGCGTCTGCGGCGTCGAATGGTTCGTGCATCCCTGGGAGCTCGGCGCGCGCAAGGCCAAGGAGATGCTGTTCACCGCCGACGTCTGGAGCGCCGACGAGGCGCATCGCCTCGGCATGGTCAATCACGTGGTGCCGCGCGGCGATCTCTCGTCCTTCACGCTGGCGCTGGCGCGGCGGATCGCGGCAAAGCCCGCCTTTGCGCTGAAGCTTTCCAAGGAAGCGGTGAACCGCTCGATCGACATCATGGGGCAGCCTGCCGCGATCGATCAGGCCTTCGCGCTGCATCAGCTCTGCCACGCCCATAACCTGCAGGAATTCGGCATGGTGGTGGACCCCGCGGGTCTGCATCCCTCCGTCAAGAAAACCGCCAACGTGTAGTCAGCCAGATGGACCTCACCCTCAGCGACGAGCAGCGCCTGCTGCGCGAAAGTGCCGACCGCTTCGTGGCGGAAACCTTTAACCCCGAGCATCGCAAGAAAGCGGCGAACGATCCGCTGGGCTATTCGCCCGCAATCTGGAAACAGTTCGCCGAGCTCGGCTGGCTGGCGCTCCCGATCAGCGAAGCCCATGGCGGGCTCGGCGGCGGCGCGATCGAGATCGGACTGTTGATGGAAGCGTTCGGCCGCGGGCTGGTGTCCGAGCCGTTCCTCTCCACGGTCGTGATCGGCGCCGCGCTGGTCGCCGAATGCGGCACCGAGGCACAGAAGCAGGCGATCCTGCCCAAAATCGCCGAGGGCGCGCTCACGCTCGCCTTCGCGCATTCGGAGCGCGCCGCGCGCTTCGACCTCGGTTATGTCGACACCACGGCCAGCAAGACCGCCGATGGCTGGCGGTTGAACGGCAGCAAGATCGCCGTGCTCGACGGCGCTGCAGCCAACCAGATCATCGCCTCGGCCCGTATCGCCAACGCCAATGGTGCATCCGGCAAGCTGGGCCTGTTCCTGGTGCCGGCGGGAACGCCCGGACTCACCTTGCGCGATTACGCGCGGCTCGGCGGCGGGCGCGGCTGCAATCTCGATCTGAAGGACGTGCAGTTGCCTGCCGATGCGCTGCTCGGCGACGGCAGCGATGCGCTGCCCGCGATCGAAACCGTGGTCGACCGCGCGATGGCTGCGCTCGGCGCGGAGGCGGTCGGCATCATGCAGACGCTGCTCGACACCACGCTCGAATACACCAAAATCCGCAAGCAGTTCGGCCGACCGCTATCGGCCAACCAGGTGATCCGCCATCGCCTCGCGGACGTGGCGATGCAGGTCGACGAGGCGCGCTCGATGGCGTTGCGCGCCGCGCTGATGGCCAATGCCGAGCCTGTGGCCCGCAGCCGTGCGGCGTCCGGCGCCAAGGCGAAGATCGGCAAATGCGCGCGCTTCGTCGCCGAGCAGGCGGTGCAGCTGCACGGCGCGATGGGCGTCACCGAGGAGCTCGACATCGGCGCCTATTTCAAGCGGCTGCTCGCCTTCGACACGCTGTTCGGCAACAGCGCCCATCACTATCGCCGCCACGCCGCGCTCAGCGGCCGCGCCCACGCCTAACGGAGAGCGCACCATGGATCTCACCTTCAGCGCCGAGGAACGCGCGTTCGAGCAGGAAGTCCGCGATTTCATTGCCGGAAGCCTCACGCCGGAGATGAAGCGCGCCACAGCGCTGACGCCGTCGGTGTTCTCCGACCCCGATATCGGCATGGCCTGGCAACGCGCGTTGCACAAAAAGGGCTGGGGTGCGCCGGGCTGGCCGGTGGAGCATGGCGGACCAGACTGGACGCCGGCGCAGCGCTGGATCTTCGAGGCCGAGTGCGCCCGCGCCGGCGTGCCCAATGTCAACGTGATGGGGGTGAAGATGGTCGGCCCCGTCATCATCGGGTTCGGCTCGCCCGAGCAGCAGAACTTCTACCTCCCGCGAATCCTCTCCGGCGAGGATTACTGGTGCCAGGGCTATTCCGAGCCGGGCTCCGGCTCCGACCTCGCCTCACTGAAGACCCGCGCGGTGCGCGACGGCGACGACTACATCATCAACGGCACCAAGATCTGGACCACGCATGCGCATCACGCCAACCGCATGTTCGCGCTGGTGCGCACCAGCGACGGCGCACGGCAGCAGGACGGCATCAGCTTCATTCTCATCGACATGAAGACGCCGGGCATCACCACGCGCCCGATCCTGACCATCGGCGGCGACCACGAGGTCAACCAGGTGTTCTTCGACGACGTCCGCGTCCCCGTCGCCAACCGCGTCGGCGAGGAAGGCAAGGGCTGGACCTGCGGCAAATATCTGCTCGAATTCGAGCGCGGCTCCGGCATCGCGTCGGCCAAGCTACGCGAGGCGCTGAAAACAATCTCCGATCTCGCGGGCTCCGACGTCACCGGCCGCGCCATCGAGGATCCCGATATCGCGATCCGGATGTCGGAGGCCGAGGTCGATATCGATGCGCTCGAGATGACCGAGCTCAGGGTGCTGTCGGCGCTGCAGACCGGGCAGAATCCGGGCGCGGTGTCGTCGCTGATCAAGCTCCGCGTCAGCGAGATCCGTCAGGCGGTGACGCGGCTCGGCGTCGACGTGATCGGCCAGGACGGGCTTGCGGTCGAGCCGGCGCGGCCGTTCTACCGGCTCAACCACGAGCCGGCGATCCCCGAAGAACTGCTGCCGGTGGTGCCGGAATATCTCAACGGCCGCGCCTATACGATCTTCGGCGGCTCGTCCGAGATTCAGCGCGACATCATCGCGAAGATGGTGTTGGGGCTGTAGGGCACCGTCGTTCCGGGGCATCGCAGAGCGATGAACCCGGAACCTCGAGATTCCGGGTTCGATGCTTCGCATCGCCCCGGAATGACATCGGAGAGCCCTATGCCGCCCCCACCTTCGCGTCCTGGATCGCCTGCCAGATCTTGGCCGGCGTCAGCGGCGTATTGAGCTGGGTGATCCCGACTTCGCTCAGCGCATCCATCACGCCGTTGGTGATGCAGGGCGGGCCGCCGATCGCGCCGGACTCGCCGCAGCCCTTGGCGCCCAGCGGATTGGTCTTGCACGGCGCGGAGCCATCGAGCGTCACCGTGATCGGCGGAATGTCGTCCGCGCGCGGGATGCAATAATCCTGATAGCTCGCGGTCAGCAGCTGGCCTTCTTCGCTGTAGGCCACGCCTTCATACAGCGCTTGGCCGATGCCCTGGACAACGCCGCCATGCACCTGCCCCGCCACCAGCATCGGATTGACCGCGACGCCGACGTCGTCGACCGTGGTGTAGCGCACCACCCGCGTGACGCCGGTCTCGGGATCGATCTCGACCTCGCAGATATGGGTGCCGTTCGGCCAGCTCGGCCCGTCGACATTGCCCTCGCTCTCGACCGAGAGCTTTGCGCCGCTTTCCTTGGCCGCGATCTCGAACAGGCTGATGCGCCTGTCGGTGCCGACCACCGTGAGGAAGCCGTCGCGATACTCGATGTCCTCGACGGAGGCTTCCAGCAAATTGGAGGCCTTGTCGCGCGCCTTGTTGATCATGTCGTTGGTCGAGACCGCAACCGCGGTGCCGCCGACGAACAGCGAGCGCGAGCCGACGCTGCCGAAGCCGGTGGCGAGGTCGGTGTCGCCCTGGACGACGTCGATCTTGTCCATGGCGATGCCGAGCGTATCGGCAACCATCTGGGTGTAAGTGGTCGCGAGGCCCTGCCCCATCGCCATCGTACCGGACCAGAGGATCACGCGGCCCTCGGCGGTGGCATGCAGCGAGACCTTCTCGGTGTGGGCGCGGCCGCCGGTCCACTCGATGTAGCTGGTCAGGCCGCGGCCGTAGAGCAGGCCCTTCTTCTTCGCCGCCTTCTTGCGCGCGGCAAAGCCGTTCCAGTCGGCCAAATCGGATGCGCGCTCCAGCATATGCGCGAAGGCACCGGAATCGTACACCTGCCCGACCGCATTGGTGTAGGGCAGCTGCGCCGGCTTGATGTAGTTGACCTTGCGGATGGTGCGCGGGTCCATGCCGATCTGGCGCGCGGCCGCATCGAACAGCCGTTCGACGATGAACACCGCCTCGGGCCTGCCGGCGCCGCGATAGGCGCCGACCGGCGCGGTGTGGGTCATCACCGACTTCACCTCGAAATGCACCAGCGGCAGATCGTAGACGCCGGTTTGCACGAACGGGCCGAGCACCAGCGGAATGATGTTGGCGGTGCCCGACGAATAGGCGCCGGTGCCGCCGATCGAGCGCACCCGATAGGCCAGCACGCGGCCCTTGGCGTCGAGCGCGAACTCGCCGGTCGAAGTCAGGTCGCGGCCATGGGTACCACCGACGAACTCGTCGGTGCGGTCGCCGCGCCAGCGGATCTTCTCATTCAGCTTGGTTGCGGCATAGGCGACGATGCCGTCTTCGGGGTACAAGCTCGTTTTCTGGCCGAAGCCGCCGCCGATGTCGCCGACGAGCACGCGTACGCTGTCCTTCGGCCGCTTCAAGATCGATTCCGCCAGCAGATCGCGGGTCGAGCCCGGGGTCTGCGATTGCACGTGGAGGATCAGCCGCCCGGTCTTCTTCTCGATCTCGGCAATGGTCGAGCGCGGCTCCATCGCCGACGGCACCAGGCGCTGGCTGACCAGGTCGAGCGATACCTTGTGCGCGGCATTGGCGAAGGCTTCCTCGACCTTGGCGGCATCGCCATAGCTCATCGCGGCCACGATGTTGTCGGGCGCCTCCGGCCAGACCGCCGGCGCGCCCGGCTTGATCGCCTCGACCGGATCGACCACCGAGGGCAACACCTCGTAATCGATCTCGATCGCTTCGGCCGCGGTCTGCGCCAGCACGCGCGAGGTCGCGACCACGGCCGCGACGCCCTCGCCCGCGTAACGCACCACCTCATGCGCCAGCAGGCGCCGCGGCGGCACGGTCATCGGCGAGCCGTCGGGCCGCTTGAAGATCGCAAGCGTCGGCAGCGTGCCGATATCGTCCTTGACGAGGTCGGCGCCGGTATAGACGGCCTTGACGCCGGGCATCTCCAGCGCCGCCTTGGCGTCGATCGACTTGATGTTGGCGTGGGCGTGCGGCGAGCGCAGCACGTGCAGCCACAGCGCGCCGTCCTGCGGCTTGTCGTCGATGAAATGCCCCTTCCCGGTGACCAGCCGCTGGTCCTCCAGACGCTTGACTGGCTGGCCCGCACCAAAACGCATATTGCCGGGAAGAATGTTCATCAGAGGGTCCTTCGAGCTTCCAAGAATTTCCAGAGAATTTGGCGGGGGTTTTAGCGGATTTTGGCGGCCTGACAACCACGCGCCGGCCAGAGGACAGGCGCCTCGTCGCGCGGCGCGCGAAAGCACAATCCGGTGACACGGGTCAGGACAGTGACGACATTATTGCGCCCGGCCGATATCGACGATGGCGACCTCGACATCGCGCGCCGAGCCGTCGCGGCTCACGCTGAGCCGCACCTTCTTGCCGACCCCGATCTGCTCGAGCTGGTCGGCCAGATCGGAGAGCCGATGCACCGGCTTGCCGTCGACCGCGGTGATCACGTCGCCGAGCTCACCGGTCGACATGTCGACGCCGCGTATCCCGGCGCGCTCGGCCGGCGACCCCGGTGTCGTGCGCACCACGATCAATCCTTCGGCACCGATACGGGTGGCGACCGCCTCATTCGCGGTCACGATGCCGATTCCCGGCGTCGGCACGCGGCCGTTGCGGATCAGCTCGGGCACCACGCGATTGACGATGTCGACCGGGATCGCGAAGCCGATGCCGGCATTCGAGCCCGACGGCGACAGGATCGCCGTGGTCACGCCGATCAGCCGGCCGGCGGAATCGAGCAACGGGCCGCCCGAATTGCCCGGATTGATCGCGGTGTCGGTCTGGATCACGTTGGAGATCTCGCGACCGCTCGAGGTCGGCAGCCGGCGCTTGAGCGCACTGATGATGCCGCTCGACATCGATTGATCGAGCCCGAACGGGTTGCCGGTCGCATAGGCAAACTGGCCGACCTTGAGATCGGCCGAGCTGCCGAGCGCCAACGACGGCGGCAGCTTGCGCGCGCTGCGGATGCGCAGCACGGCCAGATCGTAGTTCGGCGCCGTGCCGACGATTTCGGCGCGTACCGCTTCGCCGGAGGCAAAGCGGATCGCGACCTGGCTTGAGTTCTGCACCACATGGTTGTTGGTGACGACGTGGCCGTCATTGTCCCAGACAATGCCGGTGCCCGACGCCGCGCCGCCCTCCTGCTCCTCGCTCAGCGGATTGGCGGCGGTTTGCGTCACCACCTGCACGACCGACGGCGAGACCTTCTCGAAGATCTCGACATTGGCCTTTTCGGCATCCGACAGCGCGCCACGCTCGGCGACCGCGCGGGCAGCCGGGCCGCTCCACGGCGCCTGACGGATGCTGCCGGCCGCGAATATCAGCAGAACGGCCGCAATCACGGCCAGGACAAGGACGGTACGCCGATTCATTGCTGTGCTCCACGCAACAAACGCGCTGACCAAGCGGAGGTTTCCGGCATAGCGGAGGCGGATTGCCCGGCATTTTGCCGCGCAGCCCCCGACGGCTTCAGGCCAGATCGCGCAACGCCGCCTCGACCACCTTGCGCTGCTCGGCCGTGAGCGGCGCCTGCGGCGGCACGGGGTCGCCGACATCGTAGCCCTGGCTCGCGAGCCCGGCCTTGATGCAGGCGGCGAGGTTGAAGCGGGCAAATGCCTCGTTGATGCGCCACAGCTTGCGCTGCAGGGTCATCGCCTCGTCCCAGCGGGTGCGGCGGCACAGATTGTAGAGCTCGACGCTCTGCCGCGGGATGATGCAGGCCGGGCCGGCCATCCAGCCATGGCCGCCGATCAGCATCACCGCGGCCGGAATATGGGCCGAGGCCGAGAACACTTTCAGGCTGTCGCCGCAGCGGTTCATGATCGACAGCAGCCGCCCGGTATTGGTCGAGGCGTCCTTGATGTATCCGATGCGCGGATGCTCGGCGAGCCGCGCGATGACGTCGAGCGTGAGGTCGGAACGCTGGAAATTCGGATTGGTGTAGATCACGATCGGAATGTCGACGGCATCGGCGATGGCGCGGAAATAGGATTCGACCTGCGCATCGGCGACCGGGAAATAGGCCTCCAGGATCGCGAGGATGCCGGTCGCGCCGCGCTTCTGGTAGGCCTTGGCCTGCGCCACCGCATCCGCCGTCGAGGTCGAGGCGACGCCGGCGACCACGGGCACGCGGCCCTGCGCGGCCTCGATCGTGGTCTGCACCACCTGCATGCGCTGCGCATTGTTGAGATAGGCGAACTCGCCGGTCGAGCCGAGCGGCGTCAAGCCGTGGACGCCGGCCTTGACCAGATCGTCGCAGAGCCGGCCCAGCACCTCGGTGCGGACATGGCCGGCGGGATCGACCGGGGACACCAGGTACGGAAAGACGCCGTGGAAATCAGCCATTTGCGAGCCTCGTTGACGGCGAGACATAGTCGGGATCGTGCGCAAAGGGAAGCGGCGCACCGCTGCGCAAGGCGCCGAGCACCGCTGCGAAATCCGTCCCGGCGCGGAAACCGAGCAGGCGCTCGGCCTTGCTCGCGTCGTAGATCCGGCCGATCGATTTCGGCAGGTGCCAGCCGCGCCGCGCGAACAGTGCCGGCGCGTCGGGGAAGGTGCGCGCGATCACGCCCGCCGCATCGGTCTTCAGGTCAGCGACATCGCGGCGCGCAAACGGCGTCGGCGCGCTGATCACAAAGACCTGAAAGCCGCGGATCTTGTCCAGCGCCACGACATGGGCATCGGCGGCGTCCTCGACGGTGAGGCGGCGGTACAGCAGCTCGGTCGCCTTCAGGTTCTCGCCATGGATGTCGCGGATGGTGTCGTCATCCTCGGGGAAGAAGCGGCTGGTGCGCAGCACCGCGCAGTTCAGCCCGTGCTCGCGGCTATACAGGCGGCACAGCCCTTCGGCGGCGAGTTTTGTAACTCCGTAGATGTTGCGCGGCTCCAGCGGCCCTGTCGTCTCGTCGAGCCACACCGCAGCATGGCCTTCCTCGTCGCGGATCGCCTGCGAGATCATCAGCGAGGTCGTCGAGGTGAAGACGAAACGGTCGTGGCCGGCAGCCACTGCGGCCTGCAGCAAATTGAGCGTGCCTGTGACGTTGACATCGACAAAGGCCTGCGGCGCGAACCGCGCGATATCAGGCTTGTGCAGCGCGCCGCCATGGATCACGGCCTCGATGCCACGATCGGCGAACACGCGCTCGACCACCGATCGCTCGGCTACCGAACCTGTGACATCGGTCGCCTCACCCGGGACGACATCGAGGCCGACCACGTCATGGCCGGCCTGTCGAAGCCGCGGCGCGAGGAAACGGCCGAGCCAGCCGGAGGAGCCGGTCAACAATATTCGCATGAATTCCGCCCGGCCCGCGCCTTTCAGAACACCTTGGCGATCGCGGCCTGCGCATCGCGCTGGATCTGCTTCAGATGATCCGGCCCGCGGAAGCTTTCGGCGTAGATCTTGTAGACATCCTCGGTCCCGGAGGGACGCGCGGCGAACCAACCCGCCTCGCTCTCGACCTTGATGCCGCCGAACGGCTGGTCGTTGCCCGGCGCCTTGGTCCTGACCGCGCGCACGACATCGCCGGCGAGCTGCGTCATGTTGAGCTGCTCGGGCCCGAGCGCCTTCAGCGCGTTCTTCTGCTTCGGCGTCGCCGCCACATCGATGCGCTCGTAATAGGGAACGCCGAGTTCGGCGGTCAGCTCGCCAAACAATTCGCTCGGATCGCGGCCGGTCTTGGCGATGATCTCGGCTGCCAAGAGGCCGAGGATGATGCCGTCCTTGTCGGTGGTCCACACCGAGCCGTCGCGCTTCAGGAACGAGGCGCCTGCACTCTCCTCACCGGCAAAGCCGAAGCCGCCGCTGCCCAGCCCGTCGACGAACCATTTGAAGCCGACCGGCGTCTCGACCAGCTTGCGGTCCAGCTTCTTCGCCACACGATCGATGATCGAGCTCGACACGATGGTCTTGCCGATCGCGGCATCCTTGCTCCATTGCGGCCGGTGCGCGAACAGATAGGCGATCGCAGTGGCGAGGAAGTGGTTCGGATTCATCAACCCGTTCGAGCGGGTCACGATGCCGTGGCGGTCGGCGTCGGTGTCATTGGCGAAGGCGACGTCGAACCGGTCGCGCATCCCGATCAGGCTCGCCATCGCATAAGGCGACGAGCAGTCCATCCGGATCTTGCCGTCCCAGTCCGCGGTCATGAAGCGGAAGGTCGGATCGACGGCATCATTGACGACGGTGGCGTTGATGCCGTAGCGCGCGATGATCGGCTGCCAGTAGTACACCGCCGCGCCGCCGAGCGGGTCGATGCCGATCTTGACGCCGGCAGACTTGATCAGCGCGAGATCGACGGTGTTGCCGAGATCGGCGACATAGGGCGTGATGTAGTCGTGCAGATGCGTGGTCGCGGCCTTGCGCGCGCGATCATAGGGCAGCCGCGCGACGCCTTTGAGGCCGGCCTCGATATAGCGATTGGCGTTCTTCTCGACCACAGCGGTGACGTCGGTGTCGGCCGGGCCGCCATGCGGTGGATTGTATTTGTAGCCGCCGTCCTCCGGCGGGTTGTGTGACGGCGTGATGACGACACCGTCGGCGAGGCCCGTGCTGCGGCCCTTATTGTAGCTCAGGATCGCGTGCGAGATCACGGGCGTCGGGGTGTAGCCGCCCTGCGCATCGATCATGATCTCGACGCCGTTCGCCGCGAACACCTCGACCGCGCTGGCCAGCGCCGGTTCAGCCAGCGCATGGGTGTCGATGCCGATGAACAGCGGCCCGGTGAGGCCCTTCTCGCGCCGGTAATCGCAGATCGCCTGCGTGGTGGCGAGGATATGGTCCTCGTTGAAGGAATTCTTCAGCGACGAGCCGCGATGGCCCGAGGTGCCGAACGCAACCCGCTGGGTGGGATCGGCGGCATCGGGCTTGCCGGCAAAATAGGCCGTGACCAGCCGCGGCACATTGGCGAGCGAGGCGGGATCGATGGGTTTGCCGGCGGCAGGATTTGGTGCAGTCACGTGACCTCTCAGATCTGGTATCGCCGACTATCTGCGCAATGGTGATGCCATTGCGTGATATCTTGGCGTGCTACCATGGCGGCTGACGTTCAATCAAGCCGAGGGCATTTCGTTCCGTGCCGTCAGCGACAATCCGCTATTCGACGTCGATCTGCTGCACCTTCTCGCGCAATTCGTCGACCAGCACCCGCTTGTTCTCGGTATAGTCGATCGGCGCCACGACGAGATGCACGCCGCCGCCGGAAAACGCCCGTTCCAGGGTCGGGACGATCGCATCCGTGCTCGTGATCCGCGAACCCTTGGCGCCGTAGCTTTCGGCGTATTTGATGAAATCCGGATTGCCGAAGGTCAGGCCGAAATCCGGGAAATGATCGACCGCCTGCTTCCAGCGGATCATGCCGTAGGCGGAGTCCTCGAGGATCAGGATCACCAGATTGAGCTTGAGGCGAACCGCGGTCTCCATCTCCTGCGAGTTCATCATGAAGCCGCCGTCGCCGCACACCGCGAGCACGCGATTCTTCGGATACAGCATCGCCGCCATCATCGCCGACGGCAGGCCGGCACCCATGGTCGCGAGCGCGTTGTCGAGCAGCAGCGAGTTGGCGAGCAGCGTGCGGTAGTTGCGCGCGAACCAGATCTTGTACATGCCGTTGTCGAGCGCGACGATGCCGTCCTCCGGAATCACCTGCCGCACATCGTGCACGATGCGCTGCGGCGTCGGCGGCCAGCGGCCCTCCGTGGCGCGATCGGTGATCTTCGCCAGAATGCCCTGGCGCAGGCTGAGCAGCGCGCTGGCATGCGGCAGCTTTCCCTCGACCCGATCGGCCAGCAGCTCAAGGCTCGGACCGACGTCGCCGATCACCTCGCATTGCGGGAAATAGACCTGCTCGACCGTTGCCGGCATGTAGCTGACATGGATCACCTGCGGGCCCTTCGGACCCATGATGAAGGGCGGCTTCTCGACCGTGTCGTGACCGATCGCGATGATGAGGTCGGCGCGGTCGATCGCCTCGTGCACATAGTCGCGCTCGCTCAGCGCAGCGGTTCCCATATACTGATTGGTGCCGCCGGATACCGTGCCCTTGCCCATCTGCGTCGTGAAGAATGGGATTTTCGTGCGCCGCACGAAATCGCCGATCCCGGCGGTCGAACGCGGACGCGATGCCGCCGCACCAAGCATGATCAGCGGGCGCTGCGCCTTCAGGATCATGTCGGCGGCGCGGTCGAGCGCGGCCGCGTGTGCGATCGGAATCTCGATCGGATGCGGCGGTATCATTTCGACCGGCGCAATCTCCTCGCCTGCGATATCTTCCGGCAGTTCGAGCAGCACCGGCCCCGGCCGTTCCTGCGTCGCAATGCGGAAGGCATCACGGACCAGCGTCGGAATGGTCGCGCCGCTGACGATCTGCAGCGACAGCTTGGTCAACGGACGAAACGTGTTGACGATGTCGACAATCTGGAACTTGGCCTGCCGGCTGCTCAAAATGCCCTTCTGTCCCGTCAGCATCACCATCGGCATCGCGCCGAGCAGCGCGTAGGCGGCGCCGGTGGTCAAGTTGAGCGCGCCGGGACCGAGCGTCGTCATGCAGACGCCGGGCTTACCGGTCAGCCGGCCATAGGTCGCCGCCATGAACGCCGCGGCCTGCTCGTGGCGCGTGACGATCAGTTTGATCGAGGATTTGCGCAGGCTCTCGACGACGTCGAGATTCTCCTCGCCGGGGACGCCGAACACCCGCTCCACGCCCTCATTCTCGAGGGCCGCGACCAGCAAATCGGAACCTTTGACCATCTCAGCCTCGCATCGTTGATTGCATGCCGCGCACGGAGCATAGCCGCATCGCGTGCCGCCGGAAACTCCCTCGCGATCTCACGGCTTGTGCGCCCTGATCCAGGCGTCGGCGGCGGGCAGCACGCGCGCGGCAAGATCGGCCGAGATGGCGATCGCCTGCACGGATCGCGCCACCATCACCCGTCCGCCGGTGGTTGATTGCGACGGAGCAAACGCGGCCAGTTCCACAGCGTGCGCCTCATCGGTAAAATTGGTCATGAAGTTCGGCACGAACTGGTCGCGGAAGTTCGGCCCCTGCCTTGCCAGCAAGGTATCGAAATTGGTCCGGACGAAGTCCCAGGCGAGCTGTGGCTGCTCGCCGGCGGACGCAACCGCGTTGATCATCCCTGTCACGATCGTGTCGGGCAATTCGCTGGTCAGCGTCAACGCCAGCGTCGCCCGCGCCAATTCGGCATCGCGGGCGCTTGCCGCCGCGAGATAATAGCGCAGCCGTTCATTGGTCGCCGTGCTGCTGCGCGCGAGCGCCAGCAGCTGGTCGTAGGTCGCCCGATCGGCGGTCACACCGACAACATGGGTGACGGCATCGCGCAATGCGGTCGGAAGCGAATTGGGATCATCGGCGAATGCCGCAAAGCGCCGCTTCGCTTCCGCCACAATAGCCGCATCCCCGACGTCGCCAAGCGTCGAGATCAGGCTTGCACGCAACAACGCGGTATCATCGCCGCCTGAACCGTCCCATCCGATCCGATCGAACACCGGGCGCAGCTTGGCGCGGGCATAGGCCTGGATCACCGGCCGCTCGGTGCGGCCGCGCGACAGGCGGTTCAGCGCGGCAAATGTCGAGATCACCTGGTCCCACACCGCGCGATGGTCACCGGCATCGAGCGCATCGAGCAGCGCGAGATAGGACGGCGCCTCCGCGCGGCCCGCCTGCACCAGCGCCCAGCTGTCGGTGACGACATTGAGACGGTCGACGACCTGCATTTGCGGGAATGCATTCAGCAGCGCCGCACGGTTCTTCGGGCCGTACTCGACCCTGTAGTAGCCGACGTCGCCGAGGTTGACCTTGATCGCATCGCCGCACGCGCCGGCCGGGATATTGGTGGCCTTCTTCAGCAATATCTCGTCGAACGGCTTGCCATGCGCCGGTCCGGCCGCGACCGGGATCTGCCAGTTGCGGGCCGGCAGCGGCGGATCGTTGGCCGGCGCGATCACGAAGCGATCCTGCCGCAACGCCAGGCGCTGCGCGGCGCCAACACAGTCCGCCTCAGCCACGACCAGCGGCACGCCGGCCTGCTCGGTGAACGAGGCGGCGATGCCGGTGATGGTCTTGCCGCCGCTACTCTCGAGCGCCTGCCAGAGATCAGCGGTCGTCGAGTTGCTGTAGGCATGCGCGGCCATGTATTTGCGGATGCCGTCGCGAAATGCCTGTTCGCCGAGATAATTCTCGAGCATGCGGATCAGCGCCTGCCCCTTGTTGTAGGTGATGGCGTCGAATGCCGTGACTGCTTCACTGTGATCGGCAATCGGCTGCTGGACCGGATGCGAGGTGCGCCGCGCATCGAGCGTCATGGCAAACTGCTTCGCGCCGTAGCCGTTCAGCCAGCCCTGCCACTCTGGATAGAACTGCTCAGAGGCCTTGGTTGCCATCCAGCTGGCAAAACCCTCGTTGAGCCAGAGATTGTCCCACCACGCCATGGTGACGAGATCGCCGAACCACATATGCGCCATCTCGTGCGCGATGATCGCGAAGATGCCGCGCCGCGCGGTCTCCGCAGAGGTCGCGGGGTCGAACAGCAGCCGGCTTTCGAAGAAGGTGATGCCACCCCAGTTCTCCATCGCGCCGCCGAACCCGCCGGGAACGGCGATCAGGTCGAGCTTCGGCAGCGGATACTTGACGCCGAAATAGTCGTTGTAATAGGCGAGCAGCTTCACCGCGCTGTCGAGCGCGAACCGGCCCTGCCCGCCCTTGCCCTCCGTCGTCACCACGCCGACCGTGACGCCGCCGGCATCCGCTGTGACGCGCTCGAGTTCGCCGACCGTGAGCACGAACAGATAGCTCGACATCTTCGGCGTCGGCGCGAACGCAACCTTCTTGAGGTCGCCGGCGACCAGCTCTTCGCCCGTCACGGGCATGTTGCCGACCGCGAGCAGATTGCGCGGAATGACGACGGTCAGCGCGAAGCTCGCCTTGAACGACGGCTCGTCCCAGCACGGGAAGATCCGCCTCGCATCGGCCGGCTCCAGCTTGCTGGAGATCATCCGCTTGATCCCGGTCCTGGTCGGGTAGTCGACCGAGAACAGGCCGGTGCCGAATTTATTGATCTGCGCCGTGAAGGCGATGCGCAGCTTGTGGCGGCCGGCCGCAAGCGGCTTGGCGAAGGTCAGCGTTGCGGTCTGCGCGGTGGCGTCGGTCGCGACCTCCGCGCGCTGCGCGCCGTCATCGATCGTAACCTCTGCGAATGTCGTGTTGACCGCGTTCAGCGTCAGCTGCGCGGTCGTCTCGCGCACCTCGACGTCGACGGTCTCGACGCCGGGCAGAGCCAGGCCGGCGATGTCAGGCGTCAGCTCGATCGCGTAATGCAGCGGGACGACCGTCTTCGGCAGCTTTCCGGGCGTGTGGTCGAACGAAAATGTCTGCTCGGCCTGCGCGCTTGCGGCCATCGCCAAAGCCAAGCCGATCGCAGTGGCAAGACGACGCAGGAGCGCCCTTCGGACATGGGTTGCAGGCTTGTTCATCGCGCGCAGCTCACGGGGATCTCGGGGATTATCGGATGTACTTGCGGAAGGACGTAGCAGGCAATCTAGTAGAGAAAATGTCGTCACAAAACTGCCAACTCCGCGACATTGACATCACAACGGTTCGCACCGATTGGTGCGCCGCTCCCCACGGCGCTTTGGCCCTGCTGACCCTTGTTGCTCAACGGCGGGATGGAAGGTTAACGTACGGCTCGCATTCCAGCGGCAACGCCCGCGACGGGAGACAACAATGTTCGGAAAGTTCTCGCGCCGGCAGTTTGCGGGCCTCGCTGGCCTCTCGGCGCTCGGTTTGACCGGCCCTGCCGAGGCTGCAAACCGTGCGTCGCGGCCGGACGGCACGAACTTTCCCACGGGCTTCGTCTGGGGCACCGCGACCTCGTCCTACCAGATCGAGGGCGCGGTCAATGAGGACGGCCGCGGCCCATCGATCTGGGACACATTCACCCATACATCGGGCAAGATCGAGGACGGCTCGACCGGCGACCGCGCCAACGACCACTATCACCGCTACAAGGAGGATGTCCGCCTCATCAAGGAGCTCGGCGCCAAGGCCTATCGCTTCTCGATCGCCTGGCCGCGGGTGTTTCCCGACGGCACCGGCGCGCCGAACCCGAAGGGCCTCGACTTCTACAACCGCCTGGTCGACGAGCTGCTGGCGAACGGCATCGAGCCCTACGCCACGCTCTATCACTGGGACCTGCCGCAGGCGCTGCAGGACCGCGTCGGCGGCTGGCGCTCGCGCGACACCTCGAAGGCATTCGGCGACTATGCCGGCTATGTGGCGCAGCGACTGACGGACCGCGTGAAGAACGTGTTCACCCTCAACGAGGTCGGGCGTTTCCTGCCGTTCGGCTATGCGCTCGGCGTCGACGCCCCGGGGCTGAAGCTGCCGGCGGGCGAGGTGAACCAGGCGCGCCACCACGTCGCGCTGGCGCATGGCCTTGCGGTGCAGGCGATCCGCGCCAAAGGCCGTGCCGGCACGCGGGTCGGGCCGGCCGAAAACATCACCGCCTGCGTTCCCGCCTTCAACACGCCGGAGAACATCCGCGCCACCGAGATCGCGACCCGCGAGCTCAACGCAGGTTTTCTCGGCGTCGTCCTCGAAGGCAAGTACACCGAAGGCTTCCTGCAATATGCCGGCGCGGATGCGCCGAAATTCACCGCGGACGAGCTGAAGATCATCTCGCAGCCCAATGATTTCGTCGGGCTGAACATCTACGCGCCGCAATGCTACATCCTTGCGACGGACCATGCCCCCGGCTGGAAGCCGCTGCCGATGCCGGCTTCCTTCCCGCATATGAGCTCGGAATGGCTGCGGATCGCACCGGAGACGATCTATTGGGCGCCGCGGATCGCCGCCAAGCTGTGGAACATCAAGAGCATCTACATCAGCGAGAACGGCACGTCCGGCGAGGACAAAGTGCACCCGGACGGGCAGATCTACGACCTCGACCGCATCATGTTCCTGCGCAACTACCTCGCGCAATTGCAGCGCGCGACCGCCGACGGGGTCCCGGTCCACGGCTATTTCCTGTGGAGCCTGATGGATAATTTCGAATGGATCTTCGGCTACGAGAAGCGCTTCGGCCTCTACCGGGTGGATTTCGAGACCCAGGCCCGGGTGCCGAAATTGAGCGCGGCGTTCTATCGCGACGTGATCGCGCGCAACGCGATCGGCGTCTGATCTATCCAGCCTGCGGCCGCGCGCCGGACCACGCGCGCTTCAGCAGGTCGCGGATGCCGCTCTCCTCGATCGGCCGCGGATTCCAGTAAGGATTTTTGGTGGCGAGCGCGGCCGCCTTTGCGATGCCGTCTTCGGGCATGCCGATCTCGGCGAGCGAGTGCGGCGCGCCGAGCCTTGCCGACAGATCGAACAGGCCATCGGCAGCGTCAGCCGCTCCAAGCGCCCTCGCCGCGCGGCTGACTGAATCGCGCGCGGCCGGCGTGTTGTAGGCGATGGTGTGCGGCAGCAGCACCGCATGGGTCTCGGCATGCGGCAGGTCGAACAGCGCGCCGACGGTGTGGCAGAGCTTGTGATGCAGCGCCATGCCGACGGTGCCGAGACAGACCGCGCACAGCCACGCGCCATAGAGCGCGTCCGAGCGTGCCTCGACATCGCGCGGCCGCGCGATCACGTCGGGGAGCGACGAGGCAAGCGTCGCGATCGCCTCTTCCGCCATCAGTGAAGTGATCGGGTTGCCGTCCCGCGCGTACAGCGCCTCGGCCGCATGCGCGATGGCGTTGAGGCCGGAGATCGCCGAGAATTTCGCCGGCATCGAGACGGTCAGGTTGACGTCGTAGATCACGGCCTCGGGCAGGATCTTCGGCGACGATTGCGTGGTCTTGACGCCGTCGACGGTCTCGCCGAGCACCGGCGTCATCTCGGAGCCGGCATAGCTCGTCGGCACGATCAGTTGCGGCAGGTCGGTGCGCAGCGCAATCGCCTTGCTGAGGCCGGTCGCGGCGCCGGCGCCGATCGCAACCACGCCGTCCGGCTTGAGCGCGCGGACGATCTCCATCGCACGTTCGGTCATCGCGACCGGCGTGTGCACCACCGCGCCGTCGAACAATCCGGCCACACGGCCGCCGGTCAGCTCAGAGAGATCGCCGAGCTCGGCCTGCTGCCGCCGGCTCGCCAGCACCAGCGCGCGGTTGACGCCGAGCTGGTCGAGCTCGGCCGCCAGCTGCGCGACCGTGCCGACCCCGAACACGACCCGCATCGGGCTGACCTGGTAGGTGAACGGCTGTGGCATCATGCTTCCCTCGATGTCGCCGGCCTGCCGGCGGCGGACAACGAAGGTGTTTCGGCTACCTCCTCGGTCCAGTCAACCGTGACGTTCTCATGCCACCGCCCTGTACTCCGGCGCGGTCGCGAGGAAGCGGGCATAGGCGTCCGCGTCCGGCGGCGTGAACTTTTCGACCAGCGGGTTGCGGCGCGACGCCTTGGTGCCGATGTCCGCCAGCAACTCGTCGAAATGCTTGAAATGGTAGGGCGCGACGCACAGCCCGCCATAGACGCCCGCTGCCGGACGCTCGACGCGCCGGAAGTTCAGCATCATCGCGATGTTGCTATTCATCTCGGCCGCGCTCGGCTGCCGCGCCAGCTGGCCGTCGGCGTAGCGTACCAGCCAGTTCGCGGCGAGATCCGCGCACAGCACGGTGCAGAAGCTCGAATTGAAGCCGACAAAGCCCATGTCGGGCAGATCGGGATTGGCGATCAGCCGGTAGAGCCGGTACTGCCCGTCGGGCTCGACCAGCTTGTTCTGATACTCCTCGGGCAGGAACGGCACGCCGAGCTTGTAGCCGATCGCGAGCACGGCGATGTCGGCCGCGACGCGCTGGCCGCCGCTCATCACGATGGTCTTGCCGTCGTAATGGTCGAAAGTGCCGCGCACCGCCTTGATCCGGCCGTCGGCGACCATCGGATAGAAGCCGGGTGTTGCGATCGGCACCGAGCAATTGACGCCGTCCTCGATCCGCTCCTTCGGCACCATGCCGCATTGCTTCAGCTTGAGCTGCATCTTCAGCATGCTCTCGAGCCCACGCCAGTTCGCCCAGACGAACGGCTTTGCCACGACATGCGCGAGGCGTGCCATCGGGCCGATGCCCCAGCTCGCAAACATCTGCTCCTGGGCGCGGATGTACAGGATGCGCTTGAAGTTGACGAGGCCGCCGACGAAATAGGGAATCCGCCAGACCGGCTCGCGAAACACGATGGTGACTTCGCTGGCGCCGGAATTGACCGCATTCACCGCGATGTCGGTCGCCGATTTGGAGCCGCCGAGCACGACCACCTTGCGGCCCTTGGCGAGCGTTGGATCGCTGTATTGCGATGAATGCAGGATCTGCCCGCCCTGCGCCTTGAAGCCGTCCTCGCCGGCCAGCGGCAGGGTCTGCGGCTCGTTGAACTGCCCGGTGCAGACCGCGACGAAGTCGAAATCCTCGTGGCCGGTGGCGCCGTCGGTCGAGCGCAGCGCCAGCGTCCAGCCCGGCCTGCCGTCGGCACGGCGCTTCATGCCTTCGACCTTGGTGTCGAACCGCATCGCGCCGTCGAGCCCGTGGCTGCGGGCGTAGTCGCGCAAATAGGCATGGACCTGCGGACCCTTCGGCCATTCCGGATAGGACTCCGGCATCGCCTTGTCCGTGTAGCGATAAAGCTCCTTCGGGCTCTGGGTCTGGACGTCGGGATAGGAGCGCGCCGGCTCCCAAACCCCGCCGAGATCGCCGCTGCGCTCGATGATGGTCACCTTGTGGCCGCGACCGGCAAAGGCCTTGCCGGCGGCGAGCCCGGAAATGCCCGCGCCGATGACGCACACATTCTTCTGCTTGACCATGAAACCGCTCCGAATTGAATGAACAGGTCCAATTTCGTTAAGCGCACGCGTCCCCGTCATCGCCGGAGTCCAGCTCCGGCGATTGCCGCTTCGCCTGCGTATTGTCTGTTTGGCCGCCGGCTAGTCGTTGGCTTCCGGCGGCAGAAAATCCACCTCGTGCTCGGCGGAGATACGTACTACCTCGACGGGGTCCTGCAGATTGTGCAGCTTGTCGAACAGCGCCTCGAGCTTCTGCATCGGCGAGACCCAGAACAGCGCCCGCGCCGGCTTGTCCGACTTGTTGAAATAGCCGTGCGGGATGCCGCGCGGCATGCGCACGAGGTCGCCGGCCTTGGCCTGCACCCAGACGCCGTCGAGCTTGAGGTCGAGCACGCCTTCCTGCACCAGGATGAACTCGTCCTGGGTCGGGTGGATGTGCACCGGCACGAACTGGCCGGGATCGCTGTTGGTCTCGAACGCGAAGGTCGAGTCGGTGACCGCCTTCGGATAGTAGACTTGGCCCAGGATATTCCAGGTTTTGCCGCCGTAGCCGGTGCCGCTTCGGGTAATGCCTTTTTCGAGCGTGCCCATGTCAGCCTCTCCAGTTTTGATGCGCATTGCCGGCACGGAGCCTGTCGCCGGCCGGTGAGGCTGTCTAGCCGATAAACGAATCCGCACCCGGCACGTTCATGCTGCAATGCGGGAGCGCGGCGCCGAGCGGCGTCCGCCCAATGCCGCCGCATTCGCCTGCGCTCAGATCGGGCAGATTGCACGACGAAACGGCGTTCCCCTTTGCCGCGGGATGCTCTAGGCTGCACGATGTTTTAGACCTCAAACAACTCCGGACGGCCGGCGTGACTGCTGTTGGCAACGAGGTTTCGGCAAGAGCAAGTTCGGCAAGGCTCAGGGATTTCGCGCGCGTGGCGACGGCGCGCGTCGATGATGCGGCGGAAGCGATCGGCCGCATCTTCTGCCCGCACGATCTGACGCCGGTCGATCATTCCGCGAGCGATTTCTCCGCGCATCACAATTGCGCCGGCTTCGACGGGTTCTCCGTCAACTATGTCGCCTATGGCGGATCGGTCGCGATCAATCCCGGCTGCCTCGACCGCTTCTTCCTGTTGCAGATGCCGCTGTCCGGCTCGGCTTCGGTGCGGACCGCCGCGCGCGAGCTCACCACCGGACCACGACACACCGCCTCGCTGCTGTCGCCGACCATTCCGACCGAAATGACCTGGCGCGGCGACTGCGCCCAGCTGATCTTGCTGCTCGACCGCAGGCTGGTCGAGCATCGCGCCGCGGCGCTTGGCGGCGTGGCGGTGAGGCAAGTCGAGTTCGATCCGGCCGTCGCGCTGAGCGGGCCGCTCGGGCAGACGCTCTCGGCCAGGATCGAGCATCTTGTCACGGCCGCCGAGCAGCTCGGGCCGCGCAAGACCTTGTCGGCGGTCGCGGCGGCCGATTGGCGCGAGTCGTTTCTCAATGTCCTGCTCAACGGGCAGCGGCACAACCTGAGTTCGGCGATCGATGTCTTCAACGGCCGCACTGAGGCCCAGCCGGCCGCCTTGAAACGCGTGCGCGCCTTTCTGGAGAGCCGGGCGACCGAGCCGCTGGACCTCGCCGAGCTTGCGGAGATCGCGGGCACCGGCATCCGCGCGCTGCAACTCGGCTTCCGCCGTCACTTCGGCACCACCGTGTCCGAGATGTTGCTCGACATCCGCCTCGCCCATCTCAACGCCCGCCTCAAGACGGCGCGGCCGGGCGAACGCATCGTCGATATTGCATTCGACCTCGGCTTTACCCATCTGAGCCGGATGGCGAGCGCCTACCGCGCCAAGTTCGGCGAGAGCCCGAAGGCGACCCTGCAGCGGCTGAGCTGAGCGGCAGTTCCGGGCGGTCCGGCCACACCCTGCCCATCCGGCCAGTATCGCCGTCAGCCGCGACATCCCAGATTGAGGGAAGCCAACGGAGTTTCCCATGACCGAACCGAATATCCTGTCCTCGCTGTCGTCAGCCCTTGCGGAGACCATTGCGCGCGCTGCGCCCGCAATCGTCTCCGTGCATTCGTATCGCGCGCGCGCCTCCGGCTTTGTCTGGAAGGCGGGCCTTGTCGTCACCGCCGACGAAGCGCTGGCCGACGAGGGCGAGATCGAAGTCCAGTTTGCCGACGGCAGCCGCAGGCAGGCGACCATCGTCGGACGCGACCACACCACCGACATCGCGCTGCTGCGCGTCGACGGCGCCGCCGCCCCCGTCAAGCTGTCGACCGGGAGCCCCGCGCTGGGATCGCTCGCGGTGATCGTCGCCGCCGACCGCGGCGCGCCGACCGCGCGGCTCGGCATGGTCGCACTGTCGGGTCCGGCCTGGCGCAGCCTGCGCGGCGGCGAAATCGATGCACGGATCGAGCTCGACGTTCGGCTGCGGCACAGCCAGCAGGGCGGCCTCGCGCTGGACGCCGCGGGCGAGCCGTTCGGCATGGCCGTGCTCGGCCCGCGCCGCGTGCTGACGATCCCGGCTACGACCATCGAGCGGGTCGCCGGCCAGCTCGAGAAGAGCGGCCGCATCGCGCGCGGATATCTTGGCGTCGGCTTGCAGTCGGTCCGTCTCGACGACGGCCTCGGCGCGATGGTGATGAACGTCGACAAGGCCGGCCCCTCGGCCGCGGCCGGCATCCGGCAGGGCGACGTGATCATTGCCGTGAATGGCGAGAAGCTGTCCGGCGTGCGGGCGCTGTCGCGCGGCCTCGGACCGCAGAGCGTCGGCACGGTGGTCGAGCTTACCGTGCATCGCGGCGGCGAGCCGCTGAACTTCAAGGTGACGGTCGGCGAGAGGCCCGAGACGTGAGCGGCGAGCCGGCCAACGAGATCGTCATCGCGCTCGAGGTCGACGACGCCGTCCTCGCCGACCGGCTGGCGACCCTGCTCGGCAGCGTCGCCGGCCTGCGGCTCGCCGCGCCGGGCGAACAGGCCACGGCAGCGGTCGTCGCACGCAACCGCGAGGCCGCGGGGGCCGGCGACTTCGAGCTGACGCCGCGCGAGCTCGACGTGCTGGCGCTGCTGGCCGAAGGCGCATCCAACAAGATGATCGCACAGCGGCTCGGAATTTCCGTCCACACCGCCAAGTTTCATGTCGGCTCGCTGCTCGACAAGCTCGACGCCACCGGCCGCACCGACGCCGTCGCCCACGCCGCGCGGCGCGGGGTGATCAATTTGTGAGGGGTGGGATGACTGTTGTAGTGACGCTGAGCTGAGATCTCTCCACCCGTCGTCCCTGCGAAAGCAGGGACCCATAGCCCCCGCATTTTGATCGTGAACGAGATCGTGGCCCCAGCGTCGCGCAACAATGCGCACGTGGGGTAATGGGCCTTCGCCAGGACGACGGCGAATCTTCATGAGCACTCGTCAGTTGCACGCAGCCACTGGACAGCGACCCCAAATCAGTGATTGGGAAAAATTCCGCCCCGCGGACACCCGACTCAGTATTCGACCGGATACAGGCGCCTTCACGATCTGGCTATGCAATCTTCAGCCAACAAGAAGAAACGGCATGAAGAAGCTGATCGATCGTCATCGGGACATTCAGTACACGCTCACGAACATCGAACCCGACCTCTGGGCCTGGTCGTTCGACATCAACGGCAAGACCAGGCAAGGCACGACGCGCGCGCGGCTCGACCTGCTGGCGCGGCGGCGCGTCTGCACGCTGATCGATCGCGAATTGAAACGCGCGGAACGTACCAGGCCCAGCGCGCCTGACTGATCACTCTTCTCGGTGAAAGTCCATCGGACGCGCCGCGCCGATGAGAAATGAAAACTCCCGCAGCGCCGGCTGCGGGAGTCGTTGGCATCGGTGGCCGCGGGGAGGTCCAACCACCGACGCCGACATTCGCCGATCCTTGTCAGGCTGTTTTGGCGAACATCGTCAGGACGCCGTCGGCGATGTTGATAGCGACGACCTGCGACGAAGTCAGGCCCTTGGCCTTGAGCGCGGAGACCGCCTGCGGCGTCGCGTCAATCGACTTCCGAAGCGACTGGATGTCGTCCTCCTTTGTCTTTGCAATGGCATCCTCGACCTTCGATCGCATCTCGGGCTTGAGGTCCTTGATGTCGACGACCTCAATGCTGCGGATGACATTGGACTGATCAGATGATTGCGGCGGCGCCTTGGGTTGTGCGCCTTGCGCTTGCACCAAGGCGGGCGTTCCGAGGGCGAGCACAGCAACAGTGACGAATGCAGTGAAATTGCGCATGGTCGGTTCCTTTCAGTTCAGCAAGCGATAAAACCTACGCGCGAAGTTTGGCTGGCGTCTGATTTTTCCGTGGCCATTCATTGGAGCCAATGCGACCGCAATGCGGGCGCTGAATCCCGTTCAGACGCAGCGCGCCGACGTCCAGCGCGTGTCACCGCTGCGCTGCCACGCGGTCATATGCCTTGCATCTCAGAAGACACGCCGATCGCTCAAGGCAGACATTCGCAGGCGCAAGGTTGCGGGCAGCCGGGGCTTCTGGGATCGTATGCCGCGCATTGCATACGTCCATGACAGGGAGTTCCGGCGTGGCCATCCTCAAGGACTTCAGCATCGGATTCTACAAGATCCCGCTCCCGGTGGTGCTGAGCGACAGCACGCATGGCGAGATCAAGGCGTTCGAGCTCGTCACGATCCGCGCCCGCGACGCCGACGGCGCGGAGGGCACTGGCTACACCTACACGGTCGGCCGCAATGGCGGCGCCGTCGCCGATCTCCTGCGCCGCGAAATTCCCGAGATCGCGCGCGGGATGGAGGCCGACGACACCGAGCAGCTTTGGCACAAAGTGTGGTGGGCGCTGCATTATGGCGGCCGCGGCGGGCCGACGGTGCTGGCGCTGTCCGCGCTCGACGTCGCGTTGTGGGACCTCAAGGCGCGCCGGGCATCGCTGCCGCTGTGGCAGCTGCTCGGCGGCTTCGACCGCCGCGTCCCCTGCTATGCCGGCGGCATCGATCTTGATCTGCCGCTCGATGGTTTGCTGAAGCAGACCGACGACAATCTGGCCAAGGGCTTTCGCGCCATCAAGATGAAGGTCGGCCGGCCGAGCCTTGCGTCCGACGTGGCGCGCGTGAAGGCGATGCGCGGCCATCTCGGCGACGAGTTTCCGCTGATGGCCGACGCCAACATGAAATGGACCGTCGAGGAGGCGATCCGCGCCGCGCGCGCCCTGCAACCGTTCGACCTGACCTGGCTCGAGGAGCCGACCATTCCGGACGACGTCGCAGGCCACGCCCGCATCCTGCAGGCCGGTGGCGTGCCGATCGCAACAGGCGAGAACCTGCGCAGCCTGTGGGAGTTCAAGCCCTATATCGCCGGCGGCGCGCTGTCCTATGCCGAGCCGGACGTCACCAATTGCGGCGGCGTGACCAGCTTCATGAAGATCGCCCGGCTCGCCGAGGCCTTCAATATTCCCGTCACCAGTCATGGCGCGCATGACATCACGGTGCATCTGCTGGCGGCGTGCCCGAACCGATCGTATCTCGAGGCGCACGGCTTCGGTCTCGATCGCTATATCGAGCATCCGCTGGTTCTGGAGCAGGGCATGGCGATCGCGCCGGATCGCCCCGGGCACGGCATCGCCTTCGACTGGAAAGGCCTCGAGCGGCTCAGCGCCGCCTGACGCAGAAATATTTCTGCACACCAAGACGTGACATTCGGAAAAGCAGGTCTGCCGCGGCGCGCTAGGCGGCGTCGCGGCAAGCTGCTAGCGTTTCGCGCTTCAGATTGCCCAAAGCGCGATGAGGTCATCGCGCTTTGGCTCATTGTCTGAGCATGATCTCTTCGGAAAACCGCTTCACACTTTTCCGGATCATGCTCTAGCGTTAAGGAACCGGAGCAAATGGACAACCGTAGTGACGTTTGGCGCGGCGTCGACGCGATCAAGCCGCGTTTCATCGAATTGAGCGACCGGGTCTGGGCGATGCCCGAGGTCTGCTACACCGAGGCGCGATCATCCGCCGAACATCTGGCCGAGCTGCGCCATCAGGGTTTTCGCATCATCGAGAATGTCGCCGACATCCCGACCGCGGTGATGGGCGAATGGGGTGAAGGCGGCCCGGTGATCGCCTTCCTCGGCGAATATGACGCCCTGCCCGGTCTCAGCCAGGAGTCCGGAATCGCCGAGCATCGCCCGGTCGAGAGCGGCGGCCACGGCCATGGCTGCGGCCATAATCTGCTCGGCTCCTCCGCGCTGCTCGCCGCGACCGCGGTGAAGGACTGGCTTGCGGCCAACAAGGTTCCGGGCCGCGTGCGCTATTACGGCTGTCCCGCCGAGGAAGGCGGCGCGGCGAAGGCCTTCATGGTGCGCTGTGGCGCGTTCGAGGACGCCGACATCGCCATCACCTGGCATCCGCACAGTTTTTGGGAGGTGGCGGTGACACCGTCGCTCGCCAATACCCGCGCAGACTTCATCTTCACCGGGCGCACCTCGCATGCGGCGGCCTCGCCGCATCTCGGCCGCAGCGCGCTCGATGCGGTGGAATTGATGAATGTCGGCGTCAACTACATGCGCGAGCACATGCCGAGCGACGCCCGCGTGCACTACGCGCTGCTGGACACCGGCGGCATCGCGCCCAACGTGGTGCAGGCCCATGCCCGCGTGCGTTATTCGATCCGCGCCCGCGACCTGCCCGGCATGAACGAGCTGGTCGAGCGCGTGCACAAGATCGCGCAGGGCGCGGCGCTGATGACCGAGACCAAGGTGGAGATGAAGATCATCTCCGCGGTCTCCAACATCCTGCCCAACACGCCGCTGGAACAGACGCTGCACCGGATCATGGAAGAGCTCGGGCCGCCGCATTTCGACGATGCCGACAAGGATTTCGCCGGCAAGATCCGCGCGACCCTGACCGACAAGGACATCGCCTCGGTCTATTACGCGATCGGCATGGAGCCGACCGACCGGCCGCTCGCCGATTTCCTGGTGCCGATCGACGCCAAGCGCAATCCGCTGATCGGCTCGACCGACGTCGGCGACGTCAGCTGGGTGGTGCCGACCGTGCAGGTTCATGCACCGACGGTTGCAATCGGCACGCCGTTCCACACCTGGCAGGTTGTGGCGCAGGGCAAGACGCCGGCCGCGCACAAGGCGATGGTGCAGGCGGCCAAGGCGATGGCCGGCCTCGGCGTCAAGGCGCTGATGGAGCCGGAACTGATCGCGGCCGCCAAGGCCGACCTCAAGAAGCGGACCGCAAGAACGCCCTATGTCAGTCCGCTGCCGGCGAATGTTGCACCGCCGTTGGATATGTCGATAGCCTGAAAGCCGCATTGAGAGCGGGCCGGACCTGCTGTCCGGGATCAAGCAATCGCATGTCCACATCGTGATGGCCGGGCTTGTTCCGGCCATCCACATCTTTCTCACGCGGAAACGGAGACGCGGATGCCCGGCACAAGGCCGGGCAGGACGAGTTTGGGGAGGGATCGGTCGCATATGCGATAGCTCGGCCTTCAGACGCGGACTCCGGCCTGCGTGGCAAAAAAGCATCTCGGAACAAAGGATAACGAACAAATTTTCCGCACTGCGAGGCGCGCCAGGGCGCGCTTTTGGCGCCGATCTGCTGAACCGATGTGCGGCGGGGGGAGGTTCTGCACAAGCGATAGCCAAAAGACCTAGGCACTGAAGGGCGGGAGGCGTTGACCTTCGCGATCATTCGGTGTGCCATCCTGCCGCCAACACGGCGGCCGGTTCCACGGCCCGCCGCAATAGCCAATTGAGCCGGACCGAGGGGACAATGTTCGACAAGAATCTGCGTGGCATGATCGACGATGTGAAGGACGGGCGGATGGATCGCCGCGCCTTCGTCAAGCGAATGATTGCCGTCGGCCTCACCGCGCCGATGGCCAACCAGATTCTTGCGATCGGCGGCGTCGCGATGGCGCAGAGCCCCAATCCCTACAAGCCGACCAAGCGCGGCGGCGGTGGTCCGCTGAAGCTGTTGTGGTGGCAGGGCCCGACCCTGCTCAATCCGCACTTCGCCACCGGCACCAAGGACCAGGACGGCTCGCGGCTGTTCTACGAACCGCTGGCAAGCTGGGACGTCGACGGCCATCTCAACCCGATCCTCGCCGCCGAAATCCCCTCGATCCAGAACGGCGGACTTTCCAAAGATGCCAAGACGGTGGTCTGGAAACTCAAGCCCGGCGTCAAATGGCACGACGGCAAACCCTTCACCGCCGACGACGTCGTGTTCAACTGGGAATATGCCACCGACCCCGCGACCGCGGCGGTCTCGAGCGGCACCTATTCCGGCATGACCGTGGAGAAGGTCGACGACCTCACGGTCCGCATCAAGTTCAAGGATCCGACGCCGTTCTGGGCCAACGCGTTCGTCGGCGCCTATGGCTGCATCATCCCGAAGCATCTGTTCGCCGAGTACAAGGGCAGCAAGTCGCGCGAGGCGCCGAACAACCTGAAGCCGGTCGGCACCAGCCCCTACAAATTCGTCGAGTTCAAGCCGGGCGATCTGGTGCGCGGCGAGATCAACCCCGATTACCACATGCCGAACCGGCCCTATTTCGACACGATCGAGATGAAGGGCGGCGGCGATGCGGTGTCGGCGGCGCGCGCGGTGATCCAGACCGGCGAATATGATTTCGCCTGGAACATCCAGGTCGAGGACGAGGTGCTGCTGCGGCTGGAAAAGGGCGGCAAGGGCAAGACGCTCTATGCCGTCGGCGGCGACATCGAATTCATCGCCATCAACTTCACCGACCCGAACACCGAGGTCGACGGCGAACGCTCGTCGATCAAGACCAAGCATCCGATCCTGTCGGACCCGGCGGTGCGCAAGGCGCTGGCGCTGCTGGTCGACCGCGATTCCGTCAAGAAGGCGATCTACGGCCGCGCCGGCCGCGCCACCGCCAATTATCTCAACGGCCCCGAGGAGTTCGTCTCCAAGAACACCAAATGGGAATTCTCGGTCGAGAAGGCGAGCGCGCTGCTCGAGCAGGCCGGCTGGAAGGCCGGTGCCGACGGCATCCGCGAGAAGGACGGCAAGAAGCTGAAGCTCCTGTACCAGACCTCGATCAACGGCCCGCGGCAGAAGACCCAGGCGATCGTCAAGCAGGCCTGCCAGAAGGCCGGCATCGACGTCGAGCTGAAGTCGGTGGTGGCCTCGGTGTTCTTCTCCTCCGACGTCGCCAACCCCGACACCTATTCCAAGTTCTATGCCGACATCGAGATGTTCCAGATCCCGATGACGCAGCCCGATCCCGCCCTGCACATGCGGCGCTACCACTCGCGCGAGCTGGCCACCAAGGAGAACAAGTGGCAGGGCCGCAACTTTCCGCGCTGGGTCAACAAGGATTTCGACGCTGCGGTCGATGCCGCCGATACCGAGACCGATCCGGTCAAGCGGGCCGAGCTCTACATCAAGTGCAACGATCTGATGTGGCAGGACACGGTGGTGATCCCGGTGATGCACCGCCTCGCGGTGGAAGCCTGCTCCAACACGGTGCGGCCCGCGCTCTCCGGCTGGGCCAACCAGACCGACAATCTGCAAGACTGGTATCGTGAAACCTGAGACACGGGCACAGGTTCGGTGCTTGAGTAGGTGCATCTTCTCCCTCCTCCCCGTTCTTACGGGGTCGAGACGAGCGGAGCTCGCTCTTGGAGGGTCGGGTGAGGGGCTCTATCCGCAAATGCGTTGGAAGGTGAGTTCGTGGAGAGTCCCCCTCACCCGGATTCAAGCTGTGCTTGAATTCCGACCTCACCCCGCACGCGGGGCGACGTGAAGCTCGCCTTTCGACTGGAAGCAAGGTCAACGTGCTCAAGGTGCGAGCGTTAGTTAGATGATCTCTCGATGAGTCAATATATCCTGCGTCGCCTGATGATCGCGATCCCGAGCCTGCTCGGGATTTCGCTCGTGCTGTTCGTGGTGCTGGCGCTCGCGCCGGGCGATCCGTTCAGCGAGCTCGCGACCAATCCGAACGTGCCGCCCGAGGTGCAGGCCGCGCTGCGCGCCAAGTTCGGCCTCGACGACCCGATCTATCTTCGCTACCTGCACTGGCTCGCGGCGATGGCGCAGGGCGACTGGGGCTTCTCCTTTGTCAGCCGGATCAATGTCGACACCCTGATCCTGCAGCGGCTGCCGACCACGCTCTACGTGATCGGCTCGGCCCAACTGCTGGCGCTGCTCATCGCGATCCCGGTCGGCGTCTATGCCGCCACCCGGCCCTACTCGATCTTCGACCAGCTCGCCAACACCTTCGCCTTCATCGGCTTCTCGCTGCCGACCTTCTTCACCGGCATCCTGTTCATCCTGGTGTTCTCGGTGAAGCTGGACTGGCTGCCCTTCGTCTACACCGACGTGCCGGGCAGCGGCATTCCCTGGCTGCTGGAGATGATCCGGCAGGCGATCATGCCGGTAATGGTGCTCGGTCTGTTCCAGGCGGCGTCGATGACCCGTTTCGTGCGCTCGGCGATGCTCGACGTGATCCGGCTCGACTATGTCACCACCGCCCGCGCCAAGGGGCTCGGGCAGGCCAAGGTGATCGTCAAGCATGTGATGCGCAACGCGATGATCCCGGTCGTCACGCTCATTGCGCTGCAAATGCCCGCCGTGTTCGGCGGCGCCATCGTCACCGAGCAGATCTTCCGGATTCCCGGCATCGGCTCGCTCCTAATTTCCTCCATCCTCGCCAATGACACGCCGGTCGTGATGGCCGTGACCTTCGTCTTCGCGTGTCTCGTGGTGCTGTTCAACCTGATCGCAGATGTCCTCTATGGCTGGCTTGACCCTCGCATCTCCTTCCGCTGAGCGGCGCGGCTATTCGCCCTGGCGCGAAACCTGGCGGCGCTACCGCCGGCACCGGCCGGCTGTGGTCAGCGCCGTGCTGCTGCTGCTTTTGATCGCGGCCGTCGTGATCGGCCCGTTCGTCTGGCGCGTCTCGATCAGCGACATGGACGTCGTGGCCGGCCTGCAGGGGCCATCGCTGGCGCATCCGTTCGGCACCGACGATCTCGGCCAGGACCTGCTCGCCCGCATGATCTATGGCGGGCGCATCTCGCTCGCGGTCGGCCTCGCCGCGATGCTGGTCTCGGTGTTCGTCGGCACGCTGATCGGCGCGCTCGCCGGCATGTCGCGCGGCGCGCTCGGCTACGCGCTGATGTGGCTGACCGATCTGTTCCTGTCGCTGCCGCAACTGCCGCTGCTGTTGATGCTGATCTATCTGTTCCGCGACGGGCTGAAGGCGATGTTCGGCCCGGAGGGCGGCATCTTCATCCTGATCGTGCTGGTGATCGGCGGCTTGCGCTGGATGCCGGTCGCGCGCCTGGTGCGCGCCCAGTTCCTGTCGCTGCGCGAGAAGGAGTTCGTCGAGGCGGCGCGCGCGCTCGGCGCGAGCCCGGTGCGCCAGGTGGTGCGCCACATCCTGCCCAATGCGCTGGGACCCGTGATCATCGCCGGCACGATCGACGTCGCCGCCGCCATCATCGCGGAATCGACGCTGTCGTTTCTCGGCCTCGGCTTCCCGCCGGATACGCCGACCTGGGGCCGCATCCTCTATGACGCCAAGGACTTCCTCGACATCGGCCCGCATTGGGCGCTGTTTCCGGGCGGCGCGATCTTCATCGCGGTGGTCGCCATCAACTTCATCGGCGACGGGCTGCGCGACGCGCTCGACGCGCGCAAGGTGATCTGATGGCGCTGCTCGACATCAAGGGCCTGAAAACCCATTTCACCACCGACGACGGCATCCTCCAGGCGGTCGACGGCGTCGACATCAGCATCAACCGCGGCGAGACGCTGTGCGTGGTCGGCGAATCCGGCTGCGGCAAGACCGTCACCGCGATGTCGATCCTGAAGCTGATCGCGATGCCGCCGGGCAAGATCGTCGAAGGCGAGATCATCTTCGAGGGTCGCGACCTGGTGCCGCTGACCAGTCATGAGCTCGACGACATCAGGGCCAAGGAGATCGGCTTCATCTTCCAGGAGCCGATGACCTCGCTCAATCCGGTGCTGACCATCGGCGAGCAGATCGCCGAGAGCCTGCGCCGCCACGAGGCGGTGACCAAGAAGCAGGCGCTCGAGCGCACCATCGAGATGCTGAAGCTGGTGCAGATCCCCAACGCCGCAGGCCGCGTGCATCATTATCCGCACCAGTTCTCGGGCGGCATGCGCCAGCGCGTGATGATCGCGATGGCGCTGGCGTGCCGCCCCAAGCTCGTGATCGCCGACGAGCCGACCACCGCGCTCGACGTCACCATTCAGGCACAGATCCTCGACCTGTTGCAGGACATGAAGGAACGCTTCGGTATGGCGGTGATGCTGATCACCCACGCGATGGGCGTGGTCGCCGAGACCGCGCAGCGCGTCGTCGTGATGTACGCCGGCAAGGTGGTGGAAGAGGCGCCGGTCGACGAACTGTTCGGCAATCCCGGCCACCCCTACACCCAGGGCCTGATCCGCTCGATCCCGCGCATCGATCTCGACGCCGAGCACAAGACGCGGCTGGAGGCGATCGGCGGCTCGGTGCCGATCCTGATCAACCCGCCGCCCGGCTGCCGTTTTGCCGCCCGCTGCAAATACGCCATGAGCATCTGTACCGAAAAGGAGCCGCGGCTGCGCGAGATCGCACCCGGCCATCGCATGGCTTGCCACCTCGGAGACGCGTCATGAGCGAGCCGCTGCTGCGGGTTTCCAATCTGAAGAAGCACTTTCCGGTGCTGGGCGGCCTGCTCTCGCGCGAGGTCGGCCAGGTCTACGCGGTCGACGGCGTGTCGTTCTCGGTCAACCGCGGCGAGACACTGGGGCTGGTCGGCGAATCCGGCTGCGGCAAATCCACCACCGGCCGCTGCGTGTTGCGGCTGATCGAGCCGACCTCGGGCGAAATCGTGTTCGACGGCCGGAGCGTGACCGGCCTCGGCGGCGGCGATCTGCGCGCCATGCGGCGCAACATGCAGCTCGTGTTCCAGGATCCGTTCGCCTCGCTCAACCCGCGCATGACCGTCGGCGCGATCCTCGGCGAGCCCTTCATCATCCACAATCTCGTGACCTCGGCCAGCGAGCGCGAGGACCGCGTCGCGAGCCTGTTGGTCAAGGTCGGGCTGAAGGCCGAACACATGCGGCGCTACCCGCACGAATTCTCCGGCGGCCAGCGCCAGCGCATCGCGATCGCACGCGCGCTGACCTTGGAGCCGAAGCTGATCGTGTGCGACGAGCCGGTCTCCGCGCTCGACGTCTCGATCCAGGCCCAGGTCATCAATTTGCTCGAGGATCTGCAGGCCGAGCTGAACCTCACCTATCTGTTCGTCGCCCACGATCTCTCTGTCGTGGAGCACATCTCCGACCGCGTCGCGGTGATGTATCTCGGCCGCATCGTCGAGCTCGCCAAGGCCAGCGATCTCTACCGCAATCCACAGCACCCTTACACCAAGGCGCTGCTCTCGGCGGTGCCGGTGCCGGATCCCAAGGCGAAGCGCGACCGCATCCGCCTGAAGGGCGACGTGCCGAGCCCGATGAATCCGCCCAAGGGCTGCCACTTCCACACCCGCTGCCCGATCGCCGAGGAGCGTTGCCGGCAGATCGCACCGGAACTGCTGGAAGGCAGGAACGGGCATTCCGTGGCGTGCCATCTGGCGTAGGTCGCGCGCCAGATGCGACAGCTAGCCGGCGCGGGAGCGCACCGCCAAAAATATCGAAAACAACCCCATGCAAAGTAGCCGGCGGCTGCGGGCGTCCGACACGGCACTTGACATGTCGGGCAAATCAGCGGCATTATTCGATAATCCCGAAATAATCGTGACGATAGTTGAAGTCACGTCGTCAGACGTTAACGCCGCTTGGTCTTGGTCCGCGGCTTCGGTCTGGCCTTTGTCTTGATCTTCCGCCGCGGTGCAGGCGCAACGGCGTCCTCCACCTCACTCGCCTCCGTCCGCAACGTCTCAAGCAGCCAGTCGCGAAACGCGCGCATGCCCGGCGTCACCTCTCGCGACTTCAGCCAGGTCAGCCAATAGGATCCCGCCGGGACCTCGGCCGCGAACGGCCGCAGCAGCCGGCCGGAGGCCAGCTCATTTTCGAACATCGCGATCGGCACCAGCCCGACGCCGACGCCGCGCGCGGCGGCTTCTGCCATCGCGACCGAGCTGTCGAAGATCGGTCCCTGGATTTTCGGACACGGCGCGCCGGCGACCGCAAACCACAGCGGCCATTCCTCGGCGCGGTAGGAGCGCAGCAAGAATTCCTGCGCCAGATCGGACGGCTTGCGCAGCCGGTCCGCCGCGTCGGGGCAACACACCGGCGAGAGCGGCGCGGACAACAGATGGATCGCCTCGGTGCCGTGCCACGAGCCGTCGCCGAAGCGCAGCGCGAGATCGAGCCCGTCGCCTGCGATGTCGACGCGGTTGTTGTTGGTGAGCAGGCGCAGATCAATATAGGGATGCGCGCGCTTGAAGCGCTCGACCCGTTGCAAGAGCCATCCGGTCGCGAACGTCGTGACGCAGCCGACGGTCACGACCTCGCGCGTGCCCTTGGCCTCGATGCGGTCGATCGCGGCGCCGATCCGGTCGAGCGCGTCTGACAGCACCGGCAGCAGCGCCAGCCCCTCGTCGGTGAGCACCAGCCCGCGCGGCAGCCGGCGGAACAGGCTCGTACCCAGGAGATCCTCGAGCTGCTTGACCTGATGGCTGATCGCGGTCTGCGTCACGCGCAGTTCCATCCCGGCGCGGGTGAAGCTGAGCAACCGCGCGGAGGCCTCGAAGGCGCGCAGCGCGTTCAGCGGGAGATGCCGGCGCACGGCGTCATGACCAAGTTTTCCTCATGTCTCGCTGTATAAATGATTGTTTGTGCGCCGTCACGCCGCCCGGCAGGTTCGCGTCGCCAACGGGAGATTCGACATGCTGACGAGACGGACATTTGGATTGCGCGCGCTGGGCCTTGCGGTGTCCTGCACCCTGCCGCGGCAAGGCGCGGCGGCAGGACCAAGCGAGCCGGCGCAGCGGCTGCAGCAGGAGTTTGCGCGCATCGAGCTGGCGACCAGCGGCCGGCTCGGCGTCGCCGCGCTCGACATGGAGACAGGATTGCGCGCGAGCCGGCGTGGCGACGAGCGGTTCCCGATGTGCAGCACCTTCAAGGCGTTGGCCTCGGCCGCGGTGCTGCACCGGGTCGACCGCGGCGAATCCAGCCTCGATCAGCGGATGCAAATCGAGGCCAAGGATATCTTGGCCTACGCGCCGGTCACCAAGGCGCATGTCGGATCGGCCATGACGCTGTCCGAACTCTGCGCGGCCGCCGTCACGCTCAGCGACAACACCGCCGCCAACCTGCTGCTGCGCGAGATCGGCGGGCCCGCCGGCTTCACCAGCTTCTTCCGCACTATCGGCGACAATGTCAGCCGGCTCGACCGCTGGGAGGTCGAGCTGAACGAAGCCATGCCCGGCGACCAGCGCGACACCACGAGTCCTGTCGCGATGCTGAAGGATTTGCAGCGCGTGCTGCTCGGCGATGTCCTGTCCGCGGCCTCGCGCCAGAAGCTGGTGGATTGGATGGTCGCCAACAAAACCGGCGACGCAAGGCTGCGCGCCGGCGTGCCCCGCGACTGGCGGGTCGCCGACAAGACCGGCACCGGCGAGCGCGGCACCTACAACGACATCGGCGCATTCTGGCCGCCCGGCCGCAAGCCGATCGTGGTGACGGTTTACCTGACCGGGGCAAGTGCCCCCATGGAGAAGTGCAACGAGGTGATCGCCAATGTCGCGCGCGCCATCGCCAATGCAAGCACCGGGCAGAGCGGCTGAACCGGCGACGCCGCGATCAGCGTCGCCGACAACATCAGGTCGGCCAGCGACCAAGCAAGTCGCTCGCCGCCTCGAACAACGCTGCAACGCGCAACAGTTCCGCATCGGCCCGGAAGCGGCCGACCAGGTGCAGTCCGATCGGCAGGCCGTCGCGGCCGAAACCTGCGGGGATGCTGACGGCTGGATGCCCGGTCATGTTGAACAGCATGGTCCAGGGAAACCAGTGCGGCCGCACGCTGTCGAAACTCCGGCCGTCGATCTCGATCGTGCCGAACAGGTCCTGGTCGATCGGCAGCGCCGATCGGGTCAAGGTCGGCATCGCCAGGAGATCGCCGCGCGCGAACAACGACTGCACCCGGCGGAACAGCGCGGTGCGCTCGAACATCGCCCGCTGGTAGTCGACACCACTGACCTGCGCCGCCAGCGCGAGCTGCCTCAGGAAGGTTGCGCTGAGATCATTGGGATGATCGGCCGCGAGCTTCTCGAAGCGGGTGCGCCAGACGGTGTGATTGATCGCACGCCAGATCGGCTCGATGTCAAAGCCGTCGCCGGAAAACTCTTCGAACTCGGCGCCGAGGCTCGCCAGACGGTCGAGGCTTGCCTTGAACGCCGCAGCCACATCGGACGTCACCGGACGCCCCGGCGGCGACATGCAGAACAACACCCGCCGGCCCTTGAGGTCGCCGCGCGGCGCCGCAAGCCCGAGATAGTCGGGCACCGGCACCCCGATCGACCAGGGGTCCGACGGATCCTCTCCCGCCATCGCCTGCATCATCAGCGCCGTATCGGCAACGGTGCGCGTGGTCGGTGTGACATAGGTCTGGTTGCCGAAAGCATCCTGCACCTGGCTATGCGGGATCACCCCGTTGCTCTGCTTGATTCCGACCACGCCGTTGCAGGCGGCAGGAATCCGGGTGGAGCCGCCGCCATCGGTCGCAACCGCCAGCGGCGCGATGCCGCTCGCGACGGCCACCGCCGCTCCGCCGCTGGAGCCGCCACTGGACCGCTCGGCACTCCATGCATTGCGCGTCCGTCCGAACAGCGGCGAATCGGTCAGGCATTTGCTACCGAACTCCGGCGTCGTGGTCTTGCCGATCAATATGCCGCCCTGGGCACGGAGACGGGCCACCGCGACGGCATCATTGTCGGGCACGTTGTCCCGGTACGGCACTGCGCCGAAGGTCGTCCGGATGTCTTTGGTGTTGACGATATCCTTCACGGTGAAGGGGATGCCGTGGAGCAGACCTAGCGGCTCGCCAGCCGTGATTTGCCGCTCGGCGGCTTTTGCCTGCGCCATCGCCTCATCGCCGCACAGCGTGATGAAGCAGTTCAATTCGGGTTGCAGCCGCTCGGCACGGGCGAGCACCGCGCGCGTAACCTCGACGGGCGAAACCTCCTTGCGGGCGATGCGCCCGCGAAGCTCAACGGCAGACAGCAGACACAGATCGTCGCTCATTCGGGCAAGGACTCGCGTCAGACAGGGTCGACGCCCGCATCGTGCCGCGCGGCATGCGGCAAGTCCATCGGCTCGGACGCATGGCGCAACGCCGCGGCGCCGCGACGGCGCATGGCCTGCCGGGTGCCGGCGGTCCCTTCCCGGCCGCGCGGCTTGGCAGCGACGGAGGATCATGCGACGCTCGATCCGCCATACGGAGGAGCACGTCTTGTATCGCCGCATCGCCCTCGCCGCGCTGATCGTTGCCGGTAGCGTGCACGGCAGCCTCGCGGCGGCCGACCCGGCGCGGTGCCGCGAGCTGATCCGCAAATACGAAACCGACAAGGCCCGGCTCAGCGCGATCGAGATCTCGCTGTCGCTGTTCGCTGCCGCCAATGCCGATTGCATCAACCTTGCCACCGAGCTGCTCGATCACGGCGCCTCGGTCGATGCGCGGGACCGGCTGGGCGCAAGGCCGCTGAGCCACGCCGCCCGCTCCGGCCATCTTGCGATGGTCGACCTGCTGCTGGCGCGCGGCGCGCCGGTCGATGCGCGCAACCTCGCGGGATCGACCGCGCTGTATTTTGCCGCCGAGCGCGGCCATGTCGCGATCGTGCAGCGGCTGATCGACCGTGGCGCCGACGTCAATCTCACCGGACGCAGCGGCGCCTCCCCGGTCGCGGCCGCGGCCTATGCCGGCAGGGACATGGTGGTGCGCATGCTGCTGGCGCACGGCGCCGACGGCCGCAAGGCCGACGACACCGGCAAGCCGCCGGTCGTCTATGCCGCGGCGGGCGGCCAGCTCGGCATCGTCAAGCAGCTGCTCGCGCGCGAGATCGACATCAACGCGCGCTACGCCAACGATCTGACGCTCCTGATGTGGGCGGCCGGGCCGGATGAGACCGTGCCGGAGGCGCAGGCGCTGGAAGTCGTCTCATATCTGCTGGAAGGCGGCGCCAAGGTCGACGACCGCGATGCGCGCGGCCGCACGGCGCTGATGATCGCCGCCGAAGGCAATCATCCGGCGATTGCCAGGACATTGCTGGCGCATGGCGCCGACCCTGCGCTGGCCGACAAGGCCGGCAAGCACGCCGCCGATCTCACCATCCTGTCGGCGCTGCGCGAGGAGCTGACGCCGCGCTGAGGCATGATGAGTTGAATCGAGCAACAAGTTCCGCATCACCTCGCTCCGCTTGCGGGGAGAGGTCGGAACGCATCGTTAGATGCGTTCCGGGTGAAGGGGAGCTTCCACGAGCACGTTTATCACCGTGTTCGCGGAGAGAGCCCCTCACCCCAACCCTCTCACCGTAAGGACGGGGAGAGGGAGATCAGCCGCAACGAGGGGTGAACTTCAGCGCCGCTCACAGCCCCGCCAGATAGTCCACCAGCGCGGCAAGGTCGTCGGGCGACGTTGCCAGCATCAGGTCGGACATGCCGGGATTGTTGCCGCGCGCGCGGGTGCGGAAATCGGCGATGGTCTTGGCGAGATAATCCCGTCCCATTCCGGCCAGCCGCGGCACCGTGCCGTCGCCCTGGAAGCGATCGAGATGGCAGGCCGGGCAGCCGACCGAGCGGCTGGCGCTGACCGCCTTCTCCGCCACGTCCTTGGGCGCGCGCGGCTGGCCGAGGTCAGGCCACGGCTTCTGCGAGAAATATTCCGCGATCGCCAGCATGTCGTCGCGCTCGAACTGCGCCGCGATCGGCTGCATGATCTCGCTCTTGCGATCGCCGCGCTTGAAATCGCGCAGCTGGATATAGAGATAGCCGGCCTGCTGGCCCCAGATCGTCGGAATGGTCTTGTCGACCGGCTTGCCATTCTCGCCGTGGCAGCCGGCGCAGACCTGCACCTTGTCTTCAATCGTCTCCGCGCGCGCCTGTACCGCCATCAGCAGCAGCGCGACGCCGCAAATCATCAATCTACTGAACATCTGCTCATCCGTAGAAAACAGAAGCGGGACCGAACCGGTCCCGCCTCGCCGTCAATGTTCGCACGCGTGCTGACGCATCAGGCCCGGGCTCAGTCGAGCGTGAAGGCGATGATGTTGTTGCCACGCTTGTAGTCGAGCTGGGTGTTACCGCCCGCGCCGACCACCACATATTGCTTGCCGCCGACCATGTAGCTCGACGGCGGCGCGTTGACACCGGCGCCGGCCCGGAAGCTCCACAGCTCCTTGCCGTTCGACGAATTGTAGGCCGCGAACTTGCCGTTGCCTTCACCGGTGAAGACCAGGCCGCCGGCGGTGGCGAGGATGCCGCCGATCATCGGCTCGGGCGTGTTGACCTGCCATTTGATCTTGCCGCTGTTGTAGTTCACTGCGGTGATGTTGCCCGCCTGCTTCTCGCCCGGGATCACCTTGAAGGCGCCGCCCAGCCACAGCTTGCCGTTGGGATAGGCCGAGCTCTCGACGTGGTAGGTCATCGGCTGGTGCAGGTTGATGGCGTAGGCCAGTTCCTGTCCCGGATCGGTCGCGATCGGCGACCATTCGACGCCGCCATTGGCGCCGGGCAGCATGCGCGCGCCTTCCTTGGTCGGCAGCACCCACATGTTCTCCTGCGGCACCATCGCCTCGGAGAAGCGGATCAGGCTGCAGTCCTTGCGATCGTGCACATAGATGTGCCCGGTCTTGCCGGCATGAATGACGCCGGGAATCGTCTTGCCGCTCTTGTCCTTGACGTTGACCAGCACCGTCGGGCTGACCGCGTCGAGGTCCCAGACGTCATGGGCGATGTACTGGAAGTGGCAGACATACTTGCCGGTGTCGAGATCGAGCGAGACCAGCGAGTTGGTGTAGAGGTTGTCGCCGGGCCGGTTCGAGCCGTCGAGGTCGGGCGACGGGTTGCCGACGACGAAGTAGATCCGGTTGGTCGCGAGATCGACCGACGGGTTCTGCCACACGCCGCCACCGAGCTTGGCATAGGGATCGCCGATCTTGGCGAGCATGTCCTTCTCGGCCTGGATATTGCGATGCATGTCGCGGCCGGTGGCATCCTTGGTCGCCCAGACACCAACGGAATTCTCCGGAATGGTGTGGAAATTCCAGAGCTGCTTGCCGGTCTTGGCGTCGTAGGCGCGCACGAAGCCGCGGATGCCGTATTCGCCGCCGTTGGTTCCGATCAGGACCTTGTCCTTCACCACGGTCGGCGCCATCGTCTCGCTGTAGCCGAGCTCGGGATCGGCGATGTTGGTGGTCCAGACCACCTCGCCGGTCTTGGCATTCAGTGCCATCAGCTTGGAATCGAGCGTCGCCAGATAGACTCGGTCGCCGAGCACCTGCACGCCGCGATTGTTGGGACCGCAGCAATAAACCGTAATCGGACCCATCTTGTGGGCATAGTGCCAGAGCTGCTGACCGGTCTTGGCGTCGAGTGCATAGACATGGCTGAACGACGTCGTGACGAACATCACGCCGTCGACGACGATCGGTGATGTCTCAAGCGATTCCTTGACGTCGGTCTGGAAGATCCATGCGACGTGCAGGTCCTTCACATTGTCCCGGCTGATCTGCTTGCCCGGATAGAATCGCGTCTGGGCGTAGTTGCCGTTGGTGAGCAGGAAATCCCTGGTGTTCTTGTCGGCGGCGTTGAGCTGCTCCTGGGTCACCGGAGACACATTGGCGTTGCCGAGGACCGACTGCTTCTCCTGCTTGACTTCCTGCGCGATGGCAGCGCCCGACAACAGGCCAACGCCGAGCGCGGCGGCGAATGCCGCAATCCCTCTCACATACATGTCTTCCCCCGTTATTTCTTGGTTGCAATATTAGGGATGGGTGGCTGCTACTTCCCTTCGAGGCCCGGTTGCCCTGGCGAGCGCGCAACCCGCTGCGTGGCCTGGTTGCGCTGCAATAGACGATCAAAAAAGGACGACGACAGGTATCGATGGATGGGTTGCATGTTAGCGCGGCCTTTCACAAAGACAACCGATGCGCTCAATGCGAAGCGAGAACGGCATGCGTTCGCGCGACCGAAATGCAGCGATCGCGGGTTGGCATCAAATCCGAACGATATCGGGTGCTTCGTACACCTTCACGCATCGCCGGGCAGATTTGCCTTCGCAGGCGCAGCACGCAAAATGAGACTAGGCGTCAAGCGACGGCATCGCGCGAGACGCCGCGCCGGCTGAGGCAGTGCATGGCCTACCAATAGTCGGCCGGCAATTCCCGGCTCCGCGGCGGATCGGCGCCGGGCCGCGTGCAGGTGAAGGCGGCGCATTTGCAAGCAAAGGACAGCGCACGGGTCAGCTCGGCCGCAGAGACGTCGCGCAGCCGCGGTCGCGCGATCCGGCCCAACCGATGCAACGCGGCGAGCAGCGCGGCCTGAAAGCTGTCGCCGGCACCGATCGTATCGACGACGTTCACCACCGGCGCTTCGGCCGCGATCGGTCCGGTCTTGCGATGCCAGGCGCAGGCGCCATCATTGCCGCGCGTGATGACGACAAGCGATGCGCCGCCCGACAGCAGCGCCTCGGCCCTCGCAGCATGGGCCTCGTCACCGAACAGATAGGCGAAGTCGACGTCGGACATTTTCACGATGTCGGCCTTGTCGCAGAACGCCAGCATGCGCGCGCGATAGGCGTCCTTGTCCCTGACGAGATTCGGCCGGCAGTTCGGATCGAGCGAGATCGTCACGTTCGGCCGCGCATCCTCGATCAAGGCCAGCGTCTCCGCCGCACCCTTGTCAGGGACCAGCGTGGTCGAGCCGGTATGCACGCAGGTGACGCCGTCAAGCGCGACCGCATCGCGCCGATAGGTCCAGTTCCGCGATGCGGTGTCGGCGTCGTAGAAGGCGTATTGCGTCTCGGTGCCGGTGACGCGCGCAAAGGCCAGCGTGGCCTGGCGATTGCTGCGCGTGGCGCGGCTAAGATCAACGCCGGACTCTGCGGCATGATCGGCGATCATCCTGCCGAAGGTGTCGGTCGAGATGCCGCCGACAAAGCCGGTCGGAACATCGAGCCGCGCGCTGCCTATCGCGATGTTGAGGCAGGAGCCGCCGACCGCGGGCGTCAGGGCCTCGCGTCCATCCGCCGTCTTCGACGGCAGGAAATCGATCAGCGCATCTCCGCAACTCAGCAGCATGGGACAAACCTTACGTCGGCGCTTCGCCGGGCGCCCGCCTCATCGCCTCGCGGCTGTCGCGGTCCAGCTCTCGCAGCATTTTGTGCACGCGACGCTTCCTGCGGTGGAAATCGGCAAGCTCCGGCCTGGTCGGCTCGCTCAACCGTCCGAGCGCCGACATGCCGGCCATCGCCGCATTGATCGAGTTGTGCGCACCGCTGGCGACCGCGCCCAGCATCGCGGCGCCGAGCAGCACCGGCTCCTCGGTCTGCGGCAGCGCCACGGTGTAGCCCGTGGTGTCGGCCATGATCTGGCGCACCAGGGGGCTGCGGCTCGCGCCACCGCCGATCACGATGGTCTTGCCGCTGACGCCATGCGCCTGCAAGGCGTCGATGACGTCGGCAAGGCCATAGGCAAGCCCGCACAGGCCGGCAATGAACAGCCGCTCCAGCGCTGACACGTCGGTGTCGAGATCGAGCCCCGCGATCGCCGCGCGCGAGCCGGGATCGGCATAGGGCGAACGGTTGCCGAGAAATTCCGGCAAAACGTGAACGTCGCGCGCAAGCAACGCCGCGGCACCGGCATGGCCGCTGCGCGCCAGGATCCGCTTCTCGATGTACTCGATGACGTCGACGCCGTCGCGCTTCGCCGCGAGCACAACCTCGGCATGCGCCGGATGCGACTTGAGCAGGTGATCGATCGCAGCGCCCGCCGCCGATTGGCCGCCCTCGTTCAGCCAGAAGCCCGGCACCATGCCTTCGAAATACGGCCCCCAGACGCCGGGCACGAAGCAGGGATCGACCGTCGTCGCCATGATGCACGCCGACGTTCCCATGATGTAGGCGAGCCGTTGGCAGACATCGACCTCGGCGCCGGAGCCATCGCGGCCGCCGATCGCGCCGACGCCGCCGGCATGCGCATCGATCAAGGAGGCACCGACCGCGATTCCCGGCACCAGGCCGAGATCGCGCGCGGCATCCTCGGACAGCCCGCGGCCGAGCGGCGAGCCGGGCGGCACGATCTCGCTGCCGATCCGCCCAAAGCGGTCGGCCGCGAGCGCCTCGAGGCTGACCCGCCTGAAAAAGGAATCGCTCCAGCCCCCCTCGCCGGCGACATAGGTCCATTTGCAGGTAACAGTGCAGGTCGAGCGCGCCTGCGAGCCGGTGGCGCGGAACGACAGATAGTCGGCAAGATCGAAGAAGTGCCCGGCAGCCTCGTAGGTCGCGGGCAGATGCCGCTTCAGCCAGAGAATCTTCGGGACCTCCATCTCCGGCGAGATGGCGCCGCCGACATAGCGCAGCACCTTGTCGCCGGTCGCGTTGACGAATTCGGTTTCGTCCATCGCTCGGTGATCCATCCAGACCACGACATTGCGCGCGGGATCGCCGGACGGGCTGACGGTGAGCGGCCGGCCCGCCCTGTCGAGCACGACCAGCGAACAGGTGGCGTCAAAGCCGATGCCTTTGACACGCTCGGCGGCAACCGCAGCCTCCCGCATCGCATGGCGCACCGAGGCAACACAGGCCGCCCAGATGTCGTCGGACGATTGTTCGACGATGTCGCCGGGCTCGTGCCAGACCCGGATCGGGTGCCGGGCCGACCCCAAAAGCTTCCCGGTCTCGTCGAATACGCCCGCCCGGGCGCTGGTGCTTCCGACGTCCACCCCGATATAGGCTTGCCGCATGACCGCTCTATCTGCTGTTGAGCATGATCGCCCGGCGCAAGCCTACCAGCAAGTGTAGCCGCCATCGACCAGAACGATGCTTCCGGTCATCAGGCTCGCGGCGTCGGAGGCCAGGAACAAGACGACGGAGGCGATCTCGTCGACCTGCCCCATCCGCGCCATCGGGGTTCCGCCGATCCAGGCGTCGTACATTTTGGGGCTGTTCTTCACGAAGGCGTTCAGCGGCGTCTCGATATAGGTCGGCGCCACGGCGTTGACGCGAACCCCGCGCGCGCCCCATTCGGCCGCGAGCGATTTCGTCAGGTGATGCACCGCGGCCTTGGAGGCGTTGTAGAAGCACTGTTCCTGCGGCTTGTTGACAATGAAGCCGGACATCGAGCCGACATTGACGATGGCACCGGACTTCGCCTTCAGCATGTGATTGCCGAAGGCGCGGCAGCACCAGAAGGTGCCGTTCAGGTTGACGTCGATGACGTTGAGCCAGTGCTCGTCGGTCACCGTTTCCGCCGGCGTCTCGCTGCGCGCGATGCCGGCATTGTTGACGAGGATGTCGACCGTGCCGTACTTGCGCACCAGCTCGTCGGCGACCGCGGCGACGCGGCCGGAATCCGTCACGTCCATCAGCGCGATGTCGGCGTCGAAGCCCTTGGCCTTCAGCGCAGCTAACGCGTCATTGGCGACCTTGGCGTCGCGGTCGCCGATGATGACCTTGGCGCCGGCTTCGGCGAGCGCTTCGGCGCAGGCGAGCCCGATGCCCTGACCGGCGCCGGTGATGATGGCGGTCTTGCCGCCGAGCCTGAATTTTTCGAGATACATTTCTTCTTCCTTAGCTTCTTTTTGAGCATGATCTGTTCGGAAAACCGCTCACACTTTGCGCTAACGCGGCCCTCCGGGTCCGGATCATGCTCTATGCGTGAATCGATTTTCCGCCGTCGTCGAAACGGTGGATGCGCGCCGGATCCGGGATCAGGGACACCCGGTCGCCGGGATGCAGATCAAGCTCGCCGACATAGCGCGCGGTCAGCATTCCCTGCGGTCCGGCGTCGACATAGAGGAAGGTGTCGCTGCCGAGATGCTCGGCGACCGAGACGGTGCCGTGCCAGCCGCCCTGCCCGTCGCGCTCGACCCTCAAATGCTCGGGCCTTACCCCGATGGTCGCGGCGCCCTGCTGCTTCGCGATCTCACCGGTGACGAAATTCATCTTCGGCGAACCGATGAAGCCGGCGACGAAGAGGTTGGCCGGCCTCTCATAGAGCTCGAGCGGCGAGCCATATTGCTCGATCTTGCCGCCGTTCAGCACCACGATCCTGTCTGCCATGGTCATGGCCTCGACCTGGTCGTGGGTGACGTAGATCGCCGTGGTGCCGAGCTGCTTCTGCAACCGCGTCACCTCGAGCCGCATCTGCACCCGCAGCGCGGCGTCGAGGTTCGACAGCGGCTCGTCGAACAGGAACGCCTTCGGCTCGCGCACGATGGCGCGCCCGATCGCGACACGCTGGCGCTGGCCGCCGGACAGCTCGCGCGGCTTGCGATCGAGATAGGGTGTCAGGTTGAGCGTCGCCGCGGCCGCCTCGACCTTGCGGTTAATCTCGTCCTTGGCGATCCCGGCCATTTTCAGGCCGAACGCGATGTTGCCGCGCACGCTCATGTGCGGATAGAGCGCGTAGGACTGGAACACCATCGACAGCCCGCGCTTGGCCGGCGGCACATCGACCACATTGCGCCCGTCGATCAGGATGGCACCGCCGGTGACGTCCTCGAGCCCGGCGATCAATCGCAGCAGCGTGGTCTTGCCGCAGCCGGACGGGCCGACGAAGACGACGAAGGAGCCGTCGGCGATGTCGAGATCGGCGCCCTTGATGATGTGAACCGGCCCGAACGATTTTTGCACACCCTGCAGCGTAATCTGACCCATGGGACAAGCCTTTCTGCTACTTGACCGCGCCGAAGGTCAGGCCGCGGACAAGCTGCCGCTGACTGAACCAGCCGAGCACGAGAATGGGCGCGATCGCGAGCGTCGACGCCGCCGACAATTTCGCCCAGAACAATCCTTCCGGGCTGGAATAGGACGCGATGAACACGGTAAGCGGCGCGGCCTCGAGGGTCGACAGATTGAGGGTCCAGAACGCCTCGTTCCACGCCAGGATCAGATTGAGCAGCAACGTCGAGGCCAGCCCCGGCACCGCCATCGGCGTCAGCACGTAGATCAGGTCGCGCCCGATCGTGGCGCCGTCCATCCGCGCCGCCTCGAGGATGTCCTTCGGGATCTCCTTGAAATAGGTGAACAGCATCCAGATCACGATCGGCAGATTGCCGAGGCACAGGATGAAGACCAGACCGGAGCGGGTGTCGAGCAGGCCGAAGGTGCGGTAGATCAGATAGATCGGCACCAGCACGCCGACCGGCGGCATCATCTTGGTCGAGAGCATCCAGAGCAGCACGTCCTTGGTCCGCTTGGTCGGCGAGAACGCCATCGACCACGCTGCCGGGATCGCGATCAGCATCGCGATCAAGGTCGAGCCGCCGGCGATGATGATCGAGTTGAGCGCATGGTGGAAATAGTCGCTGCGCTCCTGCACCGTGGCGTAGTTCTCGGTGGTCCAGTGGAAGAACAGGAACGAGGGCGGGATCGCGAACGCCTCGAGCTCGGTCTTGAAGCTCGCCAGCACCATCCAGAGGATCGGGAAGAAGATCAGGAAGCCGACCAGCCAGGCCGCCATCGTCGAGATCACCTTGCGCCGTGTCGTGACCATCCGCGCCATGACGTTACGCCTCCAGATTCCGGCCGACGATACGAACGAGGAAGAAGGCGACGATGTTGGCGAGCACCACCGCGACCAGGCCGCCCGCCGAGGCGCTGCCGACGTCGTACTGGATCAGCGCCTGCGAATAGATCAGGAAGGCGATGTTGGTGGTCTGCAGGCCGGGGCCGCCGCCGGTCGTGACGAAGATCTCCGCGAACACCGTGAGCAGGAAGATGGTCTCGATCAGGATCACCACGGTGATCGGGCGCGCCAGATGCGGCAGCGTGATGTAGATGAAGGTCGAGATCGCGCGCGCGCCGTCCATTTCGGCCGCCTCCTTCTGCTCCTCGTCGAGCGATTGCAGCGCGGTGAGCAGGATCAGGGTCGCGAACGGCAGCCATTGCCAGGAGATGATCAGGATCACCGAGAACAGCGGCGCGTCGTTGAACCAGTCGATCGCCGGCAGCCCGAACAGATGCGCGATCCAGGCGAACAGGCCCGACACCGGATGCATCAGCAGGTTCTTCCAGACCAGCGCGCTCACCGTCGGCATCACGAAGAACGGCGCGATCACCATCAGGCGGACGATCGAGAGCCCGACCACCTGCTGGTCGAGCAGCAGCGCCAGCGGCACGCCGAGGATGATCGTGATCGCGAGCACCGAGCCGACCAGCACCAGGGTGTTCTGCAGCGAGGCGAGGAATGCGGGATCGGTCAGGAAGTAGCGGAAATTCTCCAGGCCAACGAACGATTCGGAGCCGGGATCGAGCAGATTGTAGTGCAGGGTCGCGAAATAGATCGTGAGCGCCAGCGGCACGATCATCCAGATGAACAGCAGCGCCACCGCGGGCGTGAGCAGCGTGCGTGCGAGCAGTTGGGTCTGCTGGGTCGCCATCCCCGCCTCCTTCTCAAGGAAAGGAGCGACCATCCCGCTGCGGGACAGGATGGTCGCAAGTACCCAGCTCGGGAGGTCTAAGCTGGTCGGGCGGCCAGGGCGTTTGGCACGCCCTGGCTATCGGGTTGCGCTCTTTGTCTTGAGCATGATCTTTTCGGAAAACCGCTTTACGCTTTGCGCTAACGCGGCCCTCCGGGTCCGGATCATGCTCACTTGATATAGCCGGCGCGCTTCATTTCGCGCTCGGTCGCGGTCTGCGCGGCGGTGAGCGCCGCATCGACGGAGGTCGAGCCCGAGAGCGCGGCCGAGAACTGCTGGCCGACCTGGGTGCCGATGCCCTGGAATTCAGGGATCGCCGCGTATTGCACGCCGACGTAAGGCACCGGCTTCACCGTCGGCTTGTTCGGATCGGCGGCATCGATCGAGGCCAGCGTCAGCTTGGCGAAGGGGGCGACCTTCAGATAGTCGGGGTTCTTGTACAGCGAGCTGCGCGTGCCCGGCGGCACGTTGGCCCAGCCTTCCTTCGACGCGACGAGCTTGGTGTAATCCTTGCCGGTCGCCCAGGCGATGAACTTCTCGGCCGCGTCAACCTTCTTCGAGCCGGCGGGGATCGCGAGACTCCACGCCCACAGCCAGTTGGCGTTCTTGCCGAGCCCGGTGTTCGGCGCCAGCGCGAAGCCGACCTTGTCGGCGACCCTGGAGTCCTTCGGGTTGGTCACGAACGACGCCGCCACCGTGGCGTCGATCCACATCGCGCATTTGCCGGCGTTGAACAGCGCGAGGTTCTCGTTGAAGCCGTTGGAAGAGGCGCCGGGAGGGCCGGCCTGCTTCATCAGGTCGACATAGGTCGTGAGCGTCTTCTTCCATTCCGGTGAATTGAATTGCGGCTCCCACTTCTCGTCGAACCAGCGCGCGCCATAGGAATTGGCCATCGCGGTCAGGAACGCCATGTTCTCGCCCCAGCCGGCTTTGCCGCGCAGGCAGATGCCGTAAACGCCGGCGGACTTGTCGGTCAGCTTCTTGGCGGCGTCGACCACGAAGTCCCAGGTCGGGCTCTCCGGCATCTTCAGGCCGGCCTTGTCGAACAGGTCGGTGCGATACATCACCATCGAGCTCTCGCCGTAGAACGGCGCGGCATAGAGCTTACCGTCGACCGAGACCGCATCCTTGATCTTGGGCAAGAGGTCGCCGACGTCGTAATCGGCGCCAAGCTTGTCGAGCGGCACCAGCCAGTTCTTCTTGGCCCAGATCGGCACCTCATAGGTGCCGATGGTGAGCACGTCGAACTGGCCGCCCTTGGTGGCGATGTCGGTGGTCACGCGCTGGCGCAGCACGTTCTCCTCGAGCGTCACCCATTTCACGGTGATATCGGGATTCTTCGCGGTGAATTCGCTGGTGAGCCCTTGCATGCGGATCATGTCGCCATTGTTGACGGTCGCCACCGTCAGCGTGGTCTGGGCGATCGAGGGGGCAGAGATCAAAACAGCAGCCGCGCCCGCTACGGCGCAAAGGACGTTTTTCAAGGTGACCTCCCTTATGTCACGCTGAGCATATGCCCACGTGTTGAGCGTATGTTCACTCTGTCGCCAAATTTTGTCAAGCGCGCGGGAGCGCCATCCCGCGCGATTGCGGGTTCCACCACAGCCTGGAAGGGAGTTTTTGCGGAAGCGAAGGGAGCGGCTGACTGGAGTTGGATTGAGCTGGAGCGGCACTGAAGGTTTACCTCTCCCGCAAGCGGGAGAGGTAACACAGCGCCAATGACGCTAGGTTTGACCGAATCTCGCAGCAATTACCGATCGAGTACCGCGCGCGCGGTGGCCTCATCGGTGATGAGGCCGTTGATCACCCGGCCCGCCAGTGCGGCCTTGATCGACGGCACCTTGGCGGCGCCGACGGCCGCGGCGATCGTGGTCGCTTCCGCGGGGATCTGCGGCGGAATGCTGGTCAGCCGCTTGTTGGTGCCGCCCTTGATCAGTTTGCCCTTGGCATCATAGGCCCAGCCCGTCACCTCGCCGACCGCGCCGAGCCGCATCATCTCGAGCAGCTCCTCGCGGGTGACGAAGCCGTCGACATGGACCTGGGCCTTCTGGTCCATCTGGCCGATGCCGATCAGCCGCAGATCGGCCTTGGCGGCGACCGCCCTCACCCGCGCGATCGGGTCGATGCGCACCATGCGGTTGCGCTCGTCCTCGCTCGACATCAGGAACGGCAGCGGCATCGGGTAATGGCGCGCACCGGTGCGGTCGGCGAGCCGCCCCACCGTGTCGTAGAAGCTCGCCGAGCCGTCGGCGGAGATGTTGCCGACCAGCGAGACGATCTGGTGATCGGGTCGCTCGATCGGCGAGACCCGCTCGACCGCGGCGCGCACCGCGCGGCCGGTGCCGAGCGCGACGATCACCGGGGTCTCCGCGCGCAGCGTCGTCTCCAGCAGATTGGCGCTACGCTCGGCGATCCCCGCATTCGACAGCGGCGCCGCCGGATCGGTCGGCACGACGTCGCAATGCACCAGATCGAACCGCGCCTTCAGCCGGGACGCCAGCTCCATGCAGGCCGCGATGGGATGTTCGAGACGAAACGTGATCAGCCGCTCGGCCAGGCACAGCGACACCAGGCGCTGCGCGGAGGCGCGCGACACCTGCAGCATTTTGGCGATTTCGTCCTGGGTGTGGCCTGCGATGAAATACAGCCAGCCGGCGCGCGCCGCATCGTCGAGGCGAGACTTTTCGTTGTCGGGCGCAGCCATCGTCTTGCGTCAACCTTCCATCCAGAAATCCGTCATCGCGGCGAAGATTCGATCCGCCCCGGCCTGCCGCAGCAGAGCACTGCCATCCGCCAACCGATAGTGGGCGCCGCCGACAAATCCCCACACTTTCATGCCGGCCGCCTTCGCGGCCATCACCCCGCTGACGCTGTCCTCGATCACGAGCGTGCGGCGCGGCGCGGCGCGCATCGCGCTTGCCGCATGCAAGAACAGATCCGGCGCCGGCTTGCCGTGCTTGACCATCTGCGCGGTGTAGAGCCGCGGTCCGAAGCTGACGGCGAGGCCGGTCAGCTCCAGCGAAAACTTCACCCGCTCGAGATCGCTCGACGAGGCGACGCAATATGGCAGCCGCAATTCCCTGAGCACCGCCGCGATGCCGGCGATCGGCCTCAGCCGGGAGCGGAAGGTCTCACGGACCCGCAGCGCCAGGTCAGGCAGAAACGTCTCGGGCAACGGCTTTCCCACGCCCCGGCAGTAGTCGACCAGGGCCGCGGTGCTGCGGCCGAGGAAGAGTTCGAGCGCCCGTTCGGTGCTCATCTCGATGCCGGCCTGCACCATCGCCTCGGCAAGGCAGCGGCAGCTCAATTCCTCGCTGTCGACGAGCACGCCGTCGCAGTCGAAGATGACGAGGTCGGTCTCGGGAAGCCGCGGATCCATCCGGACATGAGATCATATGCTCATGACATGAGCAATAGATCACAGTTTCGCGCGGAATGCCGCGCCTCAAATGGTCGCGGTGCACCGCCAGGGATGCTGTGCGACAAGGCGAAATGCCGCATGACACACCTCTGATCGCGACCGTCGTCGCGGGTCTCGGACTAGCCTTCGTCTTCGGAACCATCGCCCAGCGCTTTCGGGTTCCGCCACTGGTCGGTTATCTGCTCGCCGGCGTGGCCGTCGGCCCCTTCACGCCCGGCTTCGTTGCCGATCAGGCGCTGGCAACCGAGCTCGCGGAGATCGGTATCATTCTCCTGATGTTCGGCGTCGGCCTGCATTTCTCGCTGAACGATCTGTTGTCGGTGCGCGCGATCGCGGTGCCCGGCGCGATCGCGCAGATTGCGGTCGCCACATTGATGGGCCTCGGCCTTGCGCTGTTGATGGGCTGGACCGTCGGCGCCGGTCTGGTGTTCGGCCTCGCGCTGTCGGTCGCAAGTACCGTCGTGCTGTTGCGCGCGCTGCAGGAGCGTCGCCTGATGGACACCGAACGCGGCAAGATCGCGGTCGGCTGGCTGATCGTCGAAGACCTCGCCATGGTGCTCGCGCTGGTGCTGTTCCCGGCGGTGGCGAGCTTGCAGGGCGGCGATGGGGCAGCGTTCACCTCCGACCCGCTCGCCGCCCGTCTCGGTCTCGGGTTGACCGGCGTGCTGGTGCTGACGCTGATCAAGATCGCCGTGTTCATCGCGCTGATGCTGGTGGTCGGGCGCCGGCTGATCCCGTGGGTCCTGCACTACATCGCGCATACCGGCTCGCGCGAGCTGTTCCGGCTGACCGTGCTCGCGATCGCGCTCTGCATCGCGTTCGGCGCCACCAAGCTGTTCGGCGTCTCGCTGGCGCTCGGCGCCTTCTTCGCCGGAATGATGCTGCGGGAATCGCCGCTCAGCCAGCGCGCGGCCCAGGAAACACTGCCGCTGCGCGATGCGTTCGCGGTGCTGTTCTTCGTCTCCGTCGGCATGCTGTTCGATCCACTCAGCGTGGTCCGCGAGCCCTGGCCGTTCGCAGCGACGCTGTTCGTCATCGTGGTCGGCAAGTCGCTCGCCGCCCTTCTGATCGTCGTGCTGTTCCGTCATCCGATGGCGACTGCCCTGATGATCTCGGCGAGCCTCGCCCAGATCGGCGAATTCTCCTTCATCCTGGCCGAGCTCGGCGTTGCGCTCAATCTGCTGCCGAAGGGCGGCCGCGACCTGATCCTGGCGGGCGCGATCGTCTCGATCATGCTCAACCCGCTGGTGTTCGCGGTCGTCGACTGGCTGACGTCGCGGCTCGAGAAGCCGCAGGCTTCCTCGCCAACCGCCGCAGCTTCTGAACCAATCCCGGTCACCGAATTGCAGGATCACACCATCCTGGTCGGCTACGGCCGGGTCGGCAGCATCGTCGGCGATGCGCTGCATCAACGCAGCGCGCCGTTCCTCGCGGTCGAGGCGTCCGACGACATGGTCGCCAAGCTCAAGGAGCGGGGCATCGAAGCCCTGATGGGCAACGCCGCGCGCGCCAGCGTGCTGCGCGCGACCAATCCGGCCGCCGCGCGATCGCTGGTCATCGCGATTCCCGAAGCCTTCGAGGCGGGCCAGATCGTCGAGCAGGCGCGCGCCGCGAATGCCGATATCCAGATCATCGCCCGTGCGCATTCCGACGCCGAGGTCGATCATCTCAAGGCACTTGGCGCCAACATCGTGATCATGGGCGAGCGCGAGATCGCCCGCGGCATGATCGAGGAGCTCGACAGGGCGCGGCCAGCTGCTATGCAAACCGCCGAGCATGATTCGGCTGCTTGAGATAGATTACGCCCGCCGCACCGATGCACGCCGCGCACCACGCGATGAGGGGAGATCAAAACATGGCCTTCAAGAGCCCGCATATTTCGCTGGTGTCGTTCTCCGTCGAGATCGGCGCCGCGGACACGACAAACGTCATGCAGGTCGAGACCGACCTGCATCTGAACACCCGTCATCCGAGCTATGATGCGGCCGCCGTGGAGCGGCTGGTGCGCGACGCACAAGCCTATCTCGCCGGCAATGCCGGTCAGGTCACCCGGATCCGGCTGGTCTCCACCCGCAGTGGCCAGACCTGACGCCTCTTTGTTTGAGCATGATCTTCGCGCGCACGCTTCGCGCTTGTCGCGAGAGAAAACCTAGCCGCCAAGGAATGCCGGCGCCAGATCTTCCTGCACGATGATGTTGGCGGCTTCCGTCGTCAGCTCGCTGCCGACCAGATCGAGATTCTTGGCAGCCTCGAACAGCATCGAGCGGACGTCGTCCGGCGTCAGCACGCCTTTCGCGATCAGCTTGCGCACCAACGCCTGCAGGATAAGAACGTCGATCTCGCCATGCGCCAGCGGCGTCGGCTTGTCCGTCATGATCGTCTCCCAGGCTGAGTTCGTCGTCTAGCGCGGTGTTGACGCCATATCCTTGTGCAATTGCTCGAACGCGCGGCGCAGGCCGTGCAGCTGATCGACCAGATGAAGGATGACGTCGATGCCCTCGTCGTTGACGCCGAAGTCGCCCTTCAGGTCCTGGATCAGATGCGCACGCGCCACGTCGGTGTCGGAGAAACTGATCTCGCTGGCGGTCTCGTCCGGCACGAGCCATTGCTGCTCGATCCAGAACTCCAGGGTCTGCACCTCCAGACCTGCACTGGTGAGGAACTGCTGCTTGTTCATGATGCACCATCCTCGCGCGGATTGAACGCCTTGCGGTCCCAGTTCGATACAAAAGCCTCGAGCGCGGGATCGGGTCCCTTGGGCAGGACCACCTTGAGCTTGACGAACTCATCGCCATGACCGCCACCGACCTTGGGCGCGCCCTTGCCGCGCAGCCGCATCGTCGTGCCGGTGTTGGAGCCCTTCGGAACCGTCATGGTCACGGCGCCGGTCGGGGTCGGAACATTGACCTTGCCGCCGAGCACCGCCTCGGACAGCGAGATCGGCAATTCCAGCGAGATATCGTCGCCCTCGCGGGTAAAGCGCGGATCTGGCCTGATCTCCACTTCGATCAGCGCGTCCCCGGGGCCGCCCTTGCCGGTACCAGGCATGCCCTTGCCGCGCAGACGAATGACCTGGCCGTCGATCAGCCCAGGTGGAATCGTCACGTCGAGCGTGCCGCCATCGGGGAGCGTCAGGCGCTTACTCGCGCCGGCGATCGATTCCGCGAAATCGATCACGAGGCTGTAGTGCAGGTCGCGGCCGCGCCGGTTCGCGCGCGCCTGCTCGGTGCGCCGGAGCAATTCGGCGAACGCGTCGTCCTGGTCCATATAGTCGGCATAACCCGAACTGTCGGCATAAGGATGCCCCTCACCCGCGGTGGCGAAATCCCTGTAGTAGCGATGCTGCGGCCGCTCGGCGCCATCAGCATCGATCTCGCCGGCGTCGAAGCGCTTGCGCTTCTCGGCATCCGAGAGCAGATCGTTCGCAGCAGCGACTTCCTTGAATTTGTCTTCGGCTGCCTTGTCACCCGGATTGAGATCCGGGTGCAACTTCTTCGCCAGCTTGCGATAGGCCTTCTGGATATCGGCCGCAGACGCCGTCGGGGCAACGCCAAGGACCTCGTACGGATTTCTCACACCCTGCTCCGCAACACCGTGAGTGCACCTGCAATCATCAGGGCGCAAAAGCAGGCGATTTGCAAGTGCGCAAGCGCGCCGCCCGGAAACCGGCGACGCAGCATGCGCTCACGTCACAAGACGAGTTAGGATGTATGTCCGGGGTCCAGATAGCTCGGGATGTTCTTTTGCTGCTGCGGCGTCATCTTGGCGGTATCCGCCTTACCCGGCACGCCCCGCGGACCGAGCAGGGCGCGCTGCATATCGTCCTCGCTGAGGCGCGGCTTGCCATCGTCGAGTTGTCCATCGCCACCGTGACTCTGTGCCATGACCAACCTCCAGTGATGATCGCTTGCGCACAGGCGGCACAATACCGCGCTCCGCCGGAACGAGCCAGCGGAGCGCGGACGCGCCTTAGTGTTGCTCCTACCGCTTCTCCTCCGCGGGATGACCCGCCGCGGGCGCGCCATGCGGAGCGGCGTGCGGCTCCGGACGGGCCGCCGGCTGGGGATGGGTGGCCTGCGGATGCGGCTCGGGGCGCGCCATCGTCTCCGGGCGCGCTTCCGGCCTTGCCGCAGGCTCCGGTCGTGCTTCAGGCTTCGCCGGCTCAGGCCGCGCGACGGGCTTCGCGGCAGGCTCGGGACGCGGCTCTTCCTTGCGCACCTCTTCGGGCCGCTTCTCCTGCACGGCGGGCCGCGCCGTTTCTGCAGGATGCGGCTCAAGCTTCGGCTCGGCGGCCGGCGCTGCGCGCTTCTCTTCGACCGCGGGCCTGTTCGCTTCGGCGGGCGGATGCGCCGCAGCGCCCTTCTCGGGAACCGGAAGCGCGTGGGATCCGGCAGGCGCCGGCGCAGCAGGATGCGGCTCGGCCTTGGTCTCGGAAGCAGGTGCCGCGCGCTTTTCCTCGGCCGCGGGCCTGTTCGCCTCGGCGGGTGGATGGACCGCCGGAAGCTCCTTTCCCGGGACTGGGAGCGCGTGGGAATCAGCGGGTGCCGCTGCAGCCCCCGGGCGCCCCGGCTCCCCGGCCGCGGGCCGCGCAGCGTTGGCAGGCACCGCCTCGCCGGCCGGTCGCGCGCGAACCACGCCCGGTCCCTTCAACTCGCCGGGACGCGCCGTTGCGGCGACAGCGGGCACGCCATTGTTGGTCCGCTTGAACAGGCTCGGATCCTGGCTTGCGGTCTCGACCTGCTTGCGTTGCAACGGCGTCGCTGCGAAGTGCTGCTCCTTGGCGATCGCGCGCTCGGCCGGCGTCGGCCGCACCTCGATGCCGCCGCGGCCGCCATTGTAGCTGACGTTGTTGACGGTGGTCTGATTGATCGTGACGTTCTTTTCGTAGACGTGAGTGATCCGCGCACCCTGCAGATTGTTCACGGTGCGATTGTAGAAGAACGTGCCGTGATCCCAGCGGCCGCCTTCATAGCCGGCCCCGCCATAACCGAAGCCGTAGTTGATGCCGCCATAGAAGCCGACGCGATCACCCCAATAACCGGGATGGAAGATGAAGCCGCCGCCGAACGCGCCCCAGTAGCCGGGCGTCCACAGCAGCCCGACCCGCGGCGGCTGCACCCAGGTGCCCGGCACCCAGTAGTAATCGCCGCGCTCCTCGTCCCACGACCAATTGCCCGGCGACCACATATAGCCGGGACCAGGCACCGGCGGCTGATCGTAAGTCGGCAACGGCGGCGGCGCGGTCTCGACGGCAGAGACCGGCGCGCATGCCGCATCCTGCGCGATTGCGGGCACCGCAGTCGCATAGAACAGCGCCGTGGCAATCGCTGCACACGACACGGTCGAAAGGAGACGAGTTGTCATTGGGAGCCTCTTCGATGAGCACGTTCAACGTGAGACGGAACAAAAGTTCCGTGCATCGGCAATGCACCGACACACTTCATCGCTAGCGCCCTGACCTTACACCAGCCTGAAACGCAGCGACGCAAACGGAAACGCGCTCATGCGGCCATTCATGGTCGGTTCAGAGTGCGCCGTGATGCAACGTTGCGCGATTCAGCCGAACATCTCGCGTTGCTCCTCTGCATCATCGATACGAGCTACGCGAAACGCGACGTGATCGATTCCGATAGCGTCTCCCGATCATGACTTGGGCCTCTGTACGATCACAGCGATCCGTTCCTATCCAGCGCTCGCTTCGCGAGCACAGCGATCCATCGAACCGCAATCAGCGCGATGCGTGCACCCGCTTGCCGGCCCGGCTGTAGCAGTGCTCCCGGCTGAGTGCCAAAGACGAACGTCAGCCCTCGCAACGGCTTAACCGCAGCATCCCAGCGAGCGCGCTCCGCGATTGACACTCCCCCGAAAGGACCACACGATGCGAGATACGGCGGCCTCATGCCGCGGTTTGTCCGGGGGCGCGATTGCACGGGGCTGTTGCATGATGCATGTCATCGTTCCGCCATCTGTCACCGGCGGGACTGCGTGGCATAATGGATCTCGACGAGCCTGCGTTGCCTTGAGGTGCCACGATGAACATAGAAAAATATACCGATCGCGTTCGCGGCTTCATTCAGTCGGCGCAATCGCTCGCGATGCGCGAGTGGCATCAGCAGTTCTCGACGCTGCACATCCTGAAGGTGCTGCTCGACGACAATGAGGGCCTCGCGGCCGGCCTGATCGACCGTGCCGGCGGTAACTCGCGCGCGATCCTCAAGGCGACCGAAGACGCGCTGGCGAAAGTGCCGAAGGTCAGCGGCGCCGGCTCGGGACAGATTTATCTGGCGCCGGAGACCGCGCGCGCCTTCGCCGCGGCGGAACAGGCCGCCGACAAGGCCGGCGACAGTTTCGTCTCGGTCGAGCGCCTGCTGCAGGCGCTCGCGGCCGACAAGGACAGCGAGGCAGGCAAACTGCTCGCCAAGGGCGGCGTCAATCCGCAGAACCTGAATGCGGCCATCAATGCGCTGCGCAAGGGGCGCACCGCCGACAGCGCGTCGGCCGAGAACGCCTATGACGCGCTGAAGAAATACGCCCGCGACCTCACCCAGGCGGCGCGCGACGGCAAGCTCGACCCGGTGATCGGTCGCGACGAGGAGATTCGCCGCACCATCCAGGTGCTGTCGCGACGGACCAAGAACAATCCCGTGCTGATCGGCGAGCCCGGTGTCGGCAAGACCGCAATCGTCGAGGGCCTGGCGCTGCGCATCGTCAATGGCGACGTGCCGGAAAGCCTGCAGGACAAGGCGCTGCTCGCGCTCGATCTCGGCGCGCTGATCGCCGGCGCAAAATATCGCGGCGAGTTCGAGGAACGGCTCAAGGCCGTGCTGCAGGAGGTGACCTCGGCCGAGGGCGGCATCATCCTGTTCATCGACGAGATGCACACCCTGATCGGCGCCGGCAAGGGCGATGGCGCGATGGACGCGTCCAACCTTCTGAAGCCCGCACTCGCCCGCGGCGAGCTGCATTGCATCGGCGCCACCACGCTCGACGAATACCGCAAGCATGTCGAGAAGGACCCGGCGCTGGCCCGGCGCTTCCAGCCGGTGTTCGTCTCCGAGCCGACGGTCGAGGACACCATCTCGATCCTGCGCGGCCTCAAGGACAAATACGAGCAGCATCACGGTGTACGCATCGCGGATTCGGCGCTGGTCGCGGCCGCCACGCTCTCGAACCGCTACATCACCGACCGCTTCCTGCCCGACAAGGCGATCGACCTGATGGACGAGGCCGCGGCGCGACTGAAGATGCAGGTCGATTCCAAGCCTGAAGAACTCGATTCGCTCGACCGCGAGATCATCCGGCTGAAGATCGAGCAGGAAGCGCTGAAGAAGGAGACCGATCTCGGTTCCAAGAGCCGGCTGCAGACGCTCGAGAAGGATCTTGTCGATCTGGAAAAGAAGTCGGCGGACATGACGTCGAAATGGCGGTCGGAGAAGAGCAAGCTCTCCGACGCGCAGAAGATGAAGGGCGAGCTCGAACAGTTGCGCACCGAACTTGCCAATGCGCAGCGCAGAGGCGAATTCCAGAAGGCGGGTGAGCTGGCTTATGGCCGCATTCCCGAGCTCGAGAAGAAGCTCGCGGCTGTCGAGGCCAGCGAGACCTCGTCCGCCAGCGAAACCGTGACCGCCGACAATATCGCGCAGGTGGTGTCGCGCTGGACCGGCGTGCCGGTCGACAAGATGCTGGAGGGCGAGAAGGACAAGCTGCTGCGCATGGAGGAGATGCTCGGCAAGCGTGTCGTCGGCCAGGCCGAGGCGGTCCGCGCGGTGTCGACCGCGGTGCGCCGCGCCCGCGCCGGCCTGCAAGACCCGAACCGGCCGATCGGCTCCTTCATGTTCTTGGGCCCCACCGGCGTCGGCAAGACCGAGCTTGCAAAAGCGCTTGCCGAATATCTGTTCGATGACGAGACCGCGATGATCCGCCTCGACATGTCCGAATACATGGAGAAGCACTCGGTCTCGCGGCTGATCGGCGCGCCGCCCGGCTATGTCGGCTATGACGAGGGCGGTGCGCTGACCGAAGCGGTGCGGCGGCGGCCTTATCAGGTGGTGCTGTTCGATGAGATCGAGAAGGCGCATCCCGACGTCTTCAACGTGTTGCTGCAAGTGCTCGACGATGGCCGCCTGACCGACGGCCAGGGCCGCACCGTCGATTTCCGCAACACGCTGATCATCATGACCTCAAACATCGGCGCCGAATATCTGGTCAACCAGCCGGAAGGCCAGAGCACAAGCGCGGTGCGCGAGCAGGTGATGAACATGGTGCGGGCGCACTTCCGCCCGGAATTCCTCAACCGGATCGACGAGATCATCCTGTTTCACCGCCTGCAGAAGAGCGACATGGGTCGTATCGTCGAGATCCAGTTCTCTCGGCTGCGCAGGCTGCTCGAGGATCGCAAGATCGAGCTGGAGCTCGATCCGAAGGCGCGCGACTGGCTGGCGGAGAAAGGCTGGGATCCGGCCTACGGCGCCCGCCCGCTGAAGCGGGTGATCCAGCGCAGCGTGCAGGATCCGCTGGCCGAGATGATCCTTTCCGGCGACGTACGCGACGGCTCAGAGGTAAAACTCTCGGCCACCAAGGCCGGCCTCACCTTCAACGGCAAGAAGCCGGAGAACGCCGCGGCGGACGAATTCGAACCGGTGTGAGACAGGCTGGATTGCCCACGACGCGCTGTCATCGCCGCGTCGTGTGTCGGCATCATATGCAAGCCGACTATACAGGCTGACCTGCAACCAGGGAGAGCGCCATGACGCAGCACAAGATCAAGGACAACATGGAGGTGATCGGCGCCGATGGCGTGCATGTCGGCACCGTCGACCACGTCGAGGGCAACCGCATCAAGCTCAAGAAAAACGACAGCGACGGCTTCCACAAGGGCCATCACCACTTCATCGAGCTCGGCTTCGTGGCGGGTGTCGAAGGCTCCAAGGTTCGGCTCTCGGCCAACGCCGCGATTGCGGTGACCCTCGAGGAAGAGAAGTCCGGCAAGCCCGTCGATTGAGGCAGGCACCTCTGCAAGCGCGTGAGCCATTCGAGCCCTTGTAAAGGCTCCACCGGCATGCTCCTCTGCCCCTGTCTGGACGCCGATCCGGCGTCCAGCGCCTGCCTTTTGTCCTCGTGGAAGCGCCGTTTTAGTCAAGGAGACATGCGTGCCATCAGCCGTTCCGCAACCGGTCGCTGCGAAGCTGACGCGCGCGGCCATCTTCCTTGCGGTCACGCTCAAGCCCAATCCGGAATATGATGCAATGGCACGGTCGCTGTGCGCCGACCTGGGCGCGCTGCTGCGTGCCGTGGGCTTCCGCGATCTCGAGGGCCGGCTGTCATGCGTCATGGGCATCGGCTCCGACGCATGGGACCGGCTGTTCGGTGCGCCGAAGCCGAAGGGCCTGCATCCGTTCCGCGAGATCAATGGCGTCCACCACGCCGTCGCGACACCGGGCGACCTGCTGTTTCACATCCGCGCCGTGCCGATGGACCTGTGCTTCGAGCTCGCGACCCAGATCATGACGCGGCTCGGCGATGCGGTTGCGACCTCCGACGAGGTGCACGGCTTCAAATATTTCGACGAACGCGACCTGCTCGGCTTCGTCGATGGCACGGAGAATCCGGAGGACCAGGCGGCCACCGACGCCACCATCATCGGCGACGAGGACGCGGCGTTCGCCGGCGGCAGCTATGTGATCGTACAAAAATACCTGCACGACCTGAAGAAATGGAACGAGCTTCCGGTCGAAATGCAGGAAAAGATCATCGGCCGAACCAAACTATCCGACATCGAGCTCGACGATGCGGTGAAGCCGAGCTACGCGCACAACGCGCTGACCACGATCGTCGAGAATGGCGAGGAGCTCGATATCGTCCGCGACAACATGCCGTTCGGCAATATCAGCAAGGGCGAGTTCGGGACCTATTTCATCGGCTATGCCAAATCCCCGCACCGGATCGAGCAGATGCTGGAGAACATGTTCGTCGGCAAGCCGCCGGGCAATTACGACCGTTTGCTCGACTTCAGCCGCGCCGTGACCGGCATGCTGTTCTTCGTCCCGTCGGCGACCTTCCTGGAGGACGTCGCGAGCGAGGCACCGGCAGCTTCGCCCGCCGAGCCGTCGCTGGATGACGCCGGGGCCGACGACACACCTGCACCAGGAATACCGCCGTCCGACGGCTCGCTCGGGATCGGCTCACTGAAAGGAGAGGCTGGACATGAATAATCTTCATCGGGGACTCGCCCCTATCTCGGACGCGGCATGGGCCCAGATAGAAGAGGAGGCCTCGCGCACGTTGAAGCGCCATCTGGCGGCGCGCCGTGTCGTCGACGTCGACGGTCCGAAGGGAACGGATTTCTCCGCGGTCGGCACCGGTCATCTCAAGAAGATTGCAGCGCCGGGCGACGGGGTCGAGGCGACGCAACGCGACGTCCAGGCGCTGGTCGAGCTGCGCGTGCCGTTCGAGCTCTCGCGCCAGGCGATCGACGATGTCGAGCGCGGCGCGAATGATTCCGACTGGGATCCGCTCAAGGATGCCGCACGCAAGATCGCATTCGCCGAGGATCGCGCGGTATTCGACGGCTACGCGGCCGCCGGCATTCAGGGCATCCGTCAGGGCACCAGCAACCCGGTGCTGACGCTGCCGTCGAGCGTCAAGAACTATCCCGCCGTGGTCGCGCAGGCGGTCAGCCAGCTGCGGCTTGCCGGCGTCAACGGTCCCTGTACGCTGCTGCTCGGCACCGAGCCCTATACCGCGATCGGCGGCGCCACCGACGACGGCTATCCGGTGCTGCAGCACATCCAGCGCCTGATCGACGGCAAGATCATCTGGGCGCCCGCGATCGAGGGCGGCGTGCTGCTGACCACCCGCGGCGGCGATTTCCAGCTCTCGATCGGCCAGGACCTTTCGATCGGCTATCTCAGCCACTCGGCGAAATCGGTTCAGCTGTACTTCCAGGAGACCATCACCTTCCTGATGCTGACGAGCGAGGCGTCGGTGGTGCTTGCGCCGGAGGCGAAGAAACCGGCCTAAAGCGCGATGAGATCGTGTCGAATCCACATCGCGCTTTAGGTTCTTTTTTGGAGCATGATCTTTCGGAAAACCGCTTCACACTTTTCCGGATCATGCTCTAGGCTTACCGACGTTCACTCTTCCGGGAGGCTCCGGCCAATCCGTGCCGGAGCTTCCGTTGAACTGCAACGGAGAGGAGGCGCGCAATGCAGGACTATGATCTCTACATCAACCCGAAGAAGGCATCGGTCGGGCTTTATGTCCGCAAGGGCGCCGGTCTTCCCGACCTTGCCGATGCCAAGGACTGGGTGTTCGACGGCACCTCGGCGCAGGCCAATCTGCCGCCGCAGCTCGTGAAGGAAATCGAGGCCAACGGCCACGCCTTTCGCGACATGAATTAATAAGCGCGGGCGCTACTTCTCGCCGACCTTCGCCGGGGCGGTCTCGGGCATCAGGCTCATCGCCACGATGCCGACCGCCGCCGCGAGCAGGAGATACCACGACGGCGCCAGCGGATCTCCTGACACGTGCAGCAGCCACGTGACCACGAGTTGCGCGGTGCCGCCGAATGTCGCGATGGCGACCGCGTAGATCGTGGCGAACACGCCGCCGCGGATGCTCTGCGGCAGCGCTTCGGTGAACGCGGCATAGAACGCCGTGAATGGCAGCGATCCGATGAACGACAGGATGCCGAAGCCGAACAACAGCGACCATGCACCGGGGTCCTGTACGATCCACAGGAAGGCCGGATAGGTCAGCACCAGTACGACCAGCTGCGGCCAGATCATGATCGGCTTGCGTCCGAGCCGGTCGGCAAGCCAGCCGCCCAGCATCGCGCCGATGATCTGCAGTCCGTTGCTGACCAGCGAGACCGTGAACGCCAGCGACGGCGACACATGCAGCGTGTTCCTGGCATAGGTCGTCATGTATTGCGTCACATAGGTCGAGATCGTGCCGCTGGCCAGGATCATCACCGCCAGCGCGATGACGCGAAGATGCCGGCGCGCCAGCGCCACATGGCTCGAGCGTTCGACCTGCCCGGCGACATGCTCGCCGCGCGAGACCGTTTCCGGCAGCGTTCGGCGCATCCAGATGCCAAACGGCAGACAGACGGCCCCGAGCAGGAACGCGACGCGCCATCCATAGGCCTGCAGCATGTCGGGCGCCATCGCGCTGCTCAGGATGACACCGACAAGCGCGCCCACCGTTGCCGCAATCTCCTGGCTGGCGGGCTGCCAGGCGACCACGAGGCCGCGGTTCCTCGGTGCAGCGATCTCGATCAGATAGGCCGTGGTCGGCCCGACCTCGCCGCCGAGCGCAAACCCCTGCACCATCCGCGCCAAGATCACGATGATCGGCGCCACAATGCCGATCGCGGCATAGGATGGCGTCAGCGCAATGGTCAGGTTCGCGCCGCCCATCAGCGCGAAACTCAGCAGCATCGCCGGCCGCCGCCCAACCCGGTCGGAGAAAATGCCAAGCACGATGCCGCCGATCGGCCGCGTCAGGAAACCGGCGCCGAAGGTCGCGAGCGACAGCATGAGGCTGCCGTATTCGCTGTGCGCGGGGAAGAAGGTGCGCCCGATCTCGGTCGCAAAGAAGCTGTAGGTGATGAAGTCGTAGAACTCCAGCATGTTGCCGATGGTCGCGGCGAAGGCTGCGCGCTTGACATCGAACTGTTCCCTGCTTGCAATCTCCGGCAACGCTCTCGGTTCCTTGTCTGCTTGTGCGAGCGGAGTATTATTCCTCGGACCATGTTAGGCAAGGCATGGAGAGCCGCGCGATCTGCATGTGACGCAAGCGACAAGAGGAACAGATCCGATGCCAGCCGACAAACTCTTCATCAATGCCAGGTTCGGTGACGGCACCAGCCGCGATATGCTGGTCCGTGGCGGCCGCATCGTTGCGATCGAGGCGAAAGGCGAACGCCCGAGCGGGATCGAGATCGTCGATCTCGGCAATGCGCTGGTCGTGCCCGGCTTCGTCGAGGGCCACATCCATCTCGACACCAGTTTCTACGGCGACGCCTGGCGGCCGCACCGTCCCTGCACCAACGGATTCGACGTCCACGAGCGGGTGGCGTTTCAGGCCGAGAACCTTGCCGCGGCCGCGCCGATGGACGTACGCGCGCGGAACCAGCTCGACCTCTGCATCGGGCACGGCACGACGCAGATGCGCAGTCACGTCATGGTCGACGGTTCGGTGGGGCTGAAGTCGCTGGAGACCATCCTCGGGGTTCGCGAGGAATACAGGGATTTGATCGATATCCAGCTCGTGGCGTTTCCCCAGAACGGGATACTCACCAGCCCCGGCACGCCGCAACTGCTCGACGAGGCCATCAAGCTCGGCGCCAATGCCGTCGGCGGGCTCGATCCCGCAAGCTTCGACCGGAACGTCGAAGAGCATCTCGACGTCGTGTTTGGCGTCGCGCAGAAGCACGGCATCGATGTCGATATTCATCTGCATGACGGCGGCATGCTCGGTGCCTTCGAGGTCGAGCAGATCGCGGCGCGCACCCGTGCGCTCGGCATGGAGGGCCGCGTCACCGTCAGCCACGCTTACGGGCTCGGCGACATTCCCGCCGACGCTCTGAAGAAGACTGCCGACAGTCTGGCGCGCTCGGGCGTGGCGATCATGACGAATGCGCCGGGCAGCCGGCCGTTCCCGCCCGTCGCCCTGTTGCGGAAAGCCGGCGTCACGGTGTTCAGCGGCAACGACAATATCCGCGACTCCTGGTGGCCCTATGGCGACGGCGACATGCTGGGCCGCGCGATGATGATCGGATACCGCTCGGGTTTCTACACCGATGAGGAGCTCGCGATCGCGTTCGACATGATCACCGCGGCCGGCGCCAAGGCGCTCAGGCTCGAGGACTACGGCCTGCATGTAGGGGCCAAGGCCGATTTCGTGACCCTGAACGCCGTGCATATCCAGGAGGCCGTGGTCGCGCGGCCGTCCGGGCGTTCAGTCTACAAGGGTGGCGTGCTCGCGGCGCGCGACAATCGCGTCGTCAAGGTCGGCGGCCGATCCTGAATCGGACGCGGCGTGCAATCGAGGCGCTTAGCGGACCGGACGGATGATCGCGCGGAGAATGTCCGTCTTCCAGCGTTGCCGGGCGCCGTCGAATGCCGCAAAATCGTGGTCGAACTGCCAGTAAGCCCACGCCCAGCCATTGCGTTCCGCCCGTCTCGCCATGAACGACAGATACGTCGCGCGGCTCTCCGCGGGAGCACGTTCATAGACACCGAACTCGCCCAGATAGACCGGGCGCTGCTCGTTCTCGGACCAGGACCGGATCTTGTCGAAATCGGCCGAGGCCTTGGCCAAGTCTTCCGCAGAGCCCCAGCGCAATGGACCGATTTTCGAGAAGGTCGGCGACCACGGCGCGCCCTGATGGGTGAATTGCAGCGGCAGGTAATAGTGGAATGTGACGATCAGGTTTCGGTCGCCGGCCGGCAGCACCAGCTGATCGATCGGCAGCTCCTCGGTGTTCAGGATCGCGACCACGACATTGCGCTTCGGGTTGGTATCCCGGATGATGGCAAGACAATCGCCGAGTAGCGCATTCCATTCGGCCGAGGTCATGTTGCCGCCGGGCTCGTTCAGGATCTCGAACACCAGCGCCGGGTACTTCCCCGCATAGCGCGATGCGATCTGGCGCCAGAATGCCTTGAGCTTCACGCCGCATTCAGCCACGTCGCGCTGGCAGAGATCGGTGTCGTGCTCATCGAGGATCGGAACGAGCCTGCTCGCCAGCACCTGCTCGATCACGGCATCGAGACGCCGCATGACGGCATCATCGAGGATGTTGCCGGAATCCATATGCCTGAAGCCGAAGAAGTTGATCCGGACATGGGAAAAGCCGGCCCTGCGAATCGCGGCGAGGTTTTCCAGGCGGAACGGCGCGTTCCGGTAGCCTTCCCAGATGCCGTCATAGCCGAGAATATTGATGCCGCGTCCCAATGCCGCGGCGTCCGGCGATGCCCCCTGCCCCGCGGCATTCGCCGGCGCGATCAGCGGGACAGCAAGCGCCGCCAGCATGACGAAGGCGCGTTGCAGAAGCGATCGGAACGTGGTCATGGCTGCTCCAGCTCGCGCGGCTCTACGCGCGATGACGGCACCGGCCGGCAAATGGCGAGGAAGAAGGCGATCAGCAACACCGACGTGAACATCGTCGAGCGAAGGAAGACCGTCTCGGTGAAATTGGTCTGGCAGTTGAGGAAGACGAACCCGATGATCAACGCGCAGTGCAGACGGTCGATCGCCCGCTCTGCGATCAGGCAGAGCATCTTGTAGGAAAACAGGAAGACGCTCGCCGTGAACAGGAAATAGCCCAGGAATCCGGTTTCGACGAGAATGGCGATATAGCCGTTGTGATAATTGTCGAGCACCCAGCCGTGGTTCTGGTTGAAATAGTCGTAGATCGCCGGATTGGTCCAGAATCCGTTGATGCCAAATCCGAACAGCGGCGCGTCATCGAAATGGCTGATGGCGTACTGCCAGATGAAGGTTCGCTCGGTGAAGTCGATCGTCGTGTCGAAGGCATGAATCGAGTCGTATCCGGTCGTGTAGAAATACAGGATCAATAGCGCTGCCGCGACGCACATGACGGATGGCAGGATCGCGTAGACCTGCATGCACCGGACCGACCACAGGGAGGTGAGCAGCAGCGCGCAGGCAACCAGCGACAGGATGCCGGCGCCGCGCGACTCCGAGAGCATGACGCAGGTGGAGGCCAGCACGAACGTCACGAGGAAGGGCAGCCATCCTTGTCCCGTTATCTTTCGATAGCAGGCGAAGAACATGAGATAGGCGCCGGCGAAGCCGAGGGTTTGCTTCGACTCGAAGACGCCCTGCCACTGTCCCTTGTGCATCCAGGTCTGATCGATTCCGATGTCCGGGAGGATCACCGCACAGAGCGCAGAGGCCGCGATCAGCACGAACAGGCCGCGGGTGGCCGATGTCACGATGTCATCGATATCGACGCGGGTGATCATGCAGAACGCGCCAAGCGTCGTGATTGCGAGCGCCGCGGCCTTCATCAGCGCCGCCACGCCGAGGTTGGTCCACAACACGGAGATAGTGGCGAATGCGTAGAACGCGACGATCACGAGCGTGTCGAGATTGAGGGCCAGCCGCAGGCAGGGGCGGATGAACAGGCTTGCGTAGATCAGGACGCCCCACATCAGCAGGGCGACGGCCTGTTGCACCAGGGTCAACTCGGTCGGAAGCAGCGCGGCGTGGAAGGTCCCCATCGACATGATCACATTGATGGTGATCGACCAACCGACGACGGTCCTGGCAAAATTCTCCGCCCCGACGCCGGGTGCCTGCCAGATCGAACCGTCGATCGCACGTCCATCCATTCGGTTGTACTCCGCTCATGGAATGAGCCTGCTGCTCCGGTGGATCGGAGCCGCACATTGCACTCGTTAGAGGCGTCAGTCTTTCGTCGACGAGGATCGGGTCCGGTTGAACAGCAGATAGAGCGCGTGCGGATTGGTCGTCAGATAACGCCAGAACAGCCGCCGCGGCTCGAGCCACAGTCGCCAGGCCCATTCGAGGCCGACGATCTGCATCCATTTCGGCGCACGCGGCCGCGAGCCGGACAGGAAGTTGAACAGCCCGCCCGAGGTCTTGATGACGCCGACATTGCCGAGCCGAGGCATGAATTCGTCGACGAAAGCCTGCTCATAGGGCACGCCGAGCGCGACCCAGAGAAAATCCGGCGCCAGGGCGTTGATCTCGTCGACCTTGGCCCGCAATGCGTCGCCGCGCAGATAGCCGTGCGAATGGCCGACGATCTTGAGTGCCGGATAGGCCCGACGGACATTGGCAATGGCAGCCTTGTTCTCGGCTTCGTTGGCGCCGAACAGATAGAAGGTCAGCCCGAGCTCTTCCGCCTTGCGCGCGACGTCGTGAAACAGATCCGTGGTCGCGACGCGCTCGGGAAGCGGATTCGGTGACCGAAGCCTGGACACCATGACCAGCGGTTGCCCGTCGGCGTTAATCAGGTCTGCGGTACGGAACAGCCGGTCCGTCATCGGCTCGGTCGAGCAGCGCGACAGCACCTCGCCGTTGGCGGAGGTCAGATACAGCGGGCGATTGGCGCGCCGGCTCGGATACACCGCCTCGACCATGAACTCGGCGGTCTGCTCGCGATCGAGCACGGCGAGCCGCAGCCCACCGATGGTTGCCCGGGGAACACCGGCCGTCGCAGCCCTGCCGACAGGATTGATGCGCCGCTCCCGCGCGCCGTGTGGCAATGATCCGATCTGCGCCGGCGCCGAGGACATCTGCTCGGCCCGCGATATGTCGCAAATCCGGACAGGCGGCGCAGCCATGTCCGAATTGGGACGCCGAGGCGGCTTGCGGTCGGCCTGCGGGAACGAAATTGCGTAGGAAGCGCGGGTTTTTTGGCTGTGACTCAGCATTTCGGCGGGACTCCAGGACTTGCGAGCCCTTAACTGCAATATCCGGTCCAGACCGGGTGGATATCTCACCACGGCGCGATTGAGCTGAGCCTTAAAGGATTGTTAACGATGCAGATCCCTCGGACGCGGCGACGTTGAGATGACGGCCGACCGCAGCCGATGCGATGAAGGTCATGGCTCGACCGAGCAACAATGTGCAAAGGTCGAGGCATTGCATTAATACAAATCGTATTCTGCCGCTGCCCGAGCCGATCGACCTTTGCTATAAGGGCGGCGTGCCGGATTCAATCGGCGCTCTGAAACTGTCGATTTGTTTGGTCTCACATGAATAAGAATGATGACGCGTTCGATGTCAGCATCGACGACGCATTCGACTTCCTGTCTGAAGAGTACGTGAAGTTATTTGAAGGCTCGGACGCGACCGCCTTCCAACATCCGCTATGGCTGGACAGCCTCTACCGCAAGCTCGCTCCCGCCGCGTCGGCCAAGCCGCTGGTCGTCGCCGTCCGCCATCGTGCGAACGAGTCGCTTGCGGCCGTGCTGCCGATGCTCCGCGTGCGGCGCGGCCCGATGCGCACCATCGAATTCGCCGATCTCCGCGTGTCCGACTATTTGTCGCCGGTGTGCAGCATCTCGACCTTCGCCGACCTGCTGCAAGACCAGCGTGCCTGTGAAAGGCTTCGACAACTGCTGCGGCCGTTCGACCTGCTGCGCATACCCAAGCTGCTTGATGCAAGGATGCCGATCGAGAATCTGCTCGGAGCGCCCCACCGCAGCCTGATGGATACCAATGCTTACGCGACGGTCCTGGTTGCGCCGTTCGAGCAATGGCAGATCAATGCAATGGGAAAGTCGTACCAGAAGGAGCTGGCAAAGAAATGGCGCCAGATCCATAAGAAGGGCACACTCACCTTCTCATGCTGCGACGATAGCGCTTCGATCGGCGAAGCCATGGAGACGATGAGAAAGTTTCGCGGACCGCGGTTTCACGAACAGGGTGATGGCGACCTGTTGCAGCGACCGGAGTATTTCGATTTCTACTCGAGCGTGGCGCTTCGCGGCGTGGGCTCGTTTACCCGGCTCTACGCCATGAAGATGGACGGCATCGTCATCGCCACCGCGCTTGGGCTGGTCCACCGTGGCAGCGTCCTCGTCGTCATGACGGGGTTCGATGTCGACGGGTACAAGAGCCAATCGATCGGCGCGCTGACATTCGAGGGCGTCGCCAGGGATTGCATCGAGCGCGGGGACCGGGTGCTCGATTTCACCATCGGCGACGAACCCTACAAGATGCAGTTCGGCGGTCAGCCGACGCCGATGTCGGCGGTGACGCAGGCCGGCAGTGCGGCCGGCTCGCTCGCGCTGTTTGCCTTGAAGCAGGCGCCCTGGATCAAGCAGGCCGCCAAGCGTCTGACCGACCTCAGACCGATCCGTACCTCGACGGGCACGCGCTAAAGCGCGATGAGTTTTGGTTAAATCGGCTTGGCGCGCTCTCGCTTCACCTCTCCCCGTCGGGGAGAGGTGAACTTTCGACGCCGCTCCAGCTCAGCTTAATTTCATCGGGTCTAGCGCCGCCCGGCGCTGGCTGCCCGATCAGCGGAGCGCGCTGCGGACGCGCATCACCCATCCCGGATGAATGCGGTCGACCCGGTGGGTGATCGTGCGGCGCAGGAAGTGCAGCTTCCGCCGCAAGTTCCAGCGCATATCGGTGTTCAACGTCAAGGCCTGGCGGAAGCTCGCCAATTGCAGCGAGTGCTGATCGGCGGCGAGCTTGTCCCGATCGGAATAGAACTGCGCAATCTTGTCCACGCCCATACCGGCGGTCTCCAGCCAGCGCGGCACATAGACCGTGCAAAGACGTTCGACGTCCACCAGCAGTCGGCCAACGCCGGTTCCGGCTGCGGGACAGTTGGTCTGAAACGCATCGCCGATCAACACGACGCCCGGCTGCAGATGGCCCTCGGTCACAGTCAGATCCATGACCCAGTTCTGCACCTGGCCGACCACCTCGAAATCGCCGAGATAGGGCTGCAATCCCGGCATCAGGCGAAGCAGCGTCCGTCTGGTGTCGCGGCGCAGTTCGCGCATGATCGGATCGGTCGGATCGCGGAACATGAACAGGTTCGCCCGCATGCCGCCCGACATCGGAAACAGGCTGAGATAGTCGACACCGTCGGCCGCCTCCTCGCCATAGCAGGTCAGTGCATCGAAATCGAACGGCGCGTTGTCCGGCCGTGCGATCGTGAAGCCGAACGAGACCGAGTGGCGCGCCGCAAGCATCTGCCGGCGCATTCCGAGACTGTGGCCGAGCATGTTCGTCATGCCGGTCGCCAGAATGACCAGACGCGAGACGACGCGCTTTCCGGAGGCCAGCGTCAACTGCTGACGTTGCTCGCTGCAGCTGACATTGGTCACCTGGTCGAGCAGGAAGCTCGACGCATCGGGCGTCAGGCCGCGTGCCATGTTGACGAGGTTGGCATAGGAAATCCCGTAGGACCGGCTGACGCCGATATCGACCAGCTTGCCGCTCCTGATGTTGAGCACCCGGTCATAGGGCGCGGCAATGGCCTCGACGTCGTCGATGAAGCCGAGGCGGCGCAGCATATCGATCTGCCGTCCGGCGATCTTCTCGACGCGGAATTCATCCGGCGGGATCGAACGCTTGTCGATCAGGATGACCCGGTACCCGGCCCGGCCGAGCACAGCCCTTGCCAGCGAGCCTGCCAAACCGGCTCCGACAATTGCGACGTCCGCTTCGATGACCTCGGCCTCGCAGGCCACCATCGGCTTGGTCGCACTTTTCTCGGCAATCATGTTTGTCCGCTCCGACGGCTAGAGCGTTTTCGAGCGAAGTGGATACCGGTTCGCGTGAAGAAAACGCGTCAAAACAGGAATCTAGAGCCCCGTTCCGATTCCATCGGAACGGGAAAAGCTCTGGCTGGCCGCAGAACTGCAATTTCCTTGCCCGCGGTGCTGCCTTGCCGATCGAGCACGGCGAGTTCCAGAATCGAGGTTAATGAAAACGTCCGGACCACGATCAGCAGTCTCTCGGCACACGGCTTGCACGACGGTCGGCCATGAAACTGAACCTTTGCAGGCTCCGCAGCAGGATGGCGAGGCAATTGCCAGGCCATCGAGCTGCGACAGATGGCGTTGACGCGCAAGCCCAGTCGTATCCGGCAAGGTCCGCGCCACTGGACCGGGCTCCGGAGGCAAATCCAACCTGCGTCGTTTGGAGACAGGGCAGGCGGCGCCGTTCCAGAATGGAGCAACGCGACCTGGCCCCGTTCACAACTGCGTTGGACCCTGAAGCCATTCGAAAGGAACGGAATCTTAGCAAGAGAACATTAACACTGCAGGCTTCACCGATTGCTACGGTCGACAGCCCGACTGGATATTGAGACGTCTCTGGTGATTGCCTCTGTGCTCCAATTGTTACGGCGCGACGTCACGCGCGGCGTTGCCGGGACCATCCTGCTCAAGGTTGGTAGCGGCGGGCTCGCATTCGCGTTGTTCTCGCTCGCCGCGCGGGCGATGACGCCCGACGCGTTTGGAGACTTCGCAACCCTGCTCTCCGTCGCCCAGATCGCCTCGGTCGTGGGCCTGGTCGGCCAGGAGCTGCTCCTGGTTCGGTTTCTCAACGAATATGATGTGCGCGGCCAGACCGACTTCACCAAGGGCGTGCTGCTGTCCAGCCTGAAGAATTCAGCGATCGGGATGCTGATTTCGATCGCCGCGATCGCCGCGGTGGCAGGCATTCGCGGTGAGTGGTGGCTGTTGATACTGTCGGTCTCGGCCTTTACCGCGGTCAATGCAGGGCTCATGCTCGGCAGCCAGATCGCGCGATCGCTGGTCAGCATCCTGATGGGCGAAGGCAATCGGGAGTTCTTCTGGCGCGTCGCCGTCGTCCTGTTCCTGATCGCGGTGCTGTTCGGCCACCGGCAGCTCACCCCCGCCGAGCTGTTCAGCGCGATGTCGGCCGCGATGGCCCTCGGGCTCGTCGTGCAGATCGTATCGATCGTGCGGGTGCTGCCGAACCTGCGGTCGGTGACGGCGCGCTTCGAGACCTCGCGCTGGAACAAGAGCGCATTCCGGTTCTGGCTCGCCTCCATTCTCGAAGCGGCAAACCAGTATTTCGACGTCATCCTGGTCTACTGGATGCTGGATCCGGCCACCGCCGGCGTCTATTTTGCCGCCTCGCGGCTGGCGAACATCTTCGCCATGCTGTCGGCTGCGCTGTACACGTTCGGCGCGCGCCGGCTCCCCTCGCTGTACTTCAGCAAGAATCACGACGAGCTCGAACATACGCTGAAGCTGATGGCCGAGGTGACCGCGCTCTGCGTGCTCAGCGGCCTCGTCATTGTCTGGGTGGGCGCCCCCCATCTGCTCGGCCTGTTCGGACCGCACTTTGCGGCGCAGCAGTGGGTGTTGATCGTGCTCGCGATCGGAACGGCCTTCCAGGCGGCGGGCGGACCCTCTTCTGCTGTCCTGCAGCTGACAGGCCATGAGCGCGATTACGTTCCCGTCGTCGCAGCCAATGTGGCGCTGCGGCTGCTGGGATTTGTCGTACTGATTCCCTGGCTTGGCGTGCTCGGCGCCGCGATCGCGGCGACGGTTTCGCTGGTCGTCGCCACCATCGCGCTCAACGTGCTGTGCCGGCGGCGGACCGGCGTCGACCCATCCGTTCTGGTGCTGTCGCATCTGTGGCCGTCGAAAGGCGACGCCTACGCGGTCCGCGTTGCGGACAGCAACGACTAGAGTGGGATGAGTCTTGGTTGAGTCGGCTTGGCGCTCCCTCGCTTCACCTCTCCCAGGGGAGAGGTGAACTTTCGACGCCACCCCCAGTTCAACCTGATGTCATCAGGCTCTAGACGTCCCTCACAGCGCAGCCGGACCACCTTCAGCTCGCCAGGCCCAGCGCTTCGCCCTGAGGACCGCGAACGGTCGCATCGACCGCCACGCGGTTGACGACCAGCGCGGTCGGGACCGAACCATACCCGGATAGATCGGCTCGTGCCTTGCCGATCGCAGCCGAGCTGGCAGCACCTTCGCGAACCACGAGGATCACCAGGTCAGCATGGGCAGCCAGCGCCACCGCGGCCGGCTGCAGGGCAAGCGACGACGCGTCGACGATGATCAGGCCGAAATCGGCGCGAATATCGTCCGGCGGATAGGGCGGCGACTTGCTGCTGGCGCCCAGCAGTTCGACGACCGACGGCAGATCGGCCTTGATGATGCCCGATCCTTGCGACGGCGCGGCCTCGGCGCGCCTGGCTTCCATCTCGATCAGGACACTGAGCATGCCATTCTTGACGGCGGATCGGTTCAGCGACCGTGCGACGGTGCTGCCGCCGGCACCGGCCTCAACCGACAGCAGGAGCGCCACCTTGCCGTGGTCTCCCGGAAGCTGCTCGATGTTCTCGATCAGCAGCTGAAGATGCGGACCGAGATCAGGATCGGCCGTCGTCGCGATCGGGGTCTGCCAGACGCTCCTGACGGCATCCGGCAACGCCATGTTGGGAATGCGGGCCAGCACCGGCAATCCCGGCGGCAACGCCGGTTGCGGCGCGGCAGGCGCCGGTGGTGCAGGCGCCTCGGCCCGACGAAGCGGCGGAATGGCCTTGATCGGGAGCTGATTCAGATTGAGACCAGGAACGGCGACGATCGCCGTCGACGTCAGCAGCGAGACGATCGCGAGCGCGACGAGCAACAGCGGAAGCGGCGGCAGCGTCGAGCGCACCGGCGGCGTCGCAGGCGATGCGACCTTGGTCTGCGAGCTCTGCAGCAGCCGCTGCTCGTCGGTGGTCTTGTAGCGCGAGAGGAATTGCTCGTAGATATTCTTGTTGGCATCGGCGTCGCGCTGCAATTCCTGCAGCTTGACGAGCGCCTGACCGTCGATCAGGATTTGCTGTTCGACCGCCTTCTGCTGATCCTCGAGCGCCTTCTGCTGATCGCGCTGCGCTTCATATTCCGACTTCGCGGTGTCGATGTTCTTCTTCCGCTCGATCTCGATCTGCCGGTTGAGATCGCCGAGCTGGCTGAGAGCCATCACGAGGTCCGGATGACGATCGCCCAGCACCCCGCGCTTCTGCGCGATCTGGTCGTTGAGCGCGGAGCGCTGGGCGCGCAGCGCACTCAGCAGGTCCTGCTTGACCGGCCCGTCGACATTGGCCTTCAGGTCGCGTTGCAGCTGCTCATAGCGGACCTTGGCCTCCTCGGTGCGGGCGCGTGCGGCGGCGACCTGCTGGGTCAAATCGGTGACGCGCAATTGCTGCGTTGTCGATTCCTTGCCGGCATTGACGATCCGGTGCTCGAGCTTGAACTTCGCAACGGCGTCTTCCGAAGATCGCAAGCGGTCGTTCAATGTCTTGAGCCGGCTCTTCAGCCAGTCGGCGGCTTCATCGGTCGCCACGCTGCGCGTGCCGCGCTGGCTGGCGACGAACGCCTCAGCCACCGCATTGGCGTAATACGCCGCACGCTGCGGGTCGTTGGACGTGAACTTGATGGCGATGACATAGGTCAATCCGCGCCGGGAGATGTCGAGCCGGTTGCGAAATCGGTCGAGCAGGCGCGTGGGGTCGGTCCTGCCGCCGGAGATGTCGCTGTCCTCGGCGACCTTGAGCTGCTCGATCAGCGGCCCGAGAAATCCGTCGGATTTGGCGATCTCGACATAGCTCTGCAGTGCTGCGGCATCCTGACCGATTCCCGGCAGGACGTCCTGATCGGTGGTCACGCGCTGCTCGCGCGGGTCGACCACGACGAGCGCGGTCGCGGCATAGCGCGCCGGAATCAACATCAGCAGAATGACGCCGACCGCGAAGATCACCGCGGCGAGCATCAGAATGCGTTGACCGTTCTCGCGGAAAAAAGCCACCACGCCGGCAATGCTAAGCACGCCCTTGGTGGTTTCCGCCGAGGATCGGCTGGCCGGCACGCCGGCAGTTTCCCACGACGCGGCGGGTTCCGTGGCTTCGGAACGTCTCGAGCCTACGCGGTTACCGAACTTCATGAGGCTGTGACTCGAATTCAACTGACAGTACTGCTCCAACGTAAATATCTATGGTTAATCCACGGTTACCCCCTCTCGATGCGGGCGTAACCAATTAGTTAACGAGCCGGCTGTACCCTCTGTGTGAGACAATGGCTCTCGATTGCTGGCGATGTCTGACCGCACTAAATGAGCAGTAACCTCAACACGCGCTACTCGGTGTACGAGCGCGCTTCGCGTGATAAGCACGCGCGCAATATCGAGGGAGACGACTCCATTCCTTCGACGGGTGAGGAAGCCGTGCTCCATTACAGGCCAAGCACAGAATTGCGCGGGGCATCGACCGCATCGCGCAATCAATCGAACCAGAGCAAGCCAAAGCTACGCGTCGTCCTGGTGCAGACCCAGGCCGAGAACGCCGGCGCGCAGGAGATATCGCGGCTGCTCGGTGCGGGCCTCAGCGCGCGCGGCTACGACGTCGCCAACCTGTTCTTCTTCCGCAAATCGGATTCCTTCGACGAGCCGCCCAATACATTCTATTGCGCGCCGAGCCGCCCGGGAAATCCGCCGGCGCTGCTGCGGATGCTGTGGACGCTCGCCGGTCACCTCAAGACCATCAGGCCCGATGTAGTGCTGACCTTCCAGCACTTCGGCAATGTGATCGGCGGAGGCGTGTCGCGCCTCGTCAGCCGCGCCCCGGTGATCGCCAATCAGGTGTCCTCGGCGATGTCGATGAGCATGCCGGTGCGCGCCGCCGACATCATCATGGGCTCGACCGGCTTCTTCCAGTGCATCACGCTGAATTCGCGCGACATGGAACGTGAATACGCCCGCTATCCTGCGCCGTATCGCTCGCGCATGACGCACGTCCCGCATGGCTTCGACGACAAGTCGCACAGCCTGCCGAAGGACGTCGCGCGGCAGCAGCTCAAGCTGCCGCCGGATCGCACGCTGCTCGGCTGCGCGGCAAGGCTGCATCCGCACAAGCGGCTCGATGCGGCAATTCGCCTGCTGGCCGCCGATCAATCCTGGCATCTTGCCCTCGCCGGACAAGGCGCGGATGAGGATCGGCTGCGAGCCCTGGCGAACGAGCTGAAAGTCTCGGACCGGCTGCACTTCATCGGCGAGATTCCACCGCGCCAGATGGCCGATTTCCTGGCCTGCCTCGACGTCTTCGTCTTCCCGACGCAGGCCGAAACCTTCGGCCTCGCCGCGGTGGAAGCCGCGAGCGCCGGCATTCCCTGCGTCGTCAACGATCTGCCCGTGCTGCGCGAGGTGCTGTCCTACCAAGGGCAGCCGGCGGCGGTTTTCGTCGACGCGGCGAACGAGGTCGAGTTTTCGGCCGCCGTGTCGAAGGTCCTGACCGATCGTTTGTTGAGCGACCAGCTGCGGCAAAGCGCCGTGGGTCTGAAGTCGCGCTATTCGTTGGATGCCATGATAGAGGAATACGTCCGCATTCTCGGCAATGCCGTGGGAGTGGACGCGCACTAGGAAATTGGGCTGGACATGATTATCGAGTTTCGCTGCGATCGTGCGCAGGCGCGGCTCTGGATGCGTCGCGAGACGCTGCGCGTCAGCGATCAGGATATTCCCGTTCAAATCGCCTGGACTACGACGCCGGGGCCGGGGCCCGCCGGCCTCGACATGCTGTTCGAGCTCGAACGTATCGTGCTGCGCAAGGGCAAGGCGGGCGGCGCCGACAGGCTGAAGACGATTGCGGAACGGCCGCGCATGGGCAACCCCGACGCGGTGGTCGACTTCACCACGGCCGAGCGAGACCCGAACTGCTCCGCCGGGCTCTATCTCCGGCCACGCTTCAACGGACAGGTCGGAGAAACCGCCGCACTGGCCGCCATTCTCGCCGGCGACCTGCCGGTGATTGAGATCGTCAACGAGCTCGACGGCATGGTGATGGACCGCGGCCATCCCTCAGCGGAAATCGCCGCCGGCCTGAGCGGCGGGCTCGAAACGGTCATGGCGCGCACGCTTTCCATGCTGCCGCCGATCCTGTCGGGCGCTCCGCGGCTGGTCCCGCAACTGGCTGCGCCCGCGGCCGGCAGCGCGCCGCGAAATCCCGCGCCTTTTGTCCTGCGCGGCGTCGCGACCTCGATCGCGAAGGAAATCTACCGTCTCTGCTGCTACGCGCCGCATTGGCATGTCGGATGGCGCTACGCCGACAACGCGGATGTCTGGCGGACCGGTGACCTGTCGGGACCTGCCTGGAACGTGCTCGGCGATCCCGGCAATCACTTCTATGCCGATCCCGTCCCGGTGAAATGGCAGGGCAGGACCTTCGTGTTCTTCGAGGACCTCGACCACCGCACCGGCAAGGGCATCATCTCCGCGATCGAATTCGACGGCACCGGACCGGTCGGCACGGTGCTGCCTGTGCTCGAAGAGCCGTGGCACCTGTCCTACCCGTTCCTGATCGAGAACAGCGGCGAACTGTGGATGATCCCGGAAAGCACCGCGCATCGGGATGTCCCGATCTACAAATGCGTCCGCTTTCCCGACAAGTGGGAACGGCAAGGCACGCTGTTGGCCGGGCTCGAACTCGCCGACGCGACCATCACGCAGCATGACGGCCTCTATTACATGTTCGGCGCCTGGCGCGACGGCACCGGCGGATATTCCGACACGCTGGCGATCTATTACGCCGAGCAGTTGTTCGGCCCCTGGCGGCCGCATGCAAGCAATCCGATCCTGATGGATCGCACGACGACGCGGCCGGCCGGCAATTTCGTGACCATCAATGGCAAGCTGTGGCGGCCGGTGCAGGACTGCACCAACGGATACGGCGCGGCGCTCGGACTTGCGGAAGTGCTCGAACTGTCGCCGACGACCTACCGGCAGGCCGTGCGCCATCTGCTCAAACCCGGGCCGCTGTGGACCGGACGCAAGCTGCACACGCTCAACCGCTGCGGCCAGCTCGAGGTGATCGACGGCTCGCGGGTGCAGCCGAAGACCACCGCGTTGCTGAATAGCCTGCGGTCGAGCGACCGGTCGGCGCAGCGGGAGTGGCGAGGCACGCTGGCGAAGCCGATCGCACGCCGGCTGCACTAGCGCCTCGTTGGCGATCGACCCGGTTCAGTTCAGGTCGGCGCTCAGCACGCCGCCGAACTGCTCCCAAGAGCTTCCGGTCCAGCGTTGCAGCTGCAGCTGCGTATAGGCCATGCTGTTGTCCGGACCTGTGTTGATCGCGATGCCCGGCATCAGGGTCGGCAGCACGAGCCCCCTGATGTTGCGCGCCTGCTTCACGATGTTCTCGCGCGACAGGTCGTCGCCGCACTGCTTCAGCACCTGTTCCAGGATCTGACCCTGCTGGGTGCCGAACAGATAATTGTTGTCGCCGATGTCGGCGCCGGGAAGATATTTCTCGAAATGGGCGCGATACCATTTCATGCCGGAATCGTCGGCCCACTTCTTGTCGTTCGGATCTTTGGTGATGGTCGCCACGACAACGCCCACCGCCTTGTCGGCTCCCGCCGGCACGATGGTCGCGGACACCGAGCTCGACACGTAGTTGACGATGGTCAGCGGCGACCAGCCGATCTCGTTTGCCTTCTTGATCGCCTGGGCCGCGAATTTCGGCGTGCCGGCGATCAGGAACGCCTGCGCGCCCGACGCCTTCAACGTCACCACGCGGGATTCAATGGTCGGCTCGGTAACTTCATAGGGCGACGTCACCACCTTCTTGTCGAAATCGGCCTTCAGTACCTCCTTGAACGCGGCCACGAAATCGCGGCCGAGATCGTCGTTCTGGTAGAGAATCGCGATCTTCGCGTCGGGCGCCGTCTGCGTGATGTATTTTGCGTAGATCTTTCCTTCGGTGTTGTAGCTCGGCAGCCCCGTGGTGGTCAGCGGAAATTCGATGAAGTTCGCAAACTTGGTCGCGCCACTGACGACGAACAGATGCGGCACCTTCTTCGCGGTGACGTATTTGATGGTCGCGCCGATGCCGGGCGTGCCGAGCGGGCTGAACAGGAACGCCACCTCGTCGCTCTCGATCAGCTTGCGGGTCTGCTCCACGGCCTTGGGCGGCGTGTAGGCATCGTCATAGGTGATGAGGTTGATCTTGCGGCCGTTGATGCCGCCGCGGTCATTGACGGAATGCACGTAGGCAATGAGGCCCCTGCCGGTGTTGCTGAGCGGAGACGCCGGGCCGCTGAACGGGAACGTCGCCCCGACCTTGATTTCCGACTCCGACACCCCCGGCGTTTCGGCGCGGACTGGAGCCGCGGCAAGCGCCGCGAGCATCGCAACGGACACGGCAAACGTCGTCAACAGCATGAAATTCCTCCTGAGCTTTTATGAATCGACCAATTCCTGCAACCGGCGCGCGGCGCTACCAGACTTCGCCGAACGGCCTGATCTCGACATTGAACGACCACGCGCTGCGATCCTGATGGGCGACGTGCCAGACCTCGTCCGCGATCGCTTTCGGCTTGATGAAGAAGTCGTCCGGCCGATCCGGCCAGCGCTTGCGCGTCCACTCCAGATCGATCACGGCATCGATCACGAGATAGGCGACGTGCACGCCTTGCGGCCCGAGATCGCGGGCCATCGCCTCGGCGAGAATCCGCTGCGCGGCCTTGGTCGGCGCGAACCCTGCGAAGCCGGCCTTGCCGCGCAATGCCGAGGTGTTGCCGGTCGCGACGATGGCGCCCTTGCCCGCACCGATCATCGCCGGCGCGAACCGCCTTGCCAGGTACAATAGTCCCATCGTGTTGACCTGGAAGTTGCGATTGAGAATCTCCGGATCGATCTCGCGGAAGGTGCCGAACGCCCCACCGACGGCGTTATGAATGACCACGGCGGGATTACCGAGATCGCGCTCCACGGCGGAGGCCACCGCCTCGACCTGCGCGGGATCGGACACATCGCACCGATAGGCCTTTGCGCCCGGCAGCTGCTGCTCGAGCGCGGCGAGGCGCGCCTCGTTCCTGGCGAGCAGCGCGACGCGGTAGCCGCCCTCAGTGAATCGCCTGGCGAGCGCCGAACCGGTGCCGGGCCCGACGCCGGATATCAGACAGACAGGTGCGGTCATGCGATCAATCCTCCGCGTTGCGGTCCCGTGGCCTTCATGGTCAGGCGGCCGCCATCGACAGCAGCTTCTCGACATAAGGCTTGAGGTCCGGCCCGACATGCTCGTGCGCGACCAGGCGGTCAAAGTGGGCAAACATCAGCGGATACTCATCCTGCACGCCCGGATGCAGGATCTTCGCCAATCCCTGCTTACGCAACTGCTCGGCCCGCGCGTGTTCGTTCATGAACAATGCGAGTTCGGCGGCGAAGCAGATGTCGGCCATCGAGATGCCGTTGCCGACCAGCGTGTCCCGCCCCGGGGACAACGCCTGCTCAATCCCGGAGGCGTAGATCGCGAACGCATCTCTGGCCCGCGCATGAATGGCCGCATCGACGGTGCCGCCCGATAACGCCAGCAGATAGATTTGCGAGTCCCGCGCGAACACCAGGCTGACATCGAGAAAGCTGTCGATCCTGGACGCCTCATAGGCGTCGCGCCCGTAGAGCGGGAACGCGGCCTCGCCGAGCCGCGCCACCGCGCGCATGATGCTGTTCGATTCGAATATCCCGACCTTGCCGTCGGCGCCGAATGCCGCCGGCACATTGCCGAACGGCTGCGTCGCCATGAACGCATCGGTCTTGAACAGCTGCGCGCCGGTCAGGCCAGCACGCCCGGTTCGTGCCAGCGACGACAGCGAGGCGCGCTCATGCTCCGCCAGCGGGCGGGCATCATAGTCCCACAACCAGTCGCGCAGCTCTTTGCCGGAGGCGCCCCTGACCTCGACATCGACACCGCAGAACCGCGCCGCGATGGTTGCCTTCCAGACGCGCGGGTTCGGCAGATAGGAGAAAATGCGCAAGGCGGCCATGGCGGCTGCTCCGGGTTGCGGTTGCCTCAGGCGGCGAGCTTCAGGATCTTGACGACGTCGGCGGGCTCGCGGATCGGCTGCGGGTTGGCGCGGGTGAAGATCGACAGCATGGCGTTCCGGCCGATCAGCTCGAAGCGATCTTCGCCGACGCCGACATCGGCAAGACGCCGCGGCAGGCCGAGCTCCGCGATGAACGCCGCAAACGCCTCGCCGGCATCGCGCCCCGGCGCGCCGAGCGCGGCGGCGATCGATTGCTGGGCGGCTTCCGTCGCCGGGCGGTTGTAGCGCAGCACGCTCGGCATCATCACCGCCGTGCAGAAATAATGCGGCACGTCGCAGGTGCCGCCGAGCACATGGCCGATGGCATGGCTGGCGCCCATCGGCACCCGCGACTGCAATCCGAACGCCGACAGCCAGGAGCCCAGCTGGCAGCTCAGCCGCGCCGCCGTGTCGTCGGGGTGGGCCTTGGTGCGCAGCAGGCCGTCGCGCAGGTAGCGCAGCCCCTGCTGGCACGCCGCATCGACCAGCACGTTGGGGCGGCTGGAACAGATCGCCTCGATGCCGTGATCCATCGCCCGCGTCCCGGAACCGAGCCAGAGCTTCTCGGGCGTATATTTCGTGATCGCGGGATCGAGGATGATGCTGCGCGGCATCATCATCGGATGGTTGAAGATCTGCTTCAGCTTGCGGCTGGAATCGGTGACCAGCGCGCCGGAATTGTATTCGCCGCCGGACAGCGTGCTCGGGATCGCGATCATCCGGACCTTCGGCGAGCGGAACGGTCCGAAGCGGCGGTCCGGCGTGGTCTCGAAGCCGTCGAGGCCATCAGGTTCGAAGATCTCGTGCTCCATGCACATCAGCACGATCTTCGCCGCATCGACCACCGAGCCGCCGCCGATCGCGACGACGAGGTCCGCCTTGGCCTCGCTGGCTTGCCGCGCGATCTGGGTCACCACGTCCCGCGTCGTATGCTGCGGCACGCCGTCGAAGGTCGCGGCATGGCGGTCGCCGAGGGCTTTGCGGATCTTCTCGATCTCGTCGGTCGTGGCGTTCAACGTCCGGCTGACGATCAGATAGACGCGCCTGGCGTCCAGCCGCTCGGCCTCCTCGCGCAGCGCTTCGGCCGCCGGCTTACCGTAGATCACGGATTCCATGGTCGGGTATTGATGGCTGCCGGTGACGCGCATGCTTTCACTCCCTCGATGTGTCCGTGAATTCCCGGTTGTCAGGCCGGCAGCTTGGTGAAATCAGGCTGACGCCGTTCGGCGAAGGCGGCGAAGGCCTCGCGTGCCTCCGGCGTCGTCAACCGCTCCTTGAACAGCACGCCTTCCTCGGCGATCTGCGCCGCGATCCGTTGCTGCTCGCGCATCAGCTTCTTGGTCATGCTGAGCGACCCTGCCGGCCGCCTGGTCAGCGCGATCGCCGCGTCATGCGCCTTCTTGCGCAACTCGCTCTGCGGCACCACGGCATTGGCGAGGCCCGATGCCAGCGCGCCCTGCGCGTCCATCGGTTCGCCGAGCGCGAACATCGCATAGGCGCGCGCATGCCCGATCCTTAAGGGAAGCAGCCAGCTCGACGCCGCCTCCGGCACCAGCGCGAGGTTGACGAAGGGCGTGATCAGCCGCGCGTTCTCGGCGAGATAGACCAGGTCACAATGCAGCAGCATGGTGGTTCCGACGCCGACCGCATTGCCCTGCACGGCCGCAACCAACGGCTTGCCAGCCTTGCTGATGGTCTCGATGAAGCGATGGGCCGGGCTGTCGACCGCGCTCTCGCCGCGTGCCTGGCTCGCGAAGTCGGCCAGATCATTGCCCGCGGTGAAGCTGTCGCCATCGCCCTGGAACAGGATGACGCGGACGGCCGGATCCGCCTCGGCCTGCTTCAGCGCGTGCGACATCGCGTCATACATCGCGCCGGTCAGCGCGTTCTTCTTCTCCGGCCGCTGCAAGGTCAGCGTCATGACGCCGGCGGCGATCTCAACCTTGACATGCTCGGTCATGGCACTCTCCCGTCAGGCGACCGCGCGGGCCGGCGTGGTTTCGAATTTGCCGTCGAGGAAGCCGGTCAACCGCTGCCGGATGATCGCTTCGGCCTCGGTCATGATGCGGTCGATCAGCTCCTTGACGGTCGGAATGTCGTTGATCAGGCCGACCACCATGCCGCAGCTCCAGGCGCCGGCATCCATCTCGCCGTCGATCATCACCTTCGGGTAGACGCCGGCGACCTGCTCGTGGATGTCCTCGATCTTCAGCTTGGCGCCCTTCTCGCGCTCGATCTCGAGCAGCTCATCGACGCCCTTGTTCTTCAGAACCCGCTCGGTGTTGCGCAGCGCGCGCATCACCAGGCGCGTATCGAGCTCGTCGGCGTCGAGCAGCGCCTGCTTCACATTGGGATGAACCGGCGCTTCCTTGGTCGCGATGAAGCGGGTGCCCATGTTCATGCCGGCCGCGCCCATCGACAGCGCGGCGACAAGGCTGCGTGCGTCCGCCATGCCGCCCGAGGCGACGAACGGGATCTTCAATTCGTCCGCCGCGCGCGGCAGCAGGATCATGTTCGGGATGTCGTCCTCGCCGGGATGGCCGCCGCACTCGAAACCGTCGACGCTGACGGCGTCGCAGCCGATCTTCTCGGCCTTCAGCGAATGCCGCACCGAGGTGCATTTGTGGATCACCTTGATTCCGGCCGCCTTCAGCGCCGGCATGTACTGCTCCGGGCTGCGGCCCGCGGTCTCCACCGCCTTGACGCCGCCCTCGCGGATGACAGCGATATATTCCGGATAGGGCGGCGCGGTGAAGCTCGGCAGGAAGGTCAGATTCACGCCGATCGGCTTGTCGGTCATGTCGCGGCAGCGCGCGATCTCCTTCGCCAGCAGCTCCGGCGTCCTCTGGGTCAGGCCGGTGATGATGCCGAGGCCCCCGGCGTTGGACACCGCCGCCGCCATCTCGGCGAAGCCGACATAATGCATGCCGCCCTGGATGATCGGATGCTGGATGCCGAACAGTTCAGTGATTGCTGTCTTCACAAGTCTCTCCCGCGTTGCCGATCAGTGGACGATTTCGAACAGGCCCGCCGCGCCCATGCCGCCGCCGATGCACATGGTCACCACGCCGTATTTCGCCTTGCGCCGGCGGCCCTCGATCAAGAGGTGGCCGGTGAGCCGCGCCCCGGTCATGCCATAGGGATGGCCGATCGCGATCGAGCCGCCGTTGACGTTGAGCTTGTCCGGATCGATGCCAAGCTTGTCGCGGCAATAGATGACCTGCACCGCGTAGGCCTCGTTGAGCTCCCAGAGATCGATGTCGTCGATCTTGAGGTTATGCCGTTTCAACAGCCGCGGAATCGCGGCGACCGGGCCGACGCCCATCTCGTCCGGCTCGACGCCGGCGGCGACGAAGCCGCGGAAGATGCCGAGCGGCTTCAGGCCCTTCTGCGCGGCGACCTTGTCGCTCATGATCACGCAGGCCGAGGCGCCATCCGAGAGCTGGCTGGCATTGCCGGCGCTGATGGTCTTGCCCTCGAACACCGGCTTGATCTTGGCGAGCCCGTCCGCCGTGGTATCGGGCCGCGGACCTTCATCCTTCGCCAGCGTCACTTGCTGGTAGCTGACGTCCCTGGTGTCCTTGTTGACCACGGCCATTTTGGTGGTGATCGGCACGATCTCGTCGTTGAAGCGGCCGCCCTGCAGCGCGGCGCCGACGCGGCGCTGGCACTCCAGGCTGTATTCGTCCTGCTTGTCGCGGCCGATCCGGTAACGCTCGGCGACGACCTCGGCGGTCTCCAGCATCGACATGTACATCTCGGACTTCATTGCCATCAGCTCGTCGTCGACGGCATGGAAGCGGTTCATGTGCTCGTTCTGCACCAGGCTGATCGACTCGATGCCGCCGCCGATCGCGATCTCGACGCCGTCTGATATCACCGAGCGGGCGGCGACCGCGATCGCCTGCAGCCCGGAGGCGCATTGCCGGTCGATGGTGGTGCCGGCGACCGTCACCGGCAGCCCGGCGCGGATGGCCCCCTTGCGCGCGACGTTCATCACCATGGTGCCCTGCTGCATGGCGCAGCCCATCACCACGTCCTCGACCTCATCAGGCGCGATGCCGGCGCGCTTCACCGCTTCGGCCATCACATGGCCGGCCAAAGTCGGGCCGTCGGTGTTGTTCAGCGCGCCGCGATAGGCCTTGCCGACGCCGGTGCGCGCGGTGGAAACGATGACTGCATCCTGTGACATGCTTGCCTCTCTGGCTTTAAGCGACCGCGTCGAGCTGCGCATAGCGCAGCACGTGGTAGGCGGGATCGCCGAACTGGATGTTGATGGAGGAAATCCGCTTGAAGTAGTGGCCGACATTGAGCTCGTCGGTCATGCCCATGCCGCCGTGCAGCTGCACCGCCTGATCGGCGACGAATTTCCCGGCATAACCGATCTTGGATTTTGCACCGGATGCCAACCGGGAGACGCCGGCCTCGTCGTCGCTGAGACTGAGGCTGAGGTGCTGCATCAGCGACAACGCCTCCTGATGCGCGATGAACATGTCGACCATCCGGTGCTGCAGCACCTGGAAGCTGCCGATCGCGACGCCGAACTGCTTTCGCGTCTTGGAATAGTCCAGGGTCGCCGCGTTCAGTTCGCCGATCGCGCCGACCGCCTCGGCGCAGAGCGCGCCGATGGCGCGGTTGCGGCAGGCCTCCAGCGCGGCGACGCCCTCGCCCTCCTTGCCGAGCAATTCCGCGCGCACGCCGCGCAGGCTGATCTCGGCCGCCCGCCGGCCATCGATCGTCTTGAAGCTTTGCAGGTCGAGATTGGCCGCCCGGCGATCGACCACGAACAGGCTGACCCCGCCACGATCATGGCGATGGCCCGAGGTGCGCGCGGAGACGATCAGATAGTCCGCCCACGGCGCGGCCAGCACCGCCGTCTTCTCGCCGGTGAGGACATAACCGTCGCCCTCGCGGCGCGCCGTGGTGGTGACGGTGGCGAGATCGAAGCGCGAGCCCTTCTCGGTCCAGGCCAGCGCCCAAAGCTTCGTGCCTGCGATGATGTCGGCAATGAACGCTTGCCTCTGCGCGTCGGAACCGGCCTGCTCGATCAAGCTACCCGCGACGACGACCGTCTCGACGAACGGCTCCACGACAAGGTGCCGGCCGAACTCCTGCATGATGATCATGGTCGACAGCGGCCCGCCGCCGAGCCCGCCGACCGCTTCCGAGAACGGCGCGGCGAGCAGGCCGAGCTCGGCGAATTCAGCCCATTGCTGGCGGCCAAAGCTCTCCTCGCTCGCGACGATCTTGCGCCGGGCATCGAAATCATACTGGTCGCGCAGCAGCCGCTGGACGCTGGACCGCAACAATTCCTGCTCTTCCGTGAACTGGATATCCATCCGATCCTCTCGCGCGGTTGCTAGAGCCCAAGCACTGCCTTGGCGATGATGTTGCGCTGGATCTCGTTCGACCCGCCGTAGATCGAGAGCTTGCGCGAGTTCAGATATTTCTCAGACGCGGTGTGGCTGTAGTCGGGGCCCGGCATGAAGTGGTTGGCGCTGACCGGATGCTCGCGGATCGCGAGCCCGTAATTGCCGATCGCCCGATGCGTCAGCTCGGTGATATCCTGGAAGATTTCGGTGCCGCGGATTTTGAACAGCGACGCCGCCGGTCCCGGGTCGATGCCGCGCGCCATCTGGGCGACGACGCGAAGCTCGGTCGCCTCCAGCGCCAGCACATCGAGCTCGACGCGGGCGATGTCCCTGATGAACTCCAGATGCGCCGGATCGTCTTCCGGAATCTCCGCTTTGACGATCCTCTTCAACCGTTCGAGATAGCGTGTCGAGCGGCCGATGCCGGCCATGCTGGTGCGCTCGTTGCCGAGCAGGAATTTGGCGTAGGTCCAGCCCTTGTTTTCCTCACCGATCAGGTTCTCGGCGGGGACACGCACGTTCTCCAGGAACACGTCGTTGACCTCGTGCGAGCCGTCGATGGTGATGATCGGGCGCACGGTAACGCCCGGCGACTTCATGTCGATCAAGAGGAAGGAAATGCCGGACTGCGGCTTGGCTGCGGGATCGGTACGAACCAGGCAAAAGATCCAGTCGGCGTGCTGCGCCAGCGTGGTCCAGGTCTTGTGGCCGTTGACGATGTAATGGTCGCCGTCGCGCACCGCCTTGGTGCGCACGGTGGCGAGGTCGGAGCCGGAGCCCGGCTCCGAATAGCCCTGGCACCACCAGTCCTCGCCGGACAGGATACGCGGCAAGAACTTCTTCTTCTGCGCATCGTTGCCGAAGGTGTAGATGACCGGGCCGACCATGGTGACGCTGAATGCCAGTGGCGGCATCGTGCCGGCGCGCGTCGTCTCCTGCTCGAAGATGAAGCGGCGGGTGATCGACCAGCCGGGCCCGCCGTATTCTTTTGGCCAGAGCGGCGCGATCCAGCCCTTGTCGTGCAGGATGCGATGCCACAGCAGCATCTGCTCCTTCGAAAGATCGGTCTCCGGATTGGCGACGCGCATCTCCGCCGGATAATTGTCCTTGATGAAGGCGCGAACCTCATCGCGGAACGCCGCATCTTCAGGGGATAGCGCGAGCTCCATCTGCAGTGCTCCCTACCACTTCTCGCCGAAGGGCCGGATTTCCAACTCGAAGGTCCAGGCGCTCTTCGGCTGCTGATAGAGCTGCCAATAGGCGCCCGCGACCGATGCCGGCGGCATCAAGAGATCGGGATTGTCGAGCGCGTTCGGGCCGAGCGCCTCGATGCGGCGCTGCCGCACCCATTCGGTGTCGACACCGGAATCGATGATCAGATGCGCGACATGGATGTTCTTCGGGCCGAGCTCGCGGGCCATCGCCTGCGCCACGGCGCGCAAGCCGAACTTGGCGCTGGCAAAGGCGGCATAGCCGCTGCCGCCGCGGAGCGAGGCGGTGGCGCCGGTGAAGAAGATGTTGCCCTCACCGCGCGGCATCATCAGCCGCGCCGCCTCGCGACCGGCCAGGAAGCCTGAATAGCAAGCCATCTCCCAGACCTTGCGGAACACGCGCTCGGTGGTCTCCAGGATCGGGAAATTGACGTTGGCGCCGATATTGAAGATGCAGACCTCCAGCGGCGCATGCTTGTCGGCGTCGTTGAGGAAGGCCGTGATCTCCTCCTCCTTGCGCGCATCGAGCGAACGCGCGTGGATCTCGCCACCGGCCGCCTCGATCTCCTTGACCAGCGGCGCCAGCTTGTCGCCGTTGCGGCGGCCGGCGAAGATCGTGAATCCCTCGGAGGCGAACTTCTTGGCGATCTCGCCGCCGATGAAATCACCGGCACCAATGACGGCCACTGTCCTGTTTCGCTTCTGCATGGTGTACTCCGGTCTTGTTTGAGTGAACTGGCTCGCGACGACGGCTCAGCCTCAGCCGCGCAGCGATTCCGCCAGCTTGTGCTTCAGCAGCTTGCCCGTCGATGTCGCGGGCAGCGCGTCCATCAGGATAATCTCCGACGGCCGCTTGTACGAGGTGAGTTGCGGGGCAATATGGGCCATCAGGTCCTGTACCGTGGCTGTCGAGCCCTTGATCAACTGCACGAAGGCGACCACCTCCTCATTGCCCTCGACCGGCCGGCCGACCACGGCGCACTGCACCACGGCGTCGTGCGTGCTCAGCACCGCCTCGATCTCGGCCGGATAGACGTTGAACCCGGAGCGGATGATCATCTCCTTGGTTCGCCCGACGATGTAGAGCGCATCATTCTCGAAGCGGGCCAGATCCCCGGTATTGAACCAGCCGTCGGGATCGATCGCCTTCGCCGTCAGGTCGGGCGCGCGGTAATAGCCGCGCATCACGTTGGGGCCGCGGACATGGAGCTCACCGACTTCGCCTGCCGCAACCGGCTTGAGGTCGCGGCCGACCAGCTTGGCTTCGAGGCCGGGCATCACGGTGCCGACCGCATGGTCGGCCCGCGGGTTATCCGGCCGGACGCCGGAGATGCCCGGCGAGCATTCGGTGATGCCATAGCCGTTGAGCAGCGGCAGCCCGAGCTCCTGCTCGACCCGTGATTTGAGATCGAGGTCGAGCGGCGCGCCGGCCACCGAGATCACCCGCAACCGGCCGCGATCGAGCTTCGGCAGGCCGGCATTGCGCCGATATTCGAGCAGACGCTGGTAGGTCGCGGGCACGCCGTTCAGGATCGTGATGCCCTCCTCGGCCATCGCCTTGACCAGCGCGGCCGGATCGTATTTCGCCACCAGGCGCACGGTGGCGCCGATCATCAGGGTCATCGTCAGCAACGAGATGCCGACGATATGCGAGATCGGCAGCACGCAATACTGCACGTCATCGGCCGCCATCTTGCGGAAGCTTGCCGTCGCCCGGGCGCTGAACAGGAGATTGCGATGGGTCAGCATCACGCCCTTTGGCGTGCCCGTGGTACCGGAGGTGTAGATGAGGACCGCAACCTGATTGGCGCCGTCGGCCTCGACCGGCTCCGCCACGGTTGCCAGGTTCAGGCCAGTGACGGCGATGCCGCGGAGCGGCCCGACATCCTGCACGGCCGCCTCGTAGCGCGCGGCATGCGTAGCCGCCTCCTGCGAGACGTCGGCGGTCAGCAGCACGCGGCGGGCGCCGCTGTGATCCCTGATCTGATCCAATTCACGCGGCGAGAGCCGCGGATTGACCACGATGGACCAGACATCGAGCCGGCTCGCCGCCAGCAGCAGGCAGGCCAGCGGAATCGAGTTCTCGCTCACGATCATCATGCGGTCGCCGGCGCGGATGCCGAGTGCCCGCAGCGCCTCCGCGACGCGACCGACCGTTCGATCGAGCTCGCGGTAGGTTAGCTGCGTCTTGTCGTCGATCAGCGCCGGATGATCCGGCGTCGCTCCGAGGTGGTGATCGATCACCTCGTGGATGCGGTTCGGCAAGCCTTCCACACTTCCTTCAAACTGGGTCGACGCCTGCACTGAAACCTCCCTGTGACAGCCCTTTGGGCCTGATTTGTCGTCTTGAGGAACTTTCCCGCTCAGGCGGTCTTGCGCTGCCCCGCGGCCAGCTGCGCGACGATCTCGTCCTCGACCTCGCGCAGCTTGTCCTTGCCGAAGTAGATCTCGTCGCCGACAAAGAAGGTCGGCGAGCCGAACGAGCCGCGCGCCACCGCGTTGCTGGTGTTGTCGATCAGCTTCTTCTTCACCTCGTCCTGCTGGGCGCGGGCTATGATGCGGTCGATGTCGAGGCCCGATGACAGGAACGCTTCGCGGAACACCTGCGGATCGTCCATCTTCTTGGGCTCGGACCACATGTGGTGATAGGCGGCGCGAAAGTACGGCTCGAACAGCCCTTCGAAATCGGCAGCGACGACGCCGCGCATCAGCATCAGCGTGTTGACCGGAAAGAACGGGTTCGTCCTGAACGTCGTGATGTTGTGGCGGCGCAGGAAGCGCTCGGTCTCGAGCGCGTTGTATTCGGGCTTGTTCTTGATGCCGCGCAGCGACTCGCCGGGCGACATGTTGCCGGTCGCCTTGTAGACGCCGCCGAGCAGCACCGGGATGTAGTCGAATTTCACGCCGGTGCGCTTCTCGATGCCGGGCAGCGCCAGTTCCGCGAGATAGGCGTTCGGACTTCCAAAATCGAAATGGAATTCGACCTTGAGCGGAGCAGCCATGGAACGCCCTTCCCTTCGATTGCCGGCGACCGTCAGCCGCCGCGTTGATCGAGCCGAGACCTTAAGTTCTATTTTAGAACTGTCAATATGATATTTGTCATCCAATGACCAAGCCGTGGCTTCGTGCAGGGCATCCTATTGAAATAATGTTAGTTCTGTTTTAGAATTTAATTAGCGATGTCGACGCAGACCGCAGGAGATGCTGATGAAATGGGATGCCCTCGAGGAGGAGCCGTGCTCGGTGGCCCGCACGGTGGCCGTCATCGGCGACCGCTGGAGCCTGTTGGTCCTGCGCGAATGTTTCCTGCGCATCCGCAGGTTCGATGACTTCCAGGCGTCGCTCGGGATCACGCGGCATCTGCTTGCCGACCGGCTGAAGAAGCTGGTGCGGTTCGGCGTGCTGCGCAAGATTCCCTATCAGGAAGCGCCGAAGCGCTACGAATATATCCTCACGCAGAAGGGGCTCGACCTCTATCCGATCATCATGTCGATCGTGCACTGGGGCAACGTCCACATGGTCGATTCGCGCGGCCGGCCGATGCTGCACGAACACAAGACCTGCAAGAAGATGTTCGACCCCGTCATGGTCTGCTCGGAATGCGGCGAGCCGCTGAGCGCGAAGGCGGTCCACGTCCATCCGGGCCCCGGTGCGCGGAAATCCTCACCGGTGCACGCCAAGGCGCAGGAGCGGGCCAGGCGAGTCGCTGATTAGACCGGGATGCTGCTTGCGAAGCTGTTTGCGAAGCCGGCTTGCCTTGCGCTGGCGGCTGCTCAGAGTGACGGCGCGGCCATCAGCGCGACATCGCCGCCAAGCAGGCAGCCGACGGGACGACCGCCGGCGAAGCCGATGCGGACCCGGATCTCGGACAGGCGCCCCATTGCCCTGCCCTGCAGGATTCGGATCTCGCCGTCATCAGGAGCGACCAAACCGTAGTCGAGCAGACCGAACGCCAGCGCCGCGGCCGCAATGCCGGTTGCGGCATCCTCCCGATAGCCGGAGGAGCGCGGGAATTGCCGTGCCTCGAACAGGCGAGCGTTTCGGTCGATCACGGCGAATGGATAGAGACCGGTCGATCCGATCCGGCCGCAGACCGCCTCGACGTCCCCCATCGCGGGATCGAGCGCATTCAGCGCTTCGGGGGAGCGCATCGGAACGAGCGTCTTGATCCGCGATGTGACGGCATTGCACGGTGTTGCCGCGTCGATCGCTTCCGGCCCGACCGCGAGCGCCCGCAGCACGTCATCGCGTTGCCCCGTGGTGAGCGGAACGGTCTTCCCGACCGGCTGGGTGATCTCGACACTGGGCTCGCCGTGACGATCACGGCTGATGAAGCCGGTGACCGGACCGCTGCGCGTCGAGATCCGGACGGTGTCGCCCGGCAGCCTTCCCTGGCGCGCAAGCAACCAGAGCGCACCGATGGTGGCGTGGCCGCACATTTCCATTTCGTGGTTCGGAACGAAGAAGCGGAACGTGGCGTCGAAGTCGTCGCTCTGCGCCGGCAACACGAAGCCGGATTCATGACCGTGGCGGCGCGCAATATCCTGCATCTCGGCGGCGCTCATGCCGCTTGCATCCACCACGATCGGACAGGGATTGCCGCCCTGCCCATCCTCCGTGAACACGCTGACCAGTTCGGCTGTCGCCATGATGTCGCTCGCTCGTTTCACCGTCCCTATTTGACCAGCGTCGCGCCGGTCTCCGGATGCTGCAGCCAGCCGAGCAGCGCCTCGTGGAAGCGTGCCGGCGCCTGGATCTGCGGCGAATGGCCGAGGTCGGGGAATTCGATCAGCTGCGCATGCGGGATCCGCTTGGCGGCCTCCTTGCCCAGCACCGGATAGTTGCCGAGCGTCTTGCGGATCTCCGGCGGCGCGGTGTCCTTGCCGATCGCGGTGGTGTCCTTGTCGCCGACAAAGAGCAGCGTCGGCGGCTTGATCTGCTCGAACTCGTAGAACACCGGCTGGGTCGCGATCATGTCGTAGAGCCGCGCCGAGCTCGACGCCACGGCGGCGCGGCCCGGACCGCGATACATGCCGGCCAGCATCTGCACCCACGTCTCGTAGGACGCATCCCAGGTGTCGGCGTAATAGGTGGCGCGCTCATAGGCGCGGATGCTGTCGGCGGTGACGCGCGTCTCGCGCTGCATCCAGCCGTCGAGGCTGAGCCACGGCACGCCCTTGGCCTTCCAGTCCTCCAGCCCGATCGGATCGACCAGCACCAGCTGGTCGGTTGCCTCCGGATACATCAGCGCATAGCGCATCGCCAGCATGCCGCCGGTCGAATGGCCGACCATGATCGAATGCGCGATCCCGAGCGAAGCGAGCAGCGCGCGGCTGTTGCCGGCAAGCTGCTGGAAGGTGAACTGATAGCGCTCCGGCTTGCTCGATTTGCAGAAGCCGATCTGGTCCATCGCGATCACGCGATAGCCGGCGCCGCTGAGCGCCTTGATGGTGCCGTCCCAGGTCGCAGCGCAGAAATTCTTGCCGTGCAGCAGCACCGCGGTCTGCCCGTTCGGCGTCGCCGGCTTGACGTCGAGATAGGCCATGTCGAGCTCCTGCCCCTGCGAGCTGAAGCGATAATGCTCGACCGGATAGGGATAGTCGAAGCCCTGCAGCTCCGGTCCATAGGCCGGCTCGGCGGCCGATTGCGCCCATGCGCTGGACGAACCGAACGCGACGGTCGCGGCGACGGCAAGGTGAAACAGGGTTTTCAGGTGCATCTCAGCAAATCCAGATCTCAGGGACGACTTCGTGATGCCGTAGCCGAACGGTTCGGCGCCATCCAGCGGCCGACCGATGATTTGTTCGTGATCGGCCGTTAGCCCTGCGGCTCTTTGTTTTGAGCATGATCTGTTCGGAAAACCGCTTCGCACTTTTCCGGATCATGCTCTACGCCGGATCGAACGCCCGGATCGGCGGCAGATTGCCGTTGAACCGCTCGATCTCGACGCTGGTGAGCTGGCCGGTGCAGCCCTGCGCGAAGGATGACGTGCCGATGTCGCGCGTCAGCACGTTCGGATTGCCGTGCACGCAGAGCGGCGCCTCCTCCTCGGGATCCATTGGATCGTACCAGGCGCCGGTCGGCAGCTGCACCACGCCGGGCGCGATGCCGTCGGTGACATGCACCGCGGCAAGGCAGGCGCCGCGCGCATTGAAGATGCGGATGATGTCGCCGTCGGCGATGCCGCGCGCGGATGCATCGTGCGGATTCATGCGCGCGACCTCGCGGCCGCGATGCTTGGCGTCGAGCGAGTGACCGCCGAAATCGAGCTGGCTGTGCAGGCGCGTCACCGGCTGGTTGGCGACGAGGAAGCACGGCGCGCCGGATGTCGGCGTGTCGGTCTTCTCGAGCCAGACCGGATGGCCCGGACAATCCGCATCGCCATGGCTAGCGATCTTCCGCGAGAAGATCTCGATGCGCCCGCTCGGCGTCGGCAGCGGCCGCGCGACCGGGTCTTCGCGGAAGCGACGCAGCGAGCCGCCGTCGTCGAGATGCTGCGGCACCACCAGGCTGCCGCGTTGCCAAAACTCCTCGAAGCTCGGGGCTTCGAGCCCGCGCGCGGCGAGCGCCTTGCGGGTCGGTTCATAGAGATGGTCCAGCCATTGCCGCGACGTGCGCCCTTCGGTGAAGGGCTCGCGGGCGCCAAGCCGCTCGGCGAGATCGGCGAAGATCTCGTAGTCATCGCGCGCAAGGCCGAACGGCTCGGCGATCCGGTGCATCGCGACCATCAAGGGATCGTTGCTGGAATAGCCGATGTCCTCGCGCTCCAGCGTCATGGTCGAGGGCAGCACGATGTCGGCGTGGCGGGCCGTGGCGGTCCAGGCCAGCTCGTGCACCACCAGCGTGTCGAGCCGCGCAAACGCCTTGCGCAGGCGGTTGAGGTCCTGGTGATGGTGGAACGGATTGCCGCCGGCCCAATAGACGAGGCGGATGTCCGGATAGGTCCGCGTCTCGCCGTTGTAGCGATAGGCAGTGCCGGGATTGAGCAGCATGTCGGCGATGCGCGCCACCGGAATGAAGTCGGCGACGCCGTTGCGGCCCTGCCCGAGCGTCGGTCCGGGCACCGCATTGACGCGGCGGCCGTAATAGCCGATCGCGCCGAGCGAATAGGCGTAGCCGCCGCCGGGCAGCCCGATCTGGCCGAGCGCCGCCGCCAGCACCATGCCCATCCACACCGGCTGCTCGCCATGCTCGGCGCGCTGCAGCGAATGCGAGACGGTGATCAGCGCGCGCCGCCCGGCGAGCCGCCGCGCCAGCGCCTTGATGGTGTCGGCGTCGATGCCGCAGATCGCCGCGGCCCATGCGGCGCTCTTGGGCTGACCGTCGGTCTCGCCGGTCAGATAGCGCAAAAACACCCGCCAGCCCTCGGTGTAGCGATCGAGGAAGGCCTGATCGTGCAGGCCTTCGCTGACCAGCGTGTGGACGATGCCGAGCATCAGCGCGGTGTCGGTGCCGGGTGTGGCCGTCAGCCATTCGGCGCCGGCCTCGACCGGGAGATCGTCGCGCAGCGGACTGACCAGCACGAATTCGCAACCGCGCCGGTGCGCGGCTGCCATGGCGCCGCGCTCGACATGCTTGCTGATCGAGCCGCCGGCGACCATCGAGTTCTTCAGCGGCATGCCGCCGAACGCCAGCACGATGTCGGTTTCGGCCGCGATCTGCTCCCAGGTGACGTTGCGCTTGGTGATGTCCTCGTAGCCGGTCAGGATCTGCGGCAGCAGCACCGAGGACGCGCCCGAGGAATAGGTGTTCACCGAGCGGACATAGCCGCCGAGTGCGATGTTGAGGAAGCGGTGCACCTGGCTCTGCGCGTGGTGGAAGCGGCCCGCGCTCGACCAGCCGTAGGAGCCGCCGAACACCGCGCCGGGGCCGATCGTGTCGCGGATCCGCGTCAGCTCGCCGCCGAGCAGGTCGAGCGCCTGCTCCCAGCTCACCGGGACGAAGTCATCGCGGCCGCGGCGATCGTCCGGACCGGGCCCGCGCTCGAGCCAGCCGCGGCGGATCGCAGGCTGCGCGATGCGCGCCTGGTGGCGCAGCGCGCCGGGGAAATTGTCGATGATGCGGTTCGGATCGGGATCGGCGGCATAGGGCCTGACTTCGAGACCCGCTCTGCCGAGCCGCGCCGAGAACACGCCCCAATGCGAGGTGTGCGGCTTGAACCCGTCGGACAGATCGAGGCCCGGATCGGGATGGCCAATGGTCTCGCTCATCGATGCTCCTTCATCCCAGCCCGGTTCATCCCAGGCCGGCGCCGCGCCTGTCGCAACATTCCCCGCCAGTATAATGATCCAATCGGCGCACGGTACCCGCTCACACGGATCGCACCGTGCCTTGCCGGCATGACGGCGGCGGAACTCGCCGCCGGGGCCGCGCCGCCAAAATATCGAAAACAACCCCATGCAAAGGAGCCGGCGGCTGCCCGGCACCCGACAGGGCCACTTGACGCGTCGGGCAAATCAGGGATACATTTCCAATATTCCGAAATCGTGCAAGCCCCCCTCGCCCCCAGCAGCGGGCGCGACGGATGCACGTGCGACCGAAACCCCTCCCCACAATTGACATCGCACCGGCTGGCGCAGCGAGCGATCGTTTGCGCGCTTGCCGCGCGCGTACCAGGGAATACCCGACATGACACCTGCACCTGACATCACCGTGCCGACGATGGCCGCCGCAACCGGCCAGACCCAGGCTGCCACAAGCCCGCGGATCAAATTCTCGCCGCACGGCTTCTGCATCGACCATCCTGATCCCGAGCTCGGCGCACAGCTGATGGCGAACGCACTGGGCGTCGCCGACCGCGACGCGATGGACGGCATCCTGCGGCAATTGGTCAAGGCCAGCGTGAGCGGCGGCAAGCCCTGCGAGGTCAACCTCGCCTTCATGATCTCGATGGTGAGGAGCATCGGTCCGCGGGATTCCGTCGAGGCCATGCTGGTGGCGCAGATGGTGTCGGTTCATGTGATGGCGATGCGATGCGCGCATCACCTCGCGCATGCCAGGGACCTCGCCCAGCACGACAGCGCCGCGCGTGCATTGGGCCGACTCGCCCGCACCTTCCCCGCCCAGATCGAGGTGCTGAACCGCTACCGCAGCCGCGGCGAGCCCGCCATCACCGTGCAGAACGTGAAGGTCGCGGACGGCGGCAACGCCATCGTCGGCAACGTCACGCAGCATGCGAGCCTGATCGTGTCCGACAACACCGCGGCCTCCGCGGCGCGGGCGCCGAAGGCTGCGAGCTCGCGGCGACGGCGCGATTCCGCCGATGCCGGGCAGGACGCACCGGCATGAGCATTCACGTCAACGATACCGGCCCGATGCTGGCGAGCCGGCGTTGCGGCGCCAGGACCCGCCGCGGCAGCGCGTGCCGCGCGCCGGCGGTGCGCGGCAAGACGCGCTGCCGCATGCACGGCGGCGCAAGGGGATCCGGCGCGCCACGGGCAAACCGGAACGCGCGCAAGCACGGCCGGTTCACGGGGGATGCGATCGCCGAGCGACGGCAGATCCGGGCGTTGCTCGGGGAGGTGCGGAAGCTGCTGGAGGGGATGCGTGACGGCGTTTGGCAACGGCCGCGCGCAAAATAAAGAGACGCCGGCGACGGATCACCCCCCATCGGCAAGGGTCGGCCGGCCGGACACTGCACGGCCACAGCACCGGCAAGCCGTTCGGATCGTCGATGGACATACGCGCGAGCGGATCGGGCAGGCGCGATCGGCTTTCGGGGCAAAGGCATGATCTGGAAACAGGCCGGCGCCGGGCGTGAAATCCCGGTGGCCCATTCCAGCTAAAGCGCGATGTGATTAGGTTGAATCGTCATCCCGCTTTAGCTCTTTGTTTGAGCATGATCTTTTCGGAAGACCGCTTCGCACTTTTCCGGATCATGCTTTAATGGATCATGAGGGCTGCGGCGATGCCGAACGCCGTCAGCGTTGCAACCGCCAAACTCATCAGGGTTATCGCTACAGGCCTGGGCATGACTATTAAACCCGCTGACGCAGTAAAAGGTTGCCGGTTGCCGACATTGCCGCGTTCCGCGAAGACGCCAACGCACCCCGTCGCGGCCCCGCCGGCAAGGATCCGGATTCCCGGGGTCAGTGCACGAAAGCCAGCATCAGCGCAAAGGTGACCAGCGCGTAAGTGCTGGTGACGGTGATGCCCAAGTACAGACGCTCCATTGCGGCCTCCTGCCCTCAAGGCGCCGCCCCCGCGCCATCAACCTAGCGCCCGCTCCGGCGCCGGGCAGTTGGAATTCCGGATCATGGTAGAACTACGGACCGTCCATCCGGGCTAGCCCCTGCAAGCTGCCGGCGCCAACCGGGCTCCTTGCGTCCGACTGAGGAAGTAACCCTCTCTTTCCAATTGCCGGCCTGTTGGGCCTATCACGGTGCAGACGGTGAAGGTGGAGGGCGGCGGCCGCGCTGCCGCATGCACGGGCGCCGCCACGGAACGACTGTGAAATGCGCCGATAAGCCGGATACCGCACTTGTTCTCGCATAACTCGCTCCGATAGAGTCTTGGCAAAGTCGCACGTAAAAGGTGACGCGAGTATGAAGGAAACGCGCCCGGATTGGGAGATTTACGAGCGAATGATCGCGCGTTTGATCGCGGATCAATCAGATACCGGCCTTTGCGTTACCGCGAACGCCAAGGTAATGGGCAAGATCAGCCGCACCTTTCGACAGATCGATGTATTGATCGATGCGCGGCACGATACCGACAACACGCGCCGGCTCATCGTCGATGCCAAACACCGACGACGAAAGGCAGACGTGAAAGACATAGAGGAACTGCTAGGGCTCGCGAACGATGTCGGCGCGACGCACGGCTATCTTGTGACTTCTTCCGGTTACACAAAGGCGGCTGAGAGGCGCGCTCAGCTGTCCGTATCTATTCGCATTGTGCCGGTTGACAGGCTGGAGAACTTCGACCCCTCGACTTGGCCCAAGTGCAAAAATCCGCACTGCAAGCAAGGTCGCATATTCTGGGACGGTTATGGCACGGAGCGACGAGTTCCTCGGGCCAATCGCGCCACGTTCCTCCTGGCTTTGAGGCTTGGATGCGCTTCAAATTCAAATCCGACAATTCGGAAGCTTGATGCAGCGGATCGGCTTCGCAGACTTGGCCTGCTTTCAGGCGTGGCAACTTCGAGATCGCTTGTTCGACGGTCTTGGTTTTTCGTTTCCGCTTTCGCGGAAGGCTTATGGGGCCGAGCTTCGACGCGAGAAGAACGAGCCGCCGTCTGGTTTGCGGTACGCCGAACTCCGAGCAGTCGATCACTTCATGTGAAACGCTGAATCCTTGCTTCTTCAACCGATTGACGAACTGGCTAAACACTTCTTGCTTGGCTAGGTTCGGCACGTTTTCCATGGTGATGAGGTCAGGCTGAACCTCTTCCGCCAAGCGGCCAAAATGGTTGAGAAGATTCCAGCGCCCATCCTCGGTGGTCGCCTTCTGGTGATAGCTAGAGAATGGCTGACAAGGAGCACAGCCCGCCAGCAATTTCAGGCTGCGGCCGCCCCCGACGTCCACATCTTCTGCCGACAATTCGACGACAGATTTGAGTAGAAATTCGCCATTATTGTTCGCGGTATAAGGATACTCGCACGCCGGATCGATATCGACACCCAAACGCACATCGATCCCGGCTTTGGCGAGCCCGTTGGTGAGCCCCCCTGCACCACAGAACAAATCCACGGCGACGATCTTCGGGCGATTCCTTTCCCGTGGCCGCTTGGCGGCGCCTCTTTTCTTCTTTTTGGCGACGTCACCACTTCTCACCGCAAACTCCCATGTCTCCGTTTAACCGTGGTTCGACAGATGCCCCGGCTCCGGTCCGTGCGCCGCACCTCCGCTCAGCGAAAGGGAATTCGGCGCCGATGCGGCGCACAGATTCATCTGCACGGCACCAGCACACCGTTACTGCGCCCCTCTCGGGGCCGGGCTAGGCGCCCGGCACGGCCCCCGATTCTGCAACTGTAGCGAGTGGCAGATTCCTAGCCAAGAAAAAACTAGCGCGTTGCGGGAAACGCAGGAGCACCGGCGGCGTGACGCCGCACATTGACGTCCGTCCGGTCGAGGCAATAGATGACGGTTATCATATAAGGCCCCGACCGACACCCGGGGGATCTCGCGTCCCGGACACGCCGGTTCGCACGAAGGGCGCGGCAGAAGGACCATGCGTCCAATTGTTGTGACGGGCCTGGGGACGGTGTCCTGCTGGGCTGTGGCACCGAACTAGTGTGGTCGAGGCTGCTTGCGGGATATTCCGGGCTCACAGCATTGCCGGCGTGGGCGGCCGCACTGCCGGCGCGCGTCGCAGGACAGCAAGCAAGCAAGTAACCCGCATGAGCGCAGCGACATGCGAGGACGGACCATCCCCGGATATCGCTACGCTCATCCGGGCTACGCTTGCTACGCTTGGTCGCGGCGTCAACGACGCGAGACGCTTCGTTCAGTCATAGCCGGGCTTCGTGATCAGCGCACGCGATCTTCGTCGCGCTCGCGGCGCAGGCGGCAACCGTTGTTCTTGATTCATGGACCACCCGGGACCGGCCGGGACCACCCACACAGCGGTCGGCAGGAAAAGCTCGAATTTGGGCCTGGCCCGGAGGGTATGGGGTTCGCTTTTTACGAATCTGACCGGTTCGTCAGGTCTGATTGGTTCGTCAGGCCCTTCGCCAAGATCTCGGCTTGCTCCTTGGTCAGCTTCTCGGCAAAGGGCCCATCTTTCCTGATCTGAGCCGGCCCTTTGAGTTCGCTGTCGTAGACCATCCAGCCGATGCTGCCTTGCCGGACGAGGAACCGGCCTCGCATCGGGCGTCCAATAAATTCCATTGCTACCACCTGTGAATTACAAGTTCGACATCAGCTCGCAGGATGGAGCGCGCGGCATTGAACCATGTGAATCGTGGCGATCGCTTGGACAACAATGCTTGCGCTTTCCCGTCGAATTGAAAGCGGCCCCAACCTGAGGGCCGCCAACCCGAGCAATGCGGGTTTTCCTCCGGCAGTCGGGGGGGCATGTGACCGACCGGAAGCGTCAATTAGACGTCCTGTCCTCTCGATGGTTCCTAGCCTACCGCGCATATTTTGGAGAAAAGTGACAGTTGCACAGGAGCGCGCCGACAATGGCTCCGCCGGGTCGCGCCCCGACATGATCGGACCACTCGCCTCGGCCGCTCGCGATATTCGAACAGGACCGCCTTACTCGTCCGGCTCTGTGCTGCGTCTCGGCGGCGCGTCATTGCAACGCTGGCATTCAGTTCCGGAAGGCCGGCGGCAACGTTGCCGCCTCGCACTGCTCCGTCCGGATTCACATGCGTTATTGTTGGTCGAAACCCGACATAGAGTCTTCCCACTCGCGGGGAGTATGCCGATGGATGGGCGTACATCTGCTCGAAGAGAGCCGTATTTCTGGATCTCGATGCTGCTCGGACTCGGTCCGATCTGGATCGTCGCCGGGCTCATCGTCTTCTTCAGGTGGTGATGCCGGATTCGTTCGTCCGCAGCGACACTTGACGTCCGGCCGGTCCGGACAATAAATGATAAGCATCATATAAAACGGACCGACGCCCTGCCAGTTTCGAATCCCGGCCATGCCGGTTCGCACCAGGGGCGCGACAGGAGCACCATGCGTCGAATTGTTGTGACGGGCCTGGGGACGGTGTCCCCGCTGGGCTGTGGCACCGAACTGGTGTGGTCGAGGCTGCTTGCGGGGCGTTCCGGGCTTGCCGCATTGCCGGCGTGGGCGGCAGCGCTGCCCGCGCGCGTCGCAGGACAGGTTCCTGACAAGGCCGGGGATGCCGAGGGCGGCTTCGATCCCGACTCCGCAGCGCCGCGCAAGGACCAGAAGAAGATGGATCGGTTCATCCTGTTCGCGCTGCTCGCAGCAAGCGAGGCCGTGGCGCAGGCCGGCTGGATGCCGGCCGACGCGCATGCCGAGGTGCGCACCGCCACCGTGATCGCATCCGGGATCGGCGGGTTTCCCGCGATCGCAGACGCCGTGCGCACGGCGGAAAACAGCGGCCTGCGCCGGCTGTCGCCGTTCACCATTCCCTCCTTCCTGGCCAATCTCGCGGCCGGACACATCACCATCCGCTACGGCTACAAGGGACCGATCGGCGCGCCGGTGACCGCCTGCGCCGCGAGCGTGCAGGCGATCGGCGACGGCGCGCGCCTGATCAGGTCGGGCGAAGCGGATGTTGCGATCTGCGGCGGCGCGGAGGCCTGCATCGATCCCGTGAGCCTTGGCGGCTTCGCGGCGGCGCGGGCGCTGTCGACGTCGTTCAACGACACGCCCGCCCGCGCGTCGCGGCCGTTCGACCGCGACCGGGACGGCTTCGTCATGGGTGAAGGCGCAGGCGTCCTCGTCATCGAGGAGCTCGACCACGCGCTTCGGCGCGGCGCGAAACCGATCGCCGAGCTCATCGGCTACGGCACGACGGCGGACGCCTATCACATCACCGCGGGCCCCGAGGATGGCGACGGTGCCGCCCGCGCGATGGAGGCGGCGCTCCGGCAGGCCGGGTTGCGGCCCGGCGAGGTCCAGCATCTCAACGCGCATTCGACATCGACGCCGGTCGGCGATCTCTCCGAACTGGAGGCGATCAAGCGGGTGTTCGGACGCGATGGAGGAATTGCGATCAGCGCGACCAAGTCGGCGACAGGACATCTGCTCGGCGCCGCCGGCGGCATCGAGGCGATCTTCACCATCCTGGCGCTGCGCGACCAGGTCGCGCCGCCGACGCTCAATCTGGAGAACGCCGATTCCGCTGCACAGGGCATCGACCTCGTCGCGAACGTCGCGCGGCCGATGACCGTCGAACACGCGATCTCGAACGGCTTCGGATTCGGTGGCGTCAACGCCAGCCTGGTGTTTCGACGATGGCCTTGAGGCGGTCGGGCTTTGCCCGCAATGGAAAGAAACCGCGCATGTCGCGTCATCGACGGATGAAAAGCGGAGATGCCTAACCGCCCGCTGCTGCGCTGCGCAGGCCAATCCGCTCCCCGTCCTGCTTGCGGACGTAGAGATGACGTTCCAGCACGGATTGCATGTTCTCGAACATCGAATAGAGATCGTCGCAATAGACCGACGGATTGTCGAAACCGTTCTTCCTGGAGAAGCGGTGCGGAAGATAGCCTCCGCCGCAGGCGTTCATGAATTTGCACTGCCGGCATTTCTCGCAAAGATTGACCGAGGCATCGCGCGCGGCCTTCCAGCGCGGCTCGGTCCTGACGTCGTCGATCGCGTGATCGAAGATGTTGAACCGCGTGTTGGTGAAACCGTCACCCGCAATTCGCAGCACGTCGTGGGCCTCCACCGTGCCGTCGGTCATCACCGTGCAAAGCTCGACCGGCTTGTGGCCCACGCCTTCAGTCGGCGCGTTGTTGCCGATCAGGGCAGCGACCATGTCGGAAATGATGCGAACATTCGACGTCGGCGTCGTGCGATTGGCTTCCAGCCACAGGTCGAAAAGCCCGTTATAGAACGGGGCGATGGACGACGGCTTCTCGTCCACCGTCGCGTCGGGAATCATGATGTCGTAATTGGCGATGCCGCACGCCGCGAAAAAATCCGCATACTCCTGCGGCGCGTAGGCCGGGTTGCAAACCGCGAGGGCGATCACGCCGATGTCGCGCGAGACCAGCATGCGCGCGGCACGTTCCACAGCGGCATGGGTGCCGGTACCCTGAAACGTCTTGCGGTGAGCGTCGTGAATATGTGCCGGCCCATCGATGCTGATCGCCACCGAAATATTGCGGGCCTCGAAGCAGTCGAGCCATTCATCATCGATCAGGACGCCATTGGTCGTCACCGCGATGGGGATCTCGCAGCCGGTGCGGGATGTAACGCCCTCGCAGCCTTGCGCAAAACGGTGAAAATTATCGACGCCCCAAAGCAACGGCTCCCCGCCGTGCAGGATCACGGGGAAGTCGACGAGGGAGTATCTGGCGACGTGCTGCTCGAGGCGCAGCAACAGCTGCTGCAGCACCTCCGCACTCATCAGCTTGGGCTTGTCGTAGACCGCCGCGTCGCGGAACCAGTAGCAATAGGAGCAATCGATGTTGCATCTCGCCGCTACCTTGACCAGCAACTGCGTGATCGGCTGCTCCTGGAACGCGACGGGATTTGAAGCGTCAACCGACATGCGGATACCGGCAAGCTGCGATCGGGCTAGATCATGATGCGTTTCCACGGAATCGCATCATGATCTCATCTGTTTGTTTGAGCATGATCTTTTCGGAAAACCGGCTTCCACTTTTCCGGATCATGCTCTAGTAGCCCCTGACGAAGCCACCTCGTCGGAACGCGCCTGCTCCAGGATAATATCCGCCGGCCCTGCGAAATGCGCCGGCGCCCGGATAGTAGCCGCCACCTCTGCGAAAGCCACCCGCATAAGGCCCCCTGGCAAAGGCCCCGCGCCTGAAATAGACCTGAGTCGCCTGGGGCTGTTCGGAAACCACCCCCAGCTGCAAGACGTCCTGAGGGCTCTGTTCTTGCGGGCTCTGTTCCTGAGCGCTCTGTTCCTGAGCGCTCTGTTCCTGAAGGCTCTGTTCGCGCACACCACTCAGCAATGCGTCGATACCCTGATGATCGCTTTCGATTGTCGCACCCGGCCCGTGCAGTTGCAGCAGGCTCGCCAAGACCGTCAGCGTAATCGCCATCGTCGAGCTCCTTTTCGCGATATGACAATCGAACGAAATGTCGGCGCGTGCCTTACGCCGGTCGAGCAACTGAAAGTATAGCAACGGATTTGCAGCGGAGTCTAGGTATCGCGCTTGATGCCAAGCCGAGGACCCGGCCTCCGGGCGGCGAAGCTCGCCTACCGATCATCTGCGCAGATCGGTTCGCAAGGGGAACGAACCAAGGCACAGGGTTTGCGGATGAGGGCTCAAATGGCGCTCCCTAGGGGAATCGAACCCCTGTTTCAGCCTTGAGAGAGCCGGAAATTTTTGGATCGGCAGTCCTCACTCGTTCGCCACAATCTCGTTTTATCAGTTACTTAAGCGCAGATCGTTCGCCTTCGTTCGCCCCCGTGCGCCGGTGCTTATTCGACCGATATTCGACGACTCCAAGATCGAATGCCATGACAAAAACACTCACCGAGACCCAAATCACGACCGCCAGAGCGCGCGCCAAGCTGGGGCTTGGCGTGCATTGGCGCCGCGTCGATGCCGAGGCCCACCTTGGCTATCGCAAGGGCAAGCGCAGCGGAATCTGGTTCGTGCGCTGGCGCAACCACTATGACGGCGCCAACTACAAGCAGGCAGCCGTTGGAGTTGCCAATGACGTCAACGACAGGGTGACGGAAGGAAAGTTGACCTTCGAACAGGCCGTTATCCAAGCGCGAGACCTCGTCAACCGGTACAGAACAGAAGCGGCTGCGCAAGCTGCCGGACCGGCACCCACCGTGCGAACGGCTTTAGAGACATACATCAGGGAGCGTAATGCCCGCGACAGTCGCAGGGCGGGTCGCGAGGTTCGATCCGATGCCGGTCACCGCTTGCGGCGCTACGTTCTTGGTCAAGGAGAGCGCGGTAGCCAGGAAGCCGTGGAGGCCGCCTCCCTCGCCGCAGTCGCTCTGCACGCACTGCAAGTTGACGACCTTTTGATATGGCGCGAGAACCTTCCTGTAGAGTTGAAGGCCACGACAAAGCAGCGCCTCATAAACGACCTGAAGGCTGCGCTGAACGCGGCTTGGCCTCGCCTATCGGCTGAACAGAAGAAGCTGAACCCAGCATTCCCTTCAATCATAAAGGATGGGTTCAAAGCTGAACGCATCGACGATGATGATGAGATATCCGTCGCGCGAGACAACCAGGTCCTAACAGATGCGCAGGTCAGCAACCTGCTTCGAGCCGCACGCGAGATCGACGGTGAGCAGGGATTCGAAGGCGACTTGTATCGCCTCGTCGTGTGCTTGGCAGCAACCGGCGCGCGATTTGCGCAAGCAAGACGGATGCGCGTCGGCGATGTTCAGGCAGAAGAGCATCGCCTAATGGTGCCAGGTTCCTACAAAGGCCGTGGCGGCAACGGTGGGTCCGTCCCGTTTCCCGTGGGCGAGGACATCATTGAGGCATTGTTGCAGGGAGTTTTGGACCGCCCCAAAGAGGCAACGTTATTTGAGCGATGGAGCTATGACCAGGAAGCCGGTAGCATAGTTTGGAGAAGGTCAAAACGTGGTCCGTGGAAGGCGGCAGAACTCACTCGCCCGTGGCGTTCGATCCGCGAACGCGCAAAGCTACCAGAAGCTATCCCCTACGCGTTGCGACATTCCAGCATCGTCCGCGGCTTGCGAAACCGACTACCGATTCAGCACGTTGCTAAACTGCACAATACTTCCGTGAAAATGATCGAGCGGCACTACGCCAAATACATTTCGACAGCCTTGGAAGATCTCGCTCGCGCGGCAATCGTGCCGCTGGTTCCGCGGCATGTCGAAACGGTGGTCGGAGGCACATAAGCGATTTAGCGCTCCTGCCCCCGAGCGCGATTCAGAAGCCGAAGACCTTGGTAAGAGTGGCTTGGCGGCGCCACGTTTCGCCCTTCGCCAAGACCCTGCGTGGCGGCCCAATCGCCGAGCAGTAAATTCCCAGCCGGCATGATCGTTGCTCTCCGAAGGCAAAGGTCACACGTTCGAATCGTGTCGGGTGCGCCATTTCTTCTTATTCTTCAGCCCCGATGAGTGCCCGCGAGTCGACACCTCAGCTCTGTCCGGTCGGGCGAGTAGCAATCGGGAGGAAATGCGTCAGTTCCGCTGAGCGGTCCAGTACCCCGAGCACCGCGTGCCTCCGGAATAGCCGCTCCATGTCCCGCGACCGGAGTTGCTCGACAGCCGACCTGAGCCGGACGCATATTTGTTCGGGACGGTCACCGAGGCGCGGACGGCGCCCGAGCGCGCCACCTGGCCCCTGAACTTCACGAGATTGGGATGCGTGACGACGCCGTCCGTGATGTTGACGGAGAAATTGTACGACGAATCGCACGCACCTCTTTGCGTCACGAACAAGAGGTCCCATGACCCGTCATAGGCCGAGCGGGCTTGTGCGACTGATATAGAGGCCGCCATGCAACTCGCGGCCATCGCATATGCGAGAAGCTTTTTCATTGTGTGCTCCAAGTGTCCTAGTCATTCGCTTCGTTCAAAACCGCAGCTCACTGCGGTTCGTCTAATCGGCCCCGGAAGGGGCGGCCGGTCCCCGGGAGGGGAAGGACCGGCCGCGGGAAGCCCGGCGAGGGACACGGGGGGAGACACGCGCCGGGGACCCAAACTGCCTTTCAGCAAATCGTGACAGATGCGGTGGCACCATGTTTGGCGAACCATTTGGGACCTGGCCCGCGCATGTAGTGACGCTCGGGCCGGTACGGATCGTAAGCCATCGCGATGAGCTCGCTCACTCGTCTCGCGATTTCGTTCACTCCTCGGTGAAGCGGCACAGTCGGCGATCGTCTCGCGCGCATGCTGGTCTCAATTCGGCTTGCCGAGGACGAAGGCGAAAGGAACGACGAACAGCTCATCGCCTTGGTCGTCGCTGACATGCAACACCCAGTCACGCCAATCCTCCAGGCTGCACTCGCTGGTGCGGGATCGCACGAGCCGGGTTGCATGATCGCGCGCCTCAGCGAGATCGTTCACCACCGCCCCGTGGTGATCGAGGAAAACCTTCTTCGTGGTGGAGCAGTGGAAATACACCTGGGTCATTTCCGACCTCCTTCGAACAGTGCCCCGCTCTCGGCAGCGGCCGCCGCCCGGGCCAATGCCTTGGCCGCGTCGACATGCGAAGCTTCCTTGGCTCGCCGCTCGTAGGCGTCGGCAAGAGCCTTCAGCTGAGCCGCAACTGCTCGATCGGTCATCGTGCTGGCGGAATAGAGCAAAGTCTGCGCCGTTTTCAGATATTCCCTGCCCCGTCGTGAGATTTGCAACGTCATGGAACCCTCCGTCGGCCGCCGATGAACAAGATCGCGTCGGCTTGGCTGCTGTTATGCGGAGTTCTCCCGGGCGTGGCTTTGCTCTGGTTGCCATGACTTTGTCATAGGTTGCTGTCGATGGAGGTCTGGGCATACCGCCGATGCGCCCCGGGACTCTCGAGGGGAGAGATGCTTCCCCTGGGAAAGCGAGCGGCCGCCCTGATGCTCGGCGATCGCAGTCAAAGGTGCCGGTCGTGCATCTCGTCGAATTCCTCGCGGCATGCCTCGCTGAACTCGCGCAGCAAGTCGATGGATCCGCACATTGCCATGTCACGCAGCTCGCCGAAGCTCTTGTCCGGCTCCAAATAGGTATCCATGATCGTCTTGGCGATGTGCTCGGCGCTGCGCACGACCGGCGTGGAGGACAGCACGCGCATTCGGTTGAGCTTCGCATACAACGCGACGAGGCCCGCGGTGCCCTCGCCTACGTCATGGTGTTGAAGCGCATCGATGTAACACCTCGAGGCCTCCTCAATGAAATCCCTGTAGAGGATCTGCCGCCGCTTCCTCTCATGGAGAAGCCATTGCGCGCGAAGCTGGCTTCGGTGGTTCAGCCAGTTGGCAACCCCGCTCGTCAGGCCGCCAATGGTTGCGCCGGTGAGCGCGGCGAACGCGGAGATGATGGAAGCATCCATATGGATCATCGCTGCATTTGCAGATTCATCATCTCGCCATGCGCCATCGTGTTCTCGTTCAAATTGGCCATGATCACGAGGGAGCCCGCGAGGACCAGGAATACGATGAGGACGCCGAATGCGAGCGCCAGGACATTGTGGGTGCTGTCCGGTCCCGTCGTGATATGCAGGAAGAAGACGAGGTGCACGCCCATCTGGGCGATGGCCAGCACGGCGAGGCCGGCCGGCACGCCCGGGGCCCAGATCGCCGAAGTATTCGCCACCCAGAAGGATGTGGCTGTCAGGATCGCTGCCAGCAGCAAGCCTATCGTGTAGATAAGAAAGCCGGCAGACACGCTTCGCTCCTCAGCCCGAATCGCCGGCCTGTCTCCCGGTGCGACATCCCAGCGTGTGTCGGTCATGGCAGCACTCCCATCAGATAGACAATCGTGAAGATCAGGACCCAGATGATGTCGAGCGCGTGCCAAAACAGGGAGAAGCAGTGCAAGCGGCGCACCAGGACCTGTTGGAAGCCCCGCATCGACAGCTGCACCATCATGAGAACGAGCCAGGCCAGTCCAACCGCCACGTGCAGCCCGTGGCAGCCGACCAGCGTGAAGAAGGCGGACAGAAACGCGCTACGTTGCGGGGACGCACCCACCGCAATCATGTCCTGGAATTCGCGGAGCTCGAGGTTGAGAAATGCCGCACCCAGGAGGAACGTCACCACGGCACCGAAGGCGGTTCCGAGCTGGTGCCGCGAATTGATAGCGAGGGACATTAGTCCACAGCTGTAGCTGGATAGTAGGAGAAAGGCGGTCTCCATCGCGGCGTTGCGCAAGTCGAACAACTGGCCCCCGCTCGGGCCGCTCGCTGTCGCCTTTGCGAGCACGGCATAGCTGGCGAAAAGCGCCGAGAACATTACGATGTCGCTCAGCAGGAATATCCAGAACCCAAAGCCTGCGATAATTCGCTTGGGTGCGGGCCCCGCCTCACTGACATCAAGCACTTCGGCTGTGCGGACGGAATCTGCATCGACCAGAACGTTCATAGCGATACCTCCACCGAGTGCTTCCGATCGAACTGACCAAGCTGCTCTGCCGGGATCTCGACTTCGTCCTCGGAGCGGAACATGAAGGCGAGCCACGTCACGGCGGCGCCGGCAAGTCCGAGGCCAGCCATCCACCAGATGTGCCAGATCAGAGCGAAGCCGGTAATCGCTGCGAAGAACGCGGTCGCGAAACCGGCGGGACTGTTCTTGGGCACCTCGATCGGTTCGTAGATGCGCTGCCGCCCAAGCAGGTCCTGCTTTGCGAGCACGCGCTGCTTCTTCGCCCAGAAGGCATCGATCTCATTTACCTGCGGCAGGACCGCAAAATTCCAGGCTGGCGGTGGCGACGCGGTGGCCCATTCAAGGGTGCGGCCATTCCAGGGATCGCCCGTCGTGTCGCGGAGCTGTTCGCGGTGGCGAATGGACACTACGAGCTGGATGACCTGACAAGCGATTCCGGCCATCACGATGACCGCGCCGGCCTCCGCGACCAGCAGCCAGGGCTGCCAGGCGAGGACATCGTAGTGCTGCAGGCGGCGGGTCATGCCCATCAGCCCGGTCACGTAGAGCGGCATAAAAGCGAGATGGAAGCCGATGAACCAGCACCAGAACGCAGCTTTGCCCCAGCGCTCGTCCAGCCTGAAGCCGAATGCCTTGGGAAACCAGTAATTGTAGCCGGCGATGGCCCCGAACAGGACGCCCGGAACGATGACGTGATGGAAATGGGCGACCAGGAAGACACTGTTGTGCACCTGCCAATCGACCGCCGGCAATGCCAGCAGGACTCCAGTCAAGCCGCCGAACACGAACGTCACCATGAAGCCGATGGTCCAGAGCACCGGCACCGTGAAACGGACGCGGCCGCCATACATCGTGAACAGCCAGTTGAAGACTTTGACGCCCGTCGGCACCCCGATGATCATGCTGGTGATGCCAAAGAAGGCGTTCACTCCCGCGCTTGCGCCCATGGTGAAGAAATGATGCAGCCACACGGTGTAGGAGAGCACGCAGATCGCCAGGGTCGCACCGACCATCGACCGGTAGCCGAACAGCGTCTTTTCGGAAAATGTCGCGCTAACCTCCGAATAGATGCCGAATGCCGGCAGGACAAGGATGTAAACCTCGGGGTGACCCCAGACCCAGAACAGGTTCACGTACATCATCGCGTTGCCGCCGGCGTCCAGCGTAAAGAAATGAAAGTCGAGGTAACGGTCGAGCAGCAACATTGCGAACAGCGCGGTGAGCACCGGAAATGCCGCCACGATCAGGAGATTCGAGGCGAGCGCAGTCCAGCAGAAAACCGGCATGCGCATGTAGCTCATGCCCGGGGCCCGCATTTTCAGGATCGTGGTGACGAAATTGACGCCGCTCAACAAGGTCCCGATGCCCGAGATCTGCAGGGACCAAAGGTAGTAATCGACGCCGACGCCTGGCGAGAACTGCAGCTCGCTAAGCGGCGGATAGGCGACCCAGCCGGTCTTTGCGAACTCACCGACGAAGAGCGAGACGTTGATCAGCAAGATTCCCGTCGCAGTCAGCCAAAGGCTCGCGGAATTCATCGTGGGGAACGCCACGTCCCGGACGCCCAGCTGCAACGGCACGGCAAAATTCATCAGTCCGATCACGAGCGGCATGGCCACGAAGAAGATCATGATCGTGCCGTGCGCCGAGAAAATCTGGTCAAAATGCTCGGGCGGCAGATACCCCTGCGCACCGCCGGCGGCGACTGCCTGCTGCGTCCGCATCATGATTCCATCCGCGAAGCCGCGCACAAGCATGAGCAGCGCTAGGACGATATACATTACGCCGATCCGCTTGTGATCGACCGATGTGATCCATTCGCGCCAGAGATACGGCCAGTATCCCCTAACGGTGACCCATGCGAGAGCCGTCACGACGACGGCGCCGACGCTTGCCACCGTGCCGATGATGATCGGTTCATGAAAAGGAATGGCGGCCCAGTCGAGTTTGCCCAGCAGGTTCATCGTTCTGCCCTCATGGATTTGGGATAAGCGACACAGAGGCCCGCGGCCGGCTGCATTGCGGCACTCATGATGTTCGCAAACAGGCCGCCCGCGACCGACCGATAGGTAAAGGGCGCAATCGCCTTGCTCGGCCTGACCAGACCGGCATAAGTCTGTGCGTCGAGCACGGGGCCGGCGCTGCGCGTTGCAGCCGCCCATTGCGCAAAGCTGTCGGGCGCCACCGCGTCGACCTTGAAGACCATGTCGGAGAAGCCCGCGCCGCTGTAGTTTGCCGACATCCCGCGATATGTGCCGGGATAGTCAGCGCGCAGGTTCAGCCGCGTCACCATTCCGGCCATGGTGTAGATCTGGCCGGCGAGCTGCGGCACGAAGAAGCTGTTCATGACGCCCGAGGACGTCAGTTCGAAGCTGACCGGCGTGCCGACCGGGATCGTCAGATGATTGACGCTCGCGATGCCCTGCTCCGCATAGATGAACAACCATTTCCAGTCGAGCGAGACGACCTGAATCTTGAGCGGCTTGGTGGAGGAGGCAATCGGCTTGGGCGGATCGAGGTCGTATGCGCCGATCCAGGCGACGGTGCCGACAAGGAGCACGGTCATCAGCGGGATCGACCAGACCAGCATCTCGATGCGGCCAGAATAGATGAAATCCGGCCGGTAGCGCGCCTGCTCATTCGATGCACGGAACCAGAAAGCAACGCCAAGAGTCGCGAGAGCCACCGGGATCACGATCGCGAGCATGATGCCGGTCGCGTTGAACAGGATTTGCCGCTCGGCAAGGGTGACCGGTCCCTTGGGATCGAGCACGCCGCCATCGCAGCCACCGAGTGTCGCGGCCGCCAGCAGGATCACGATAAGCGAACCGTATCGCATCTTAGGCCTCCCGAACCTTAGAAGTGCGCGCGTTGTGCGCGGCGCTCGGCTGTCGCGCGGCAGGCGAGGACGCGCTGGCCCGGTCGCCATGCGACAAACGCATCGGCGCGAATGCACCGCCGTTGTGGTCGAGCAGAAGGGCCGCAAACAGCAGGAACAGATAGGCGATGGAGAAGGCGAACAGCCTGTGAGCCGCGCGACGATCGTCCGCAACGCTCCTGTTCAGCTGACGTGCGAGCAAGGGGAACACCGCACCGCAGATCGCGACAATCACGCCATAGATTGCGCCGGCAAACCCGAGTGCCCATGGCAGCTCCGAAGCGAGAACAAGTAGGCCGCTGTAGATCAGGATCTGCCGCGTTGTTGCGGCTCGTCCGGCAACAACCGGCATCATGGGAATGCCAGCACGGGCGTAGTCATCGGTGCGATTGAGCGCAAGAGCCCAGAAATGGGGCGGCGTCCAGAGAAAGATGATGAGGAAAAGCGCAAGCGATTCGAACTCAACTTGCCCGGTCGCCGCGGCCCATCCGATCACGGGCGGCAGCGCGCCGGCGGCCCCGCCGATGACGATGTTCTGTTGTGTCGCCCGCTTCAGCCACGCCGTGTAGACGACGACATAGAAGAGAATCGTGCCGGCAAGCAGCGCAGCCGCCGCGAGATTCGTCGCCAGTGCGAGGATCGCGACAGCGATGGTGCCGAGGACGGTTCCGAAAACAAGCGCCTCAATCTTCGAGACCTTGCCGCGGGGAATTGGCCGCATCGCCGTGCGAGCCATGATCGCGTCGATATCGGCGTCGTACCACATGTTCAGTGCGCCGGCGGCTCCGGCGCCGGCGGCAATAGCCAACATGGCGATGAAGCCAGGAAGTGGCTCCAGGCGTATTGGTGCGATCATCAATCCGACCAACGCAGTGAACAGCGAGAGCGCCATCACGCGCGGCTTGGCCAAACTGATGAATTGGCGCGGTCGCTCCACCCAGCCGGACCGTGAGGTCAGCCGAAGGCGCGACACCGAAATCGCGATGCCGTTCATGGTGGGTTCCTCAAGCAGAAAACACGTCTGGCCCGTTGGAGCATTCGCTATTCGATGCGACGTCGCGGGGAGAGCTTCTCCGAACGCTTCGCGCGCAGTTCAAGGAGGTCGAGAAGAGTTTCATCTCGCTCCGCCTCAAGCTCCTCGATGGTGCGCGATCCGACCTCGGCTTGAACGCCGTCGATCAACTTCTTCTGGACCTCGGGCGTGAGCTCGGGCGTACCGAGGGTCTTCCACGTTGCGGTAAACGGGCCGGCAAACTGGTGAAGAAAATGCTCGATGCCGCCCGGGCCACCGCCGAGATGATTGAGCATCATGTTGCCCATGATGCCCCAGCGCAGGCCCGGCCCCCACGACAAGGCGTCGTCGACATCGGCGGCGCTCAGCACATCCTCGGCGACGAGGTAGTAGACCTCCCGCGCCAGTGCGCCCTGCAGGCGGTTGGCGACATGCCCCGGCATTTCCTTGTTGAGCCGTACGGCCTTCTTTCCGATCGACTTGTAGAACGCGATCGCGCGCAAGATCGTCTGTTCAGAGGTCCTGGTGCCACCGACGACCTCGACCAGCGGGATCAGGTGCGGCGGATTGAAGGGGTGGCCGATGACGCAACGTTCCGGATGCAATGCCGCGCCCGACTGAATGTCACTCATCTTGATGCCGGACGAGCTCGACGCGATGATCACGTCCGGATGCAGCAGCTCGTCGAGCTGCTTGTAAAGCTGCTGCTTGAAGTCCAGACGTTCGGGGCCGTTCTCCTGAACCAGGTCCGCGCCCGCCACCGCGGTCGCCAGATCGCGGGAGAACGTAAGACGCGACTGCGATGCGCCGGGTGCAAGTCCCAATCGTTCGAGCGCCGGCCACGCCGCCTTCACGAAGCGGCGCAGCGACGCCTCGGCATCCGGCGCGACATCGGTCGCAACGACGTCCAGGCCCTTGGCGAGGAACTGCGCGGCCCAGCTCGCACCGATTACGCCGGTGCCGATGATTGCTATCTTCCGAATTGGCTTGTTGTCAGACATATCAGTCTCCTTTTCAGGGCAGTTCGACGTAGGCGACGCCGGTGAGATTTCCTTGCGCGGCAAGAAGCATCCGCTTCTCCGTGCCGTCGAGCTTCGCCGCATAGAGCGAGCCGGCGAAATCGGTGACGAACATGCGGTTGCCGGGGACATCCAGCGCGATGCCGATACCTTCCATCAGGTCCGAGACGACGATCTGCGGCACGTTTTGCGCGGGCTTTGCATCGACCGGTGCGCGGTTCACCGTGTTGCCGCGCGGGGGATTGCCGCGGTCGGTCCAGTAGAGGACGCGATGCTCGTGATCGAGCTCGAGATCGATCGGCTCGGGAAGGCCGTTGAAGAAGACTTCGATGTCGCTGCGATCGACCGCCGTCTCACCCCTCAGGATGTCGATCCCTGCGCGCAGGATGCGGCCGACTTCGGCGTTGTCTCCGCCTTTCTGCGTCCAGTAGATCTGTCTCCGTTCGGGATCGACGGTGATCCCGACACACCATCTGCTCTGATCGCGCCGGTCACTGTCGCCCTGCCCGGTCTGGACGAGGGTCTCGATCTGCGAGCCGTCGAGATTCGAGCGCATGACTCGCATTCCCTCGCGATCGCACCAGTAGAGCTTGCCGTTCGCCTTATCGAGATGGAGCTGCTTCGGCGTGAACGTGCCGCCGGGTGCAACGATGAACTTGCGATTCTTGCCGTCTAGATCGGCGCGTTCGATGGAACCGTCGTTGCGGCTGGGAACGCCCATATTGGTCCAGTAGACGTGCCCCACTTTGACGTCGACGACGATCCCGTCGGGATGGGGGCAATCGGCCGCGATCACCTGGGGATGCGAGCCGTCCGGATCCATTGACAGGACGCGGCCGCCGCTCAAGTCGAGAAGAAACAACCGGCCTGAACGGGGCGCGTCCGATGCGGCTTTTGTCTGCGTGGCATGGAGTACGGTCATGGTCTGTCCTTTTGTGTCGCTTCGCCGACGTGGGGTCATTCGGCCGCGAGCGGCTTCGGCAGGTTGGTGAAATTAGGCGACCGTTTCTCGCGAAAGGCCGTGAAGGCTTCGATGGCTTCCGCGGAGCGCAGCCGCGCGCTGAACTCACGGCTTTCGAGCTTTGCGGCCTCTCTGAGCTGGCCGATCGACGCCTGCTTGATGAGCTGCTTGGAGGCCCGCAACGCGCCGGCCGGTTTTGCCGCGAGCTTTTGCGCCGTCGCGGTGGCGGTCGCCAGCAAATCGCCATCAGACACGACGCGGGTCACGAGACCGAGCTCAGCCGCCCGCGCAGCGGTGAATGGTTCGCCGAGCAGGAACAGTTCCGCGGCGCGGAGATGCCCGACGCGCGCCGGTACCGAAAAGCTCGAGCCGAATTCCGGCACCAGCGCAAGATCGATGAACGGCAGCTTGAACTTCGCGCTCTCGCCGGCGTAGACGAAGTCGCAGTGCGTCAGCATGGTGGTCCCGCCGCCGACCGCGGCGCCTTGCACCGCCGCGACGATCGGCTTTTCGAATGCGATGAACGCATTGATCAGGGCGGACTGTGGGGACTCGCCAGGTCCGGGCGGATTCTTGAGGAAATCCCCGACGTCGTTGCCGGCGCAGAATGCATCGCCTGCGCCGTGCCAAAGCACGACGCGGACTGCATCATTCTTGTCGGCTTCCTTGAAGATGCCAGCGAGGCTGGTGTACATGCCGGCCGTCATTGCATTCTTCTGGGCCGGCCGATTGAGCTCGACCCGGAGGATGCCGCCGGAAGTTTCCGTGATGATGTCGCTCATTGCGTGCTTCCTTGTTCGATGGGTTCTGGCGGTCAGGCCACATGTTCCTTTGCTTTGGCGACAGCGCCGCTTTCGCGCAGGCTCTCGATGCTCTTGGCGTCGAAGCCGAGTTCGCCGAGAATCTGCTCGGTGTGTTCGCCGAGATCGGGTGCGCGTTGGGCCGGCGTCTTCGTGACGCCGTGGATCTGGATCGGGCTGGAGATCGTCGAGGTCAGCTTGCCGCCCGCGCCGTTGAGCGGAACGATGATGTCGTTCGCCGTGAGTTGCGGATCGTTGATGACCTCCTGCGGCCCGCGCACTTCGCCAAAGGTGACGTTCACGCCGGCAAACACCGAGTGCCAATGCGCCATCGGCTGAGTGCCGAAGAGCTCGTCAAAGATTGCGGTGAGCTGCGGCATGTTGGCAACGACCTGCCTGGGATCGGAAAAGCGCGGATCGGTCAGCAGGTCTGAGCGGCCGATGGCGTTTGCGACAGCCGCGAGCTTGTCCGGCGTCACCATCAGAACGAACCAGCTTCCGTCGGCGGAACGATAGACGTTCATCGCCGCATTGGCGGGATGCGTGCGGTCATGCATCGGCGGAAACTTGGCGTCGGCGAGAGCGGCCTGAATCGAAACGCTCGCGGACCACACGCCCTGGGCCAGCAGCGACGTCGTGACATACGCGCCTTTTCCGGTACGCTCGCGCCGGTAGAGCGCGGTGACGATCGCCGAATAGAGACCGACGGCCGTGGCGTTGTCACCGCTGCCCCCTACCGGCCAGGTCGGCGGCGCGCCAGCATCGCGAGTCATCGACAACAGGCCGCTGCGTGCCCAGTAGGAGGTGATGTCGAAGCCTGGCAGATTGGCGTCCGGCCCGTGCTCGCCGAAACCGGTGAGGTCGGCGTAAATCAGGCGCGGGTTCCATCCTGCGACATCGTCATACTCGAGCTTGAGCTTCTTCCGCGCATGGTGCGGCGTATTGACGATGAACACGTCTGCCCAGTTGGCGAGCTCGAAGATGACCTGCTGTGCGGCCGGCGACTTGAGATCGAGGGCAATGCTGCGCTTGTTGCGGTTGGCGAGATGCCACTGATAGGCATCCTGGGCGTAGGGCTGAACCGGCGCCTTGTGCCCCTGCCGCCAAGGGTCGCCGTGTGGCGGCTCGACCTTGATGACGTCGGCGCCGAAATCGGACAGGATCACAGCGGTGCCCGGCGCCGCGACGAAGCTCGAGAAGTCGACGACTTTCAAGCCTGAGAAAATGTTTTCGTCCATCATGGTCTTCTCCTTAACGTTGAAGTTCGTAAGCAGGTGAAACGTGCCCCCGGCCGCCATCCAGTTTTTCAAGCAGCTGAGAGATCCAGCCGAGCAGACGGGTCTGGACGTCGCGGCGGTTGATCTCGTTGAGCATCTCGTGCCGCCCACCCGGATAGAAATCGAACGCAATGTCATGCAGGCCGGCGCGATGGTAGCGGTCGATCACTGCGTGAACACCGCGCAGCTGCTGCCCGACGGGGTCTTCGCTTCCCGAGAACAAGTAGATCGGCAGATCGGAGCGTATCTTGCGCAGCGCCACCAGGTTGGACAGCCGCGGCGCGGTGCCGAGGAAGGAAGCAAGAGCTTCGGGGCCAAGGGCCGCAAAGCAGAGGGGATCGGCCATGAACGCGTTAACGACAGCGTGATCGCGACTGAGCCAATCGAAGGGCGTGCGCGCCGGCTCAAAGGCGGCGTTGAGGAGATTGCTGCCCGGAGATGCCTGAAGCGCCGCCCGGGCGAGCCCATCGAGCGACCCCGACCCCGAGAGGACCAATCCGTCGATCTCGTGGCTGTAATCGATGACGTATCTTTGCGCGGCGAAGGATCCCATGCTGTGCCCAAGCAGGATCAGCGGCAGGTCAGGGTTTTCATCCCTGGCCAGTTCACTCAGGCGCAGCATGTCCTGCACAAGCAATTCGAAACCGCCTTCGCCGAATTCGCCAAGGTGCGATCGGGAACGAGCGGTGAGGCCATGTCCTCGGTGATCGCCAGCGTAGACGGTCAGGCCAGCCGAAACGAGGACATCAATGGTGCTCGTATAGCGCCCGATGTGTTCGCCCATCCCGTGGGCGATCTGAACCAAGCCGCGGGCCGGGCCGTCGCTGTCCCACCGTGCGCATGCCAGGGACAGCCCGTCGGAGCTGGTGAGCCGAAACGGCTCGGTAGGTGCGTGGGAGGGTTGAGGGGTCGCCATGGCTCGTTCCGGTTGCGTTGAGGTTCACCGTCCGTGAAATTGCGGCGCGCGCTTCTCGAGAAATGCGGAGGTGCCTTCCTTCTTGTCCTCCGTTCCGGCGCACAGCCCGAAGTAGGAGGCTTCGAGGGCCAGACCTTCGGCCTGGCTCGCCTCCATTCCGTGGTTCACGGCATCGAGCGCGTATTTGACGGCGATCGGCGCGTTGGCGGCGATCTCGTTCAGGATTGCCTCTGCGCGCGTGATCAGATCCGCGGCCGGGACGACCTCGTTGACGAGCCCGATGCGGTAGGCCTCCTGTGCGCTGATGATGCCGCCCGACAGGATGAGCTGGAGGGCACGGCCCTTACCGACGAGCCGCGGCAGCCGCTGCGTGCCGCCACCTCCGGGAAGCAGTCCGAGCTTGACCTCGGGCTGGCCGAACTTCGCGTGCTCCACGGCGATGCGCATGGTGCAGGCCATCGCGGTCTCGCAACCGCCGCCGAGCGCAAAGCCGTTGATCGCGGCGATCACCGGCTTGCCGAGGTTCTCGATCAGATCGAGAACCTGCTGTCCGATGCGGCTGGACCGCTCGGCATCGACCGCGGTCGCTTGCGCGAGCTCGCTGATGTCGGCACCAGCGATGAAGGCCTTGTCGCCCGCTCCCGTCAGAATGATGCCGCGCACGGCCGGGTCGTCTTTTGCGTTGGCGAATGCGGTGCGTAGATCTTGCCATGTTGCGGTGTTCAAGGCGTTGAGCACCTTGGGCCGATTGACCGTGACATGAGCGATCGCACCACGCTTCTCATAGAGGACATTCGCGAGCGTCATGGCTTGCGAAACGGTGGGGACGATCGCCGGTGACGGCGAAACTACTGCTGTCGACATATCGATTGTTCCTGTCTGAGGTGTGAGCCGGCCGGCGCGCAGGCGCCGGCCTGGTCCGCGAGATCACACGAAGGCGCTGAAGCCGGTAATCGCCTTGCCGACGATCAGGTTCTGCATCTGGTAGGTGCCTTCGTAGGAGTAGATCGCCTCGGTGTCGGCAAAGAAGCGCGCCACGTTGTAGTCGACCAGGATCCCGTTGCCGCCCATCGCCTCGCGGGCCCAGGCGACCGTTTCACGCGCCTTGCTCGTGCAGAACGCCTTGACGATCGCGGCCTGCGCATCCGTCAGCTTGCCTTCGGTTTCCAGCTGCACCGAGCGGACCAGCATGGACTGGCAGGCCACGATGTTGCCCAGCATCTTCGCCAGCAGATTCTGAATCAGCTGGAACGATCCGATCGGCTTGCCGAACTGCATGCGCTCCTGGGCGTACTTGAGAGCGTTCTCGTAGGCGCCCATCTGCGCGCCGGTGATTTCCCAGCCGACGCCATGCCGGGTGCCGCGCAGCACCAGCGCAGGGTCGCGGAACGAACCTTGGCCGTCCTGAAGACGATTCGCATCGGGCACGCGGCAGTCGGTCATCGTGATCTGGCCGTTCTGCACGACCTTCAGCGCAATCTTGTTCTGCATCTTCTCGACACTGAACCCGGGCGTCGTCTTGTTCTCGACGATGAAACCCCTGACCTGGTTGTCGGCGACGTCACGCGCCCAAACGATCGAGATGTCGCACCACGGAGCGTTGCCGATCCAGCGCTTCTGGCCGTTCAGGATCCAGGTGTCGCCTTCGCGTTTCGCCGTGGTCGTCAGACCGCCGCCGGCCCCGGAGCCGACCAGCGGCTCGGTCAGCGCGAAGCAGCCGATCTTTTCCAGGCGCGCCATCTGCGGCAGCCACTTCTGCTTCTGCTGCTCAGTGCCCGCGAGGTAGATGGAATTCATCGCGAGACCGGTGTGGACGCCATGGAAGGTGCAGAACGAAACATCGGTCCGCGCGATCTCGAGTGCGACCAGGCCGAACAGCAAGGGACTTCCGGCGGGGCAGCCGTAACCATTGATGCCGAGACCGGCGATGCCGAGCTCCTTGTACGACGGCAGCAATTCGAACGGGAACGCGTCCTCGACCCAGTATTTGTTGATGATGGGTTGAACCTTCGTCTCCATGTAGGCGCGCACCTTCTTGACGACCGCGCGTTCCTCCTCGGAGAGCAGTTCGGCGAATTGAAAGAAGTCGGCGTTCGGCGCCGGAAGCTGTTTCGGTGCCGAAGGCTTGAGCGCAGCAGCAGTTGCCATTTTCGATCTCCGTTCGATGTTCGGCCTGCGACTGCAGCAGGCGCCTCGTTCCAACGCATCGAACATAGTGGAGCGGCCGGCAGGCGGCTTTGCATCGAGTGCTGTCATTTTGTCATTTGTTGCTGGCGAGCGAGGCGGCAGATGCCGACGCGGGATAATGGCCGCGCCCTGCTCAAGACTGTCTGAGATGGTGAGGGTTGCAAGATGCTGAAGTCGCACGTGCTGCCCAGAGCAAGGAGCGCAAGTGTTCAAGCCCGTCACGCTGACGAAGCTCCGGCACCGGATGACGAGGCGGCCGACGGAGGCAAGCACGCCTTATCGCCCAGCGCAGATCGAACCGCGAGCAAGTAGAATGTATACGGTCTCCCGAACAACGCGACCAACGACGCGCGTATGACGCGGAACAGGAAGCCTTTGGCAGTTCCTCAGATAGGACTACCTGCTACTCCTGCCGAGGCGGGGTCATCGCCGCCCTCAAGCCGCCCGTGCGGCTCATCGTTTCAGCCGATTTGACAGGTCTTGCCAACTCCGGAGATATCGCAACCGCCCTGCTCACGAAGCGACCCTGCACCGGTTTTGGCGTCAGCTCGACCACCGCTGCATTGGACCCGCCCGCCTGAGCGACCATATCGGTGGTGACGAGATTGGTCAGTCGCAATTCGTCCCGAGACAGCTCATGCAGATCTTCCCACGGTGGGACGTTCAGCGACAGCGACAACAGATCGCCTGCGCCGCCCATATCGAAGGTGTATTTGGCGAGACGCCCAATATCGCGTTCCACGATCACCAGATCATCCGCGCTGTAGGTTGCGGACTTGGCGTTGTCGGCGCGGTCGCCGAGCCAGATCTGATGCACCCGGACATGGGCAGTCTCGGGCACGTAACGCGTCTTGCCCGACAGCAGAAGGAATACGCACATCGATTCGCAATAGGCTACGGGCGCCATATTGGCAGGAGCACTGTGGGCGGTATTGGTCTGGACGCTGACGCCGACGGTAGTCAGTGCCCCAAGCTCGCGGAAACGCCTTCCAAGCGCGATCGAGGCATTGACCGAACCGCCGCTCGAATCCAGCACAATGGTCGCGCCGCCGAGCTCTCGCCCACGGGCGAATTCATCAAAATCCCTTGGACTGTCGGCAATCACGATCCCGGTCGCGCTGACCCAGCCCCGGCAATTTGGCTGGCAATCGACCCAAGTGAACTTCATCGGCAATTTGCGTTCTTCGAGGGCGATGCCAGCATGAGCCGAACCGCTCAGCACGGCCATCAATGCAATGCAAAGGCCGGCGCCAACGAGCAGCATCCATCCGCGGACTTCCGCCCAACGAGCGCGATTAGAGGCTCCACGGGAGATGCGGATGCGCTCCGAGGGTTCGACCCTCGAGATTGTCGCCAGGTTGATCAAGAGCGAGACGGCAAGCAGGTACACCGGTATCACGAACATGATCGCGTAACCTCGACTGGCTATCGGATGGGGTTGGCCGTGCCGCGACGGCGTACATACACCGGCGACGGCTGATGGTGCCCGGCCGACGCTACGGCTTCAGAACCGTGCTTGGTCCGCCATTTTGGGCCGGGGCCGCGCATGTAATGCAGTTCGGGCCGGTAGCTGTCGCGCACGTCCATAATCAGGTTGTGAACGACGTCGACGAAGTCGGATGCCGAGTTAGCCGTCTTGCGAACAAGACCCGACAATGCGCTTGCATCTATGATTCCCATCACGAAGTTCCTTTTAAGTTGAGGCCATCAGCGTTGAAGAGTGAAGCGGTTGCGACCTGCGGATTCACGCTAGCATCGGAAGAGTCTGCCTGATGGCAGCCGATGCCGAATCGTATTGTCGCGATTCAAACTCGCGGCGATATTGGCCGGGCGCCCGACCTGTTGCTTGCCGGAATGCGCGCGTGAAACTGGCCTGGTCGGAAAAGCTGAGCGCCAGCGCAATATCCACCAACGGTCGATCACCTTGCATCAACAAGGCTTTCGCGCGATCAAGGCGCCTGATGCTGACATAGCGATGAGGAGAATGTCCGACGGCCTGCTTGAAGGCGCGGGCAAAATGGTATCGGCTCAGACAGGCGATCGAAGCCATGCCATCAAGGGTAATATCGCCTTCCAGGTTTGCCTCGATGTAATCCAGCACACGGGCCAGCCTGCGACGATCAAGGCCTTCCTTTGAAGCCGAGACGGTGGGCTGGCGTGTCGGTGCAGTGGAGTGCGTTTGAACGAGCCTGGCCGCCATGCTGTTGGCCAAGGATTCAACCAGCAGCCGGCCGGCCGAGGTCTCATCCTGCAGCTCCGACGCAACCGCGCGGGCGATCTCGCCCAGCAGCGGATCCCGGAACGCGTTGTCATATCTCAGCGCGCCGATCACGGACTTGTCGACGTCGAGGCCGAGCCTGCCCGGGGTGAACTGGCTCAGGGGAAGATGAATGTGCATGATCTCGGGCAGATCACCGGCGATAGCGATGGAACCCTCATTCCAGCTGGGAGGAGTGAGCCAAACAGTATCCCGCAGGGCGACAGTCGAGTCCTGGATCGCGGAGGCGCACCGTGTGACGAGCGACCCATTGCCGCACACATCGACGCAAACTTCGACGTCGGACAGCGCACCGCGCCAGGGCATCACGCCCTTTCCAACGTACCGCATTTCGGCCGACAAGCACGACCAGTGACGATTTTTCGAAGACAATACCAGTTTGGTCTGGCCACCAGCCGTCCAGGTGTCGCAACAAGGCTGCGGTTCATTTCGGTTCACAGCGGGCGGCTGTTCCAAGCTGATTTCCAAGGCGGCCTCCTACCCTTCCTCGCAGGTTTCCACGCATGGAAGGTAGATGCCCCAGGGGGGGAGCGGCATCCGTCAAATGACCAGTCCGATGGCAGGCCCGGTCATTGGGCCGTGTTGCCGGCTGCAGCCAGAACGGACGACAGGCCGGATCGCGAGGTGATCCCGATCTTCGAGAAAACCCGCTGCAGATGGTAGCCGACGGTCCGGTGGGACAGATAGAGTCTCGCCCCGATAATCTTGTTCGAATGCCCCTGGGCCGCGAGCTGCGCGATGTGCAGTTCCTGTGGAGTCAGACTTTCCCAGACTTGTGCGGTCCGGCGAAGGCTGGCCTCGCCGGCTGCGCGCAACTCCTCCCGCGCGCGATCACTCCAGGGCGAAGCGCCGAGCGCGTCGAAGACATCGCGGGCCTGGCGAAGCGGCGCCCGCGCATCGGCAGAGCGGCGCTGCCGGCGCAGCCACGCGCCGTAACCGAGGAGCAGGCGTCCCCGCAGGAAAGGCCAATTCTTCGCAGCCGGCCCAAGTCCCTTCAGGAAGTATTGCTCCGCCTCTTCATTCGTCGCGATCAGCGCCTTGCCGTAGCATAACATCGTTGCGACCCACGGTACCGGGTCCGGAGCCGAGATGCGTTCCACCTCATCGATAAAGCGACGCGCATCAACCGAATGATCGGAATAGACGGCTGCTTCGACAAAGTCGGCCAGCGCAAAAAACTGCAGGCCGGAGTTGAAGGCTGGATCGGCCGGCGAAAACAGGCGCCGCAGATGCTCGAAGGCCTCCAAATGCCGGCCGGCTCCGATGGCCGTTATACCGCGGCCCAATTGCAGCATCGCTAGCAGAAAACTGGCACCGGTGGCCAAGACAAGACGCTCCGCTTCCGTCGCGTATGCCTCAGCCTGTTCGAGCCTGCCCTGCATACCCGCAAGCTGCGCTTTCACGATCGTGGCCGCTGCCGTCCATACAGTGGATCCGGTCTCCTCGGCGAAACGGGCGGCTTCCTCAGCTTCTCGCCTCGCCCCGATCCAATCGCCGACTTCCATTTCAGCCCATGCCTGAGCGAACAACGCACGCGCCAAATTGCCGATTCGCGCCTGTTTGCGCAGCCCCGCGGTGGCCTCCGCCAGAAAACTCACACCAAGATCAAACGCGCCGATGACGTTCGCAGTGCTTCCCAGGATTCGTGCAACATGCGGATTGTGGCCTCCCTTTTGAGAAAGCGCCTTCAGCCCCGCGTATACCTCGCTGCTTCGTCGAAGCGGCTCGGAATAGGCGGATATGGCGATGCCACGTGGGTCGAGCTCCGACAACTCAAGTGATCTTGCCGCGGTAAGGACGCTCGCGCGAAGCTCGCTGCTCGCGTTGCTCCACCAGCAGCGTTGCGCCGCTCGCCAGAGAAGATTGCTCGCCAACTCCTTCGCACCAGCCACGCGCGCCTGGTCAGCAAGATTTACAAGCGTGGAAATCTTGCCGATATCAACGACCATGAGCGGCTGACTCATCTCGCGGCACCATCCGACGCGGGCGATGCCCAGCTTGTCCGACGGTTCCACCTCGGCGCCCCGCAACAGGTGCTCCAGCAATCCCGGCCGCCCAAGGTCGGTGGCAATTTCCGCGGCCTGCAAGAAGCGTTCTCTCCTGGCCTTCGTCGTGCTGCTCAGCTTTGCCGCGATCTGCAGAACCTCGATGGCCATGGTGTTGGCACCACGACGCTGCGCGCGGTTCGCCATGAGATCGAGTTCGGCAGCCAGGTCATCGTCGTGCCCAACTGTCGCCGCGGCGCGATGCCAAAGTCGTCGATCTTGATCTTCGATAATCGCCGCGAGCGCAGAGTGAACCTTTTGGCGCATTGCAACGTCGGCGGCCTGATGGATGGCGGATCGCACAAGCGGGTGTCGAAACCGCACCTGCATTGCATCGAGATCGATCAGCTGGGCCGAAACGGCGGGTGCAAGAGCGTCAACTCCGATCGCCTGGGTCAGCAGTACTTCACCAGCCAGCAGGATTTCGTGAAGGAATGTTGCGTCGTTTTCAGCAGCAATCTTCAACAGCGTCTGAGTGACATCGGGAAGACCGGACAAGCGGCTGGAGAAGGTGCGTTCAAGCCGCTCCGTCAATGGAAGCCATGGTGCCTCCCCATCGTCCTCCATTCGCAAGCTGCGCGGTAGCTCCACTAACGCCAATGGATTGCCGGCGGCTTCCCTCAAAAATCGCGTGCGTAGATTCCCGGACAGGCCGGAGGCCTGAATGTCGAGCAAGCGGACCGCATCGGCATCGCCGAGCGGTGGAATGACGTGCCGCAACGTATCGGCGGCATCAAATGGAAGTGAGAAACCCTCGCGTAAGGCGAGCAACAGAACGATGGAGTCCGAACTCAAGCGCCGGGAAACGAAAGACAGCACCTCACGCGTCGCCTCGTCCAACCATTGGGCGTCGTCAACGACCAGCAGGATCGGTTTGTGACTTGCGCCTTCAGTGAGCAGCGTCAGCGTCGCAAGCGCGACGAGCCAGACATCCGGGGATTCAGCGGCGTCCTCGCCAAGGCCGAACGCGCTTAGCAGGGCGGACTGCTGGCGAGGAGGCAAAGACTTTGCCTGCTTCATGAGCGGACGCAATGCCTGTTGAAGCCCAGCGAAAGCCAAACGAACTTCGGCGAGGACGCCTGTCATGCCCAGAACGACGATGCCCCGTTCACGCGCCCGGTTCCTGGCCTCCTCGAGGAGCGCCGATTTTCCAATTCCCGGCGCCCCGCTGATGAAGAGAGTGGTTCCACCGTGATCGATCCGGTCGAGAAGCTGCTCGATCAAGGCAATCTCGGTTTCTCGCCCAAGCAAGGACGGCCCCGTCGTTAGCGGGGCACGCGCGCGCTGATTTCGCTGCGGTGACGCAGTTTTTTTCAGCCGTTTCGCCATATCAAGGCCCGGGGCAGTCCGTTGGGTTGAGTTCTCAACCAGAACTCCAGGCAACATCCTACCATGCGCCGGCGATGAGGGCATCCGGTGCTATCCCCCTGCTTAAGCGGCGAGGTGGGAAATGCCTAAGTCTGGGCGTGTGTTCCGAGCCTCGATGGCCTTGACGGAGCTTTCAAACGCCTTTTCCAGAACTCCCTTGCCGATGGTCCCGAGCACGAAGCCGAGCAGCCGACCCATCAGGTTTTTGCCGTCGCGGATGACGACCACATCAATGTCGGTCGTGCCATCGGGTTGACGATTGAAGGTGTAGATGTGGCCAGATGCACCACCCCACACATTGGAGTCGGTCGTCGTGAGGACGACACGGTTGGGATCAGACCAATCGTAATGCAGACGCTCCCAGATGCCGCCCGAACCTTCGGTGACATCAGCAAAGGAGTCGCCCCGGTGATGCACCTTGAGATAGGCATCGGCGCTGTTGCCAAAGAGCTTCGAGCGACCAGGCCCGAAATCAGTGAGGCCGGCAACGTACTGTTCGGGCGTTGCCGTGGTCGTCCGCTGAAGGTGGATGGTAGACATGTGCAGTTTCCTTGCTGCATTCCGCTCAACTGGCGCACCCGTTCAACTCGAAATTCAGTTCGAGGCGGTGTGCGCGTTGCGAACGATAACGCTGTCGCCCTTCCGGCTGATCTCGATCGCATCAGCTTGTTGCGGTGTCGAGAGAACCACGCGCTGACCGGGTGCCAGAACGGATACGACGCGGAACGGCGTCCCGGCCTCGCCCTGCGCGAGAGTAGTGACGACGTGAAATCCATCACGCTCGACAGTGTAATAAGCGATGCCCGATACGCCGCCGAGGTCGATGCTCTTGCCCTGATTTGGGCGCAGTCCGTCTGCGTGGGCGGTCGTCAGAGAGGCGATACCGAATGCAGCGGCGAAAATCATGTTGCGGATAGACATGGCGATTTCTCCTGATGGTTGACTATCGAGCATGGGCAGGTCGTTGATTACGACAACGGTTCGCTGCCTCGGTGAATCCAGGTTCCGTTCACGACCATCGGTGCGTTGTCAGGCTGCTTGCTGACGGGATCAGCCGGCGGGAAGACGCTGTCGTACATCGCGCGGGCTTCTCGGATCAGGCGGAGCCGTTCGCGCTCGGCCTTCGAAACAAACTGGATAACTTCACCCATCTTCGCCTCCTATTCGTAACGCCGGTTTCCGGCGGGTCATGAATGGGAGGTGGGGCGAGAGGCCCGGGCCAACAGGCGTGGAAAACGGGAGTCATCCTTCCGGATTTTGGAAGCTCGAACCTGGCGCGGATCATCTCTGCCAGCGCAGCCGAGCAACCCGGGCGGAGATCACGAGCAGAGGCGGCACGTTTTGCGCCGAAAACGATCGTATCGTCTCAAGGCGGAGCTCGCGCTGTCGCAGCCTACTCCGCGAAGACGCGCTTGAGCCGCGGCGCTGCGAAGTCGAGAAAAGAGCGGACTTTGATCGGCAGGAACCGGTTGGCCGTGTACACGAGATTCACCGGCATTGAGGGTGGCTGGAATTCGTCCAGCACAGTCGTCAATGTTCCTTCCTCCCGTGCGGCCTCGATCTGATAAGCAAACGCGATGGAAATTCCTATGCCCGCGCGGGCCGCGGTACAGGCCGCCTCAGCGCTGCCGACAATCAGCCGCGTGTGCACCGGTGATGCGATCGTCGTGCTGCCTTTAACGAATGTCCAGGCATCGGGCAGCGAGAAGCCGGGATAACTGATGCAATCATGCCCGGCCAGATCTTCCGGCGTGCGCGGCGTTCCGCGTGCTGCCAGATAGGCGGGGCTGGCGCACAGGACTCGCCGCGTCCGGCCGAGGCGTAACGCTACCAGGCTCGAATCCGGTAACTCGCCGATGCGGACCGCGACGTCGATTTGCTCCTGAGCCAGACTGAGCTTCTGATCGGTGGGGATCATCCTGACCTTGATGTCCGGATAGGTCTTGAGGAAGTCCGCGATGATCGGCATGAGAACGATACGCCCAAGGCCCAATGGCGTCGTCACAGCCAGTTCGCCTGTGGGCGTGGTGTACTCACCGGACGCGATACGCTCCGCTTCGGTGACGTCGGTGAGAATGCGCTTGCAGGCTTCAACGTAGGACGTGCCTGCATCCGTGAGCACGAGCTGCCGGCTCGATCGGTTGAACAGCTTGGTCCGCAGGCGAGCTTCGAGCTCTGATACGTTGCGGCTGATTGTCGTGAGCGGGGTTTTCAATTGCCGCGCCGCCGCGGACAGGCTGCCCTGCTCGACCACGGTCAGAAAGGTCGACATCGCTTCCAGGCGATCCATCGAATTCCCTTCCATAATTTGGAAGCTTACCTTCCGATTTTGTCATATCTCCCCGGATTTCGGAAGACGACGTTGCTTGCGGGTGAGCCGGATTCATTCCGTCGACCTTCCGATCCTCGGAAGGAGCGTTTCCACGGACGGCCCTTTTCAAGGCTGGCTGTCCAATCGATCTCCTCGGGAGACGGCGACAAAACCGTCTTCAAACGCAAGGAGAGTTCGATGACGAGACATATCGAATCCTATCGGTACGAGATTCTTCACGGCGATGACGCCGACTTCGTCACGTATCAACGCAAGTCGACCGACGGCAACTGGCAGACGATTTCGACGTGGATGATTCCGGATCCGGCGGACTACTGAGTGCCGGCCGGCAGCTGCATAGCTCGCGGTCTTTCGCGTCAGCGGGCTTCGAAAATCCGGCGACGCACGACATTGCTCTCGGTGCAATGCTTTAATTGCACCGAGAATTATTTCGGATCATTCTACAGACCGAAGGGCAATGGTGCCGCGAAGCGCGGCGATTTTACGTGCCTGGAGCCATTCGTCAGCGCCATCCGCGAAATCCGGAGCTCGGAGCATTGAAGACTTAGCTCGGAGCATTGGAGACAAGAAATGCCTGCCATCCTTTCAACGATCATCGTTCCTGCTGTTACCGAAGGGCCCGGCATGGCGTCTCGGCTGCTCGTCGGCGCTTGCGAGGAGGTCTCGGGCTATCTCAGCCGTCGGACCGCCATTGTATGCCTTCATGGTCTTGATGACCGGCACTGCGGGACATTGGCCTCGCCCGTTTTCAGATCGAGGCCGCCGTCCATGGTCTCATCTCGTTTCCAGGCCGAGCGGACGAAGCGATGATGAGCTTTGTCCCCGCGGCGAATTCGCGCAAGCGCCAGCACCCGCCAACCATGGGGGCGGCGCCATGGAGCTGACCGTCGCCACGATCCTGGTCACGTTTGCCGGCGTGTTCCTGATCTGCTTCATGAAGGGCGCGTTCGGCGGCGGATTCTCGATCGTCGGCATTCCGCTGTTGTCGCTCGTGATGGATCCGGTCACCGCCGGCGGGCTGCTCGCTCCATTGTTCATCGCGATGGATCTGTTCGCGCTGCGTTACTGGAAGCCTTCGACCTGGTCGAAGCCCGACCTTCTGCTGCTGTTGCCCGGGCTCGTGACCGGCATCGGATTGGGCTACCTGCTGTTCCGCTTCCTCGACCATCGCGCCATCGCGATCGCGATGGCTGCGACCACGCTCATCTTCGTCGCGCTGTGGCTTGTTGCTGACGCGAAGGTGACGGTTCGTCCGCGCTCGACGCCGAAGGCGATCACGGCCGGCCTCGCCTCGGGGATCACGACCATGGTGGCGCACTCCGGCGGACCGCCGCTTGCGATGTATCTGCTGCCACTCGGCCTCAGCAAGGACGTCTACGCCGGTACGACCAGCCTATTCTTCACCGTCGGCAACGTGACCAAGGCGGTGCCATGGCTGCTGCTGGTGAAGCCGACAGGCAACGTCTGGACCTTGATGGCGATTTGCCTGCTCGCCATTCCCGCGGGCGTATGGGCGGGTTTGCGGCTCCACGGAAGCCTGGACCAGCGCCAGATCTATCGGGTCTGCTACGGATTGCTGGTCGTGACGGCGCTGAAATTGTTGTGGGACGGAGTCGCCGGTTATCTCGTGTGAAGCCAACCGGCGAGATCCCAGCAACAAATGACAAAACCATAGCAGCAGATGCAAAGCCCGCGGCCGGTGATTCAACTATCTCCGCATTCGAGAAGGCAACGAGCGTAGTCGCATCAAGTGGCGGTCGCTCGGCCAGCCACTACGGGTCTGCTTGCTATGCCAATACGCCAGTACTTTGTGTGGGTGGGAAGCGTCCTTCTGTTGGCCTTATTTGCCGCCGATTGGTGCCTTCCAGATCTCCCTGCACATCCACATTCGGCCCCTCCTCCCAACGAGAGACTCAGTCTGCGCATCCGTTCGGACCACAAATGGCCGGAACGGATAGAGTTCGACACGGCGCATGCGGGGGTGTCGGTAGCTTCCGAGCTTGAACGTAACATCGCTCCAAACCGAGACGTCGCGCAGGTCAAGCGGCGCGATCCTCATGATGCGTTCGCTGCGTTGGAAGCGATCGCGCCGGCAGCAACAAATGACAAAGCATCCGCAACCCGGGCAAAGCCGCGCACGCTGCAACCTCTTATGACTAGCGCGATCAAGGCCGACTGATCAGGTGCAGACATGAAAGACGTTCTTACCCTCGCCGTGTTCGCCGCCAAAGTGCTCTGCCTCTTCGTGTTCGTATCCGTCCTGAAGCCGGATGGCTGCATCGGCGCCGTCCGGACGACGACGGATCCCACCGGCTGCACGAAGGTGTCCGGAAACGCAGGCATGTGGGCCAGCGTCCTTCCCGTCCGTTTCGCAAGCCAGCGATAGGCCCTGCATTGCGTCTCCGCCCGGCATGCACCACCGAAACCGCATAAGCGAATGCCGCGATTGCCATGACCCAAACTTCCTCATTCTGGGACCGACATGCCGCACTCATCTTCGCGCTGAAGACGTTTGCAGGAGCAATGCTGGCGTTCTACATCGCGCTGCTGCTGGATATGCCGCGTCCTTATTGGGCGATGACGAGTGTGTACGTTACCTCCAGTGTGCTGACAGGGGCGACCTCCTCGAAGGCGGTCTATCGCATCCTGGGAACGTTGATCGGAGCGGCAGGGGCAATCGTTCTGGTTCCCAACCTCGTAGATGCTCCTGAAGTGCTCAGCCTCGCGATCGCGCTGTGGGTCGGCGCTTTCCTATATATCGCGCTGCTCGACGGCACACCGCGTGGCTACGTTTTCATGTTGGCCGGCTACACCATCGCAATTATCGGACTTCCGGTTCTCTCGACACCCGAATTGACGTTCGACGTCGCAGTCTCCCGCGTGCAGGAAATCGCGCTGGGAATCATCTGTGCAACCGTGGTCTCGATGCTTGTGATGCCACGGAGCGTCGCCTCCGCCGTTGCAAGTCAGGCCGACGCCTGGCTCGCGAATGCAAGCCGGCTTTGCGCAAATTTCTTGACCGGCGGCCGCAGCGATCCAGAGCGCGACGGCGAACGCATGCGCCTTGCCGCTGCGGCGTCCGCGATCGACGAGCTCTGCAATCATCTCGACTATGATGCCGCCACTTCGGCATCCATCGTGCGCGGCCTGCAGCGCCTGCGCCGGCACATGCTGACGCTACTCCCGATGTTCGCGTCGATTGAGGACCGCATGGAGGCGCTCGACACCAAGAGCCCGATGTCGGCCAATCTCAGGATGATCTGCGCAAGAATTGCGCATTGGATGGCTGAGGGTTGCCGGGATCGCGAGGAAGCGAATTTGGTGCGTGCGGCGCTTGCCGAAATGCGGCCCACGCTAGACGCGGATGCCAGCTGGACCGAGATGACGGCGGCGAGTCTCATGATCCAGCTCCGCAACCTCGTCGACATCATGCAGGATTGCCACGCTCTGCGCCTGGCGATCGCTGACGACCGCGATCCAGAGCAGGTTGCGCTCGCCTTCACTCTCGATGCTTCGGGGCAAGCCGCTGCGCATCGCGATCGCGGGGTGGCGATCTGGTCTGCCGCAGCAGCGGCGCTCTCCATGCTGGCATGCTTTGCGTTCTGGATCGGCACCGGCTGGTCGGATGGCACAACGGCAGCGCTGTTTTCCGCCATCCTTGGCACATTGATCGCCGGCACGGACGAACCTCTGCCAGCATTTCGCAGTCTCTACAAAGTGGTCCTTGTCGTCGTTGCACTGAACGGAATCTACATATTTGGCATCTTGCCAAGGGTTACCGCCATCGAAATGCTGATGGCCGCGCTCATGCCGATGTTCCTTCTGTTCGGATGGATGGCTGCACGTCCCGCAACGGCCCCGATTGGCGCCCTCCTCGCCAATTTCATCTCCGTGCAGCTGGCGCTGCAGCCGTCCTACACGGCGGATTTCGCTTCGTTTGCCAATTCCAGCGTCGCCCTGATGCTGGGCGTTGGGCTCACAGGCGTCATATGCGGCATCGTTCGCTTTTTCGGAACCGCCTGGATCGCAAGAAGGTTGCTTCTCAGCAACCGCGCGACCCTGGCCGCGGTCGCCGCACGCAAGTCATGGCGTGACCGCGTCGCACTGGCCAGTCTGATGCAGCATCGTCTCGCCCTGCTTGCTCAGCGCATTGCCGCGGTTCCCGCGGAGGCGCGTGGCGACGCCGTCACTCTTCGTCTTCTGCGGACAGCGCTGAACATCATTGATGTCAGGCAGGCAAGCCTTGGCCTGTCGCTGCCCACAAGAGCCACGATCGAAGCTCTGCTCGCGCGTCTTGCCGCGATACTGGCAGCCCCGGATACCGGCCTGCTCCCGGACGACGTCCTCGGGCAACTTGATAGTACGATCCCATTCACGTTGCGGGAGCCGGCCAGCGAGACTCGTGACAACGCACTCATCGCTCTCGCCGGAATCCGTTCCGGTCTTTTCCCGGACGCACCGGCCTACCAACCAATTCCGCCTGAACGACGGGAAATAGCCGCATGAGATACGAGCTTGATTTGTTCGGCGTGCTTGTTCCAAGCCTGGTGCTATGGAGCGTGATCGCCTTTGTGCTTGCGCGCATCATCAGCAAGCTGATTACGCGGGCCGGGCTGTATAGCCAGATCTGGCATCCCGCCCTGTTCGATTTCGCTCTCTTCATGTGCCTGGTCACCGGGCTGGTCGTCGCTTCCACGGAGTTCTTCTCATGAAAACTCATGTTTCGTTCGCGAAAGCCCTATGGCGCGGCTTCACGATGAAATGCCCGAACTGTGGTCAGGGTCACCTGTTCGACCACTTCCTCAAGGTGGTCAATAACTGCGCTGCCTGCGGCGAAGATTACACGCCGCAACGCGCAGACGACCTCCCGGCCTATCTTGTGATCGCCATCGTTGGTCACCTTGTCGTGCCGGCGCTTCTTGCCCTCGAGATGGCCTATTCACCTCCCGCCTGGCTTCAGTTGCTGATCTGGATACCCGTCACCGGGTTTGCGGCCCTGCTTTTACTGCAACCCGTGAAGGGGACAATCGTCGGCCTGCAATGGCAGACCGGCATGCACGGTTTCGAAGCCGCCAAGCGCCGTCGGGAAGCCCAAGATGCTGTCGTTTCCCGGCCGAACCTCGTCTCCAAGGAGTTGGTATCATGAAAGCCGTTCTGAATTCGCTGCGCCGCTTCGCCGTGACTGGTCTGATGGTGCTGCTCGCACTCTGGGCCGGCTACAAGCTGTGGGACTATTATTTTGAGGCGCCCTGGACCCGTGATGGCCATGTTCGGGCGGACATTGTGCCGGTTGCGCCTGACGTTTCCGGCTTCGTGAGCGAGGTACTGGTCCTAGACAACCAGCAAGTACGACAGGGCGACGTCCTGTTCCGGATCGATCGGGCACGGTACGCCATCGCGTTGGAGCAGGCCGAGGCGGTGCTGGCCGCCAGACGTGCCACGCTCGACAATGCCAATGCCGACCTGAAACGATATAGCGCGCTGACAACCGATGTCGTTGTGTCCAGGCAGCGAATGGACCAGGTCGTCGCCACACAAGCCACCGCAAAGGCCAGCTACGATCAAGCCGCCGCCGACCGCGCGCTTGCGCAACTCAATCTCGAGCGCAGCGAGGTGCGCGCCTCAGTGAGCGGCATTGTCACCAACAACGAGCTGCGGCCGGGGGCCTATCTCACCCCCGGCAAAGGCGTAATGGCACTGCTTGATACCGACACGCTCCACGTCCAGGGCTACTTCGAGGAAACCAAGCTTCAGCGGATCCACATCGGCGATCCCGTCAATGTGCGGCTGATGGGAAGCAGCCATGTGCTGCAGGGCAAGGTGGAGAGCGTTGCGGCCGGCATCGAAGATCGCGATCGCAGCAATGGTTCTACCCTTCTGGCCAATGTCAATCCCACCTTCAACTGGGTGCGATTGGCCCAACGGGTCCCGGTCCGGATCGCGCTCGTCCGCGCCGACGAACGCGACGAACTCGTTGCCGGAGCGACCGCCACGGTCGAGGTGGTGGGATCGGCGTCGAGCGGGGGCGGTCACGTGGCTCAGGATCGGCCAAGCCATCACAGCGCTTTAGCGCTAACGTCACGAACCAGTCCTCCTCGGGCAGAGCGATGATCGACGTCACGAATTTCCTGGCGGCATTTTTGGCCTTGGCGAGCGCCGGTGTTTTCGTGGCCCATATTCTCGACGCGCTGCGCAGTGGCACTTGTCGCGAGGACGACCGGCTCCAACGCTCAGCTGAAGCGGCGGACGGGTAGAGTCCATTTCCCTAGGCCGTGAGCCCGTAGATCTTGCCGGCAAGCGGCTTGCTGGAATCCGCGATGCCCCCACAGTTATTCAGCGAAACGACGCGCCTTCCATGGTTTGGTAGGGCACCTTCCGCATCCACCTGTTGGCAAGGTCGGCTGTCGCCTCCAATTCTCGGAGTGAGAGCGTGAGGCTGATTCAGCATGCTGTTTCAAGCCATGCGCAGTGCCACCATCCGGCACGACATTGCCAACCAAAGGAGAGAACGATGGCCGAGGTTCAGAAGATGCGGGGAGAGAAGATTTACGAGTGTGACTTCAATATCACCGGCATGACCGACTACGGCGTGACGCTGAATGCACTCCTAAGCGGCAAGGAAAAGGTGCCCCTGCAGGGAGCTCGAATTGATGTGGCTTTCGAGGGCGAGATCAAAGGCCGCATCACGGGCAAAGTGCGTAGTGGTGTCGAATACCTCCATCTGCGTGCCGATGGACGCACTGACCTCGACGGCAGAGCCACAGTTGAAACTGATGACGGCCATCGCATCGCGATGCACATTGAGGGCGTTGCAACGCCGCGATCGAATGAACCGATGATGGACCTCGTTGCCAATGTGCGTCTCACCACCGCGGCTCCGAAGTATGATTGGGTCAACACGAGGCAGATCTGGGGTCTCGCCACTGTAAACCTGGCGACGGCGAAGATACACGTTGAGTCCTTTATGCAGTGACGCTATCGCTGACCGGCGCTGGTTTCGCTGCACTCGTGAACACGATCAGGTCTCCGGGCGCCGCGGAACAACCGTGATAGGAGTAAACTCGTAAACGGCCTGCCCCTGTTGATTTGACATGGTCCATTTCATGACCACGGTGCCTTGTGGTTTGGTCTTCGAGGGCGTCAGGTCCTTGACCTCGCCCTCCATGCGCAAGACATCGCCCGGGCGGACCGGAGCCATCCAGCGCACCTCACCACCGAGACCGATGATGGGATGGGGGCCGAACGGGCGCGCCTCAACGAGCAGCCGCATCGCAATTCCGGCGGTATGCCATCCCGATGCGGCAAGGCCCTTGAAAAGCGTCTTCGCGGCAGTCGCTTCGTCCAGATGCATCGGCTGCGGGTCAAACTCCGCCGCGAAGCGTTTGATTTCTGGCGCAGTGATCTGGGCCTCACCGGTCTTGAACTTCATCCCAATGGAAAGGTCGTCGAACCATTCGATCACGGCATAGGGCCTCTCTGCTCACTTACCAAGCGGGTGTTCTGCCGCTCGTTGACCCGGTCCGGGTGGCCCCGCTAATTCACCAAGGCTCGCGTAGAAGGCTGGATTGTCAGCCGGTAGGCGATCAGCTTGGTTCCGTCGAAGACCTCAAGCGCGCTGTCACAGACCGGGCAGTGGTATTCGCCCTTGTCACCGGGTTTTGACCAAAGCTCGATCCGCCGAAAGCCAGCTCCACAATTGGAGCATGTCACGTCCGTCTTCTTCATAGCCCGCCCGGAACTTGCACTGGGTGAGCTTAGCGTAATGCACCAAGCAAAACCATATTATCCCTGCGGGAGCGGACCCTCCGTGAGAAGCCGGTTCCCTAGTGTCCACCGGAAACGTCCGCCAGAGACGCGAGGATTGAGAACGACCCGCCGACCACACTGGACTAATTCCGGCGCGCCGTTGAGCCGTTTTTCGGCCTAAGCCGCGGATAGCCCACGCAACCAGTCGCGCAGATCGCTCATGCCGTCGATTTCCCCACCCGGCGCTACCAAAGGAAGACTGGCACATCTACATGGCCTTGGGATACAGGACTTTGGGTGCGGACAGCAGAAGGAACCAAACCCTGGGGCATTCTCGACAGATGCTGAGGCGGGTATGGGCTAGATGATTCTCGGTCGCGGCCTAGTTACTCCGTTGTGCGGTCCAATATCCCGAGCAGCGCCCGCCTGCTGCGTGGCCGCTCCAGGTCCCGCGGCCGGTGTCTTGCGTCAACCTTCCCGACCCCGATGCGTATTTGTCATGGACGGTCACCGACGCGCGAACCGCGCCCGATCTTCCGACATGGCCGCTGAACTTCACCAGATTGGGATGCGTCACGACGCCATCATTTATGTGCACCGAGAAATTGTAGGTCGGATCGCAGCTTCCGCGTTGTGTAACGAAGGTGAGATTCCAGGGGCCGTCGTAGGTGGTACTGGCTTCTGCAGCCGTCGCCAAAGTAAGGCAGGCGCAGCCAATGACATTCGCGATCAGTCGCTTGTTCATGATCTTCTCTCCAGAGGAATAGGTTGATGTTCAGTAGGCAGTTCGTATGTGCTTGGGTTGGTCTGGTGCAGCTGTTCGTCGACCATCCTCCTTCACCGAACATTTTCACGAGCCAGTGCGCATTTCGCGCGGCCCTACGCGGCCGTCCAGCCGCCGTCGATCGAGAGGTTGGCACCGGTGATCTGCGCGGCTCCTTCGCCACACAGGAATAGGGCGAGCGAAGCGACCTGCTCGACCGTGACGAACTCCTTTGTCGGTTGGGCCGCGAGCAGGACGTCGTTGATCACCTGATCCCTATCCATGTTGCGCGCCGTCATCGTGTTCGGGATCTGCTTCTCGACCAGCGGCGTCCAGACGTAACCGGGGCTGATGCAGTTGCAGGTGATCTTCGACCGGGCGAGTTCCAGCGCCACCGTCTTGGTGAGTCCCACGATGCCGTGCTTGGCCGCGACATAGGCCGACTTGAAGGGGGACGCGACCTGCGAATGCGCCGAGGCCGTGGTGATGATACGGCCCCAGCCGCGCCTCTTCATGCCGGGAGTAACGGCACGGATCGCATGGAATGCGGAGGAGAGATTGATTGCGATGACTGCGTCCCACTTTTCGACCGGAAAATCCTCGATCGGCGAGACATGCTGGATACCGGCATTGTTGACGAGCACGTCCACGCTGCCAAACGTCCTCTCGGCAAACGAGATCATGTTGGCGATTTCCATTGGCTCGCCCATGTCCGCGGGCGAATAGATTGCCTTCACCCCGAAATCGTTCTCGATTGCAATCCGAGTCTTTTCGACGTCGGCCGGCGCACCCATTCCATTGAGCAGGATGTTAGCACCTGCGCCTGCGAAGGCTCGCGCATACGCGAGACCGATGCCGCTCGTCGAGCCGCTCACAACTGCGACTTTACCTTTCAAGATACTCACTACTTTTCCTTGTTGATCTATGACGGCCCCCGGCTCGTCGCCGCAGGTGTTTCCAAACTCGCGAAGCGGATTGCAGCCGTCCATCATGTGACCAAAGCTCTCTCGTAGCTCCGGAGCGTGCGTCGGGCCGGCTGCTGCAGATAGTCATGAACCACCTTGCCCAGCCCCAGGGTAAGGTCCACACGGATGTGGATCGCGGACACGATCTCGAGGACCGGCAACTCGGCCACGGGAGCCAGGGCGTGAGGCGTCAAGGAGAGAGCCGCAGGTCCGGTCCACGCCCCTTTCAAGACAAGTTGCTCAAGGTGATATTCGACAAGCTCGCAGATCCGCGGACTGCCGTCGACATGCGGAATGATCTTGAGAAGAAAGTTCGGCTCCTCGAGGGCGGCCTTGACTTGCGCTAGATCGGCTTCGCGGTGCTTGTATCCCATCGTGCCGGTTGCTACCCGCAGCGGACCGTAATCCAGAGTGCCGATCAACGCATCGATCTCCGTCCGCAACGTGGGCTGGCCCAGTTTCTTGGGGAAGCCCCAGAGCTCCCGGCCGCCCGCGATCGGCCCCTCATCGTCCAGGAACATGCAGTGGGTGTAGCCGCCCCTGCGACCGCGGAATGATACCGGGATGACCTGGCCGCTCTCGGTGTAGTCGCCAAAACCATTGGAATCCGGCATGCGGATGAATTCGTATTTCACCAGCGCCTCGCGTTCGTCAAATTCGAGCGGGGCCGGTACGACCGATCGCAGCTTCGCCGGATCGGTGCGGTAGGTTACGATCAGGTATTCGCGGTTGACGAAGCGATACGGTCCCGGCGGATAGGCGGGATTGGTGAGCGGCATCGCGAACGCCCGCCTCACCACTTCATTTTCGTGCATTGAATTTCTCCTGTGAGTGAATGACCGGATTGGCCTACTCGCGGCCATCCTGCTCAAGATCGAACGTCGACACGCCGTCCGCGCTGGTCGGGCGGGCAAGCACCTCGGGATGCCGAAGGGTGCGAAGCGCATCGTGATAACCGGCGCGCCAATGATCCTGCATCGAGAGACGGGAAAACTCGTAGTCCTTGGAGTGGCCTTCGTAGTTTCGCGCGCGATAGATCAGGTGGACGAGGCTGTGCACGTTGTGAGAGGCAGCCGTCCTGAGCAGCCTGACATCATCTTGCTCGCGCAGTTCTTCAGGCAGCCTGCTCAAGAGAGCTGCCAAGTCCCGCTGCAACCGGTGCAGGCTCTTGAACTGGTCCGTGCTCGCTCGCGTCCGGCTCGAGTATTGAATCTCCTTTTGACGCGTGACGACGTCGGCCATATTGCGCGGAATCTGACCGCGCGCGCTCCAGAGATCGACCTGAAACACGAGCGTGTCCTGACGGGCGCCACACTCGATCACCCACTGCAACGGCGTGTTGGATACGAGGCCGCCATCCCAATAGTGTTCGCCATCGATTTCGACGGCCGGAAAGCCCGGCGGCAGCGCCCCACTCGCCAGGATGTGCTCGGGCCGAATCGTATGCGTCGCCGTGTCGAAATAGACCAGATTGCCGGTCCTCACGTTGACGGCGCCTGCGCTGAACCGCGTCATACCGGCGTTGATGCGATCGAAATCGACGAGACGCTCCAGCGTCGTCTTCAGCGCGCTCGTGTCGTAGATACTTGTGGCGGCAAGCGTTCCACCTGCTTGCAACCAAGGGGCCAGCGGTCGCGCCGAAAAAAAGCCACTCGCGCCAAACATCGCCGCGAAGGTCGCATTCACCTGATTGAGAAAGTTGCGGGTGTGATCACTATTCATCAATTCGGTGAAGGGCGCGTCCAACGTCACCTGCGTCCAGAACTCGCGAAGCCGGTCAACGCGGGAATTGGGCGGATTGCCTGCGATGATTGCAGCGTTGATCGCTCCAATCGAAATTCCGGCAATCCAATCCGGATGGATATTGGCTTCCGCCAGGGCCTCGTAGACGCCACCCTGATAAGCACCCAGGGCGCCGCCGCCTTGCAAGAGCAACGCGATGCAATCGAATGGCAGACGCCGGTCGGCGGTCGTGAGGTGTGGTCGAGGCTGAAAGTTCATGGTTCGTGTACTCTTGGTTTACGGTAGCTGAAGTCCGCGTTCTGTCCGGATCGCGGTCATCGCTGGCTTCGCCGCCTTAATAAAATATACCGTATAGTTTATTTCTTGTTGCGTCAAGCGGGCGCGTTCACAAGCTCGGGCTGCAACTGCTCGAGGCCCACTTACGCCCGACCTGTGTTGACTATCGCAACCAGGTCGACACATTGACGCAATGCCAAGGTCCGCCCCGCCCGCTAGTTGCAAACCAGAACGCGTCGGTGGCGACTGTAGGCGTAGTAGCAGTCGCCTTCGGAATAAGAGCCATCGGTCGGGCTGCCATAGGCATAGCCGGCATAGGCTCCGGCGGCGTAAGCTGCATCATAACCGTATCGCCGCCCGCCATAGCCGTGGCTGAAGCTTCCGTAACGGCTGTAACTGACCGATGCAGAGCGAGCCTGGACCGAGCCTGCAACCGCGGGTCCATCACGACCGCCGGCACGGACGCCGCCAAGCGCCTTTAGATCGCCGCGAGGACCAGTGCCGGCGGCCACCAGCCGAGGAGCAGGACCGCCGAGGCCGCCATGGGCAGCGCCACCAGGCCCCACGGGAGGTGGACTTGCAAATGCGGGAGGACCGCCGGCCGCGATCGGCGGAGGACCGCCCGGCCCTATTGGGGGCGGACCGGGGAATTGCGCAAACACCGCAGTCGGCGCCAACGAAATCGTTGCGAGCGTTACGCTGACGGACAGCATCAAGAGCGTCTTCCTGGACATGATAGTCTCCGTTTTAGATTTGCGTTTCAAGGACCGGCACCGGCGCAGCCGGCGCGAGAGTCGAGTTCGTCGAACGGGTGTCGTGCGTCGGATCAATGGTCTCGCTCGTCGGTCGGTCGTGACCGGGATAAATCCGGAACCACGCCACATAGAGCGCCGGCAGAAAGAGCAGCGTCAGCAGTGTGCCGACGATGATGCCGCCCATCATCGCGTAGGCCATCGGGCCCCAGAAAATCTCGCGCGCGATCGGAATCAGCGCGAGACTCGCGGCGGCCGCGGTCAGCAAGATCGGCCGCATGCGATGCTCCGTCGCTTCAACAACGGCGTCCCAGGCCGGACGCCCCTCCTTCCTTAGATCCTCGATCTGCACGATCAGGATCACCGAGTTTCGGACCAGGATGCCGATCAGCGCCAGCACACCCAGGATGGCAACGAAGCCGAGAGGTGCGCCGCTCGGCAGCAGGGCCATGACAACGCCGATCACGGCAAGCGGAGCGACCGCGAACACCAGGAACAGCCGATGGAAGCTCTGCAACTGAATCATCAGGACGGTAGCCATGACGAACAGCATGAGCGGAACAACGGCCACGATCGGTGACTGGCTCTTGGCGCTTTCCTCCACGGAGCCGCCGATCGCCACCGAATAACCCGCCGGCAGCGCTTTGCTGAACTCCGCCACCCTTGGTGCCAACTGATCCATGATTGTCTTCGGCTGGACGTTGGTGACGATGCCGGCCTTCAGCGTGATCGTGGGAATTCGAGCGCGGCGCCATATCGTCGGCTGCTCGATTTCGTAGCGCAGATTGGCCACGGCCCCGAGCGGCACCGACTGCCCGCTCAGCTGCAGATCCCGGAGCGTATCGATCGAGCCGCGATCGACGGCGGTTGCGCGTCCCGTGACATTGACAAGATAGATGCTGTCGCGAACCTGTGTGATCGGCGTGCCCTCGAGCACCGAGTTCACGGCCGTGGCGATGTCTTCCGACGTCACGCCGAGCTGGCGGGCCTTGTCCTGGAGAACGTCGACCTTGACGACGCGCGCAGGCTCCATCCAGTCGAACACGACATTGCCGAGATCGGGATTGCTCCGGACGATGCCAGCGAGTTCCTGCGAGAGATCCCTGACCTTCGCGACGTCCGGTCCGCTCACGCGATATTGCACGGGACGTCCCACCGGCGGACCGACCTCAAGCAACTTAACGTAGGTGTCGGTGCCTGGAAACGTCTTCCTCAGATATTCCTCAAATTGCGCCTTGACGAGGTCGCGCGCCTTTATGCCGCCCTTGGTCACGACGACTTGCTGGCCAAACCATGCATTGGCCGTCTGCACGTCGAACGACAGCACGAACCGCGGCGCGCCGGTGCCGACATAAGTCGACCAATGCTCCACGGAGCCATTGCCCTGCAGCTGTTCGCGCTCAAAGCGCGCCATCTGCGCATTGGTGTCGGCGATCGAAGCGTTCTGCGGGAGATTCCAGTCAATCACCAGCTCGTCACGGTCCGACGAGGGAAAGAACTGCTGCTGCACGAAATTCATGCCGAACAAAGCGACGAAGAAAGCTGCAACCGTCACGCCGACGGTGATCCAGCGGTGATTCATGCAGACGAGCAGCAGGCGGGCGAACATATGCGCCACCCGGCCCTTCTCCTCATGGTGGCCCTTCATCATGGCGGGCAGAATGGTGACGCCGAGCAGCGGCGTGAACAGCACCGCGACGACCCACGACACGATCAGAGAGACCGCAATCACCACGAACAGGGTGAAGGTGAACTCGCCGGCATTGCTGCTGTTCAGCCCGATAGGAATGAAGCCCGCGACCGTAACCAGGGTGCCCGTCAGCATGGGAAAGGCGGTCGACGTATAGACGTGGGTTGCTGCCCTTTCCAGGGGATCGCCGACCTCCAGCCGGGCCACCATCATTTCGACGGCAATCATGGCGTCATCGACCAGAAGGCCGAGCGCGATGATCAATGCACCAAGCGAAATTCTCTGCAATGAAATGCCGGCATAAGCCATCACCACGAAGGTAATGGCAAGAACCAGCGGGATCGCGATTGCGACGACGAGTCCGGCGCGCATGCCCAAGCTGAGAAAGCTGATGGCGAGAACGATGACCACGGCCTCAAACAGCGCTTCGGTGAAGCCCGACACGGCATGCTCGACGACAACAGGCTGATCGGCAACCAGATGAACGCCGACGCCGATCGGCAGGTCGGCAATGACCTTTGACATTTCCTCCTTCAGCGCCTCGCCGAAGTGGAGCAGGTTTGCGCCGGACTTCATGCCGATAGCAAGCCCGATTGCAGGTTGGCCGTTGTACCTGAACAAGGTCTTGGCCGGATCGACGTAACCGCGCGTGATGGTCGCGACGTCAGTCAGCGGAAAGAAGCGGTCGTTGATCCGAAGATTGACCGCGTTCAGGCTTGCCTCCGACGTGAACCGGCCGTTCACCCGCACGCTGATCCGCTCGGGCCCGTCCTGGAACACCCCGGACGGCGCGACCGCGTTTTGCCCCTGCAGGGAGGTCATGATCGAGTGGACGTCGAGGCCAAGGGCCGCGACCTTCCGGGTGGAGAATTCGAGGTAAATCACCTCGTCCTGCGTTCCCAGAATGTCGACCTTACCCACATCTGGAACGGTCAAGACCTTGGCGCGGACGTCCTCGACCTTGTCGCGCAGCTGACGCTGGGTCAAACCGTCGCTGGTGAAGGCATAGATGTTGCCGAACACGTCGCCGAAGCGATCGTTGAAGCCCGGCCCAATCACACCTTGCGGGAATTCGCCCTTGATATCCGCGATCATGTTGCGGACGCGGACCCAGGTCGGCTTGACGTCAACCGCCTTTGTCGTGTCGCGCAGATAGACGAATACGGTGGTCTGGCCCGCGACCGTCACGCTCTTGGTGTAGTCGAGCGACTCCAGCTCCTCGAGCTTCTTTTCGATCCGGTCGGTGACCTGGCGCGTCATCTCTTCGGGCGATGCGCCCGGCCACTGTGCCTGGATCACCATGGTCTTGATGGTGAAGTCGGGATCTTCCTGACGACCAAGCTGAAGATAGGCAAAGAGGCCGGCCGCCATGAAGGCGATCATGAAGTACCAGACGAGCGAACGGTGGCGGAGCGCCCAGTCGGAAAGGTTAAACGACGTCATGGCTTCTGATCCTGTTCGATACGGACGTGTTGTCCTGGCTTAAGGCTGTGGATTCCGGCGGTCACGATGCGCGCGCCCGGATAAAGCCCGTCGGTGACGCGGGCGCCTGCGGGATCCCCCGCGAGATCAACCTTGTGCAGCGACACGATGCTCGCGGACTGATCGACGACCCAGACGAAATTCGCGCCATCCTTGGCGAGCACCGCCGAGGTGGGGACACGCAATTTCGGAGTCTGCGTTTGGCTGAGCTTCGCCGTAACGGTCGTGCCCAAGCGGAAGCTTTCAGGCGGATTGTTCAGGGCGATACGGACTCGCCGCAGGCGCGTCACGGGGTCTGCCTGCGGGGCGATCTCGCGAACCTTGCCTTCAACCTGAACAGCAGGGAATAGCTGCAAGCCGACCGTGAACGGCAAACCAGTTTCGAGCGGCACCGGGAAATCCTCACCGATATCGACCACCGCCTCCCTGAGGTCGGGCCTCGCAACTGTCACGACATTCTGGCCGGGAGAGACCACCTGTCCGACTTCTGCGCCCACCGCAGTGACGACGCCGGCGAAATCGGCCTTGAGCTGGGCATAGCCCCGTTGCTCGATGGCCTTGATCAAGTTCGCCTGTGCGTGCGCGACCGCCGCGGCGGCACCGGCTCGCGCCTGCTCGGCATTGTCCAGCGTCTGCTTTGTGGTGGCGTCGGTCGTGATGAGGGTTCGCTGCCGCTCCTCGGTCGCCTTGGCAGTCGCCAGGAGCGCCTCGGCCTTCGTAAGCTCAGCTTTGGCCGAACGCACTGCAAGCTCCAGAGCCGTGGAGTCGATGACACCGACAGTTTGTCCTTCGCTGACGAGGTCGCCGACGGAGACGGGACGCCCGGTCAGACGTCCCAGGACGCGGAACGCGAGATTGGTCTTGTATTGCGGCTCAACGACACCAACGGCGACGATGCCGTCCGGGCGGCTCGGCTCGAGGACCATCGACAGCACGGGTCGCACAGGCTCGGGCGCCTTCGCATCCTGCTGACATCCAGCCAGCGCGAGCGCTGCTATAAAGGTGCCGGCTGCAATCGTGACGCGCCGCTTCATGACGGGTCTCCCTCATATGTTACGGCCAGGCCATTGCTGAGCAGCTTGCCGCCATCAATCACGACGCGCTCGCCCGGCTTGAGTCCCGCATTGATCAGCACTTCACGAGCTTCATAACCGCCGATCGTCACCGGCTTGAGCGCAGCTGTTTTGGTCGCCGGATCGACGGTCCAAACCGCGGGCTTCGATCCGGCCACCGCCAATGCGCTCCAGGGCAACGCGATCTGCTGCTGGGCTTTCGCTTTGACAGTTCCCGCAACGGCGCTTCCAAGCGTCATCGCTGCCGGCGGATCGTGGATGGCAATCTTGACGCGGATGGTCGCGCTCTTCGGGTCAATTGCGGGCGACACTTCCCTGACATGCCCGCTCGCCGTCACGTCTGCGTCGGAGACAAGCGCCAGCGATACGCGGCTGTCGTCGAGATCGCCAAACAAGAGAGATTCGTAGATATCGAACACCGCATCCCGTTCACCGTCCTGCGCCAGCGAGAAAACGGGTTGCGCGGCCTGTACGACCTGGCCGACTTCCAGATTGCGCGCGGTGACCACGCCTCCCGCTTCGGCGCGCAGCGTCGTATAGCCAAGGGCGTCTTTCGACGTTCCGAGCTCTGCTTTTGCGGCTTCAAGCGCACCTTCTGCGGTTCGCAACCCTTCCTGCGCCTGATCGTAGACCGTCCGCGTGGTGAAACCGCTTGCGATCAACGTCTTCTGTCGTTCGAAAGTCACCTTGGCCACGCGCAGCTGAGCTTCTGCGGCCAGCACCGCCGCGGTCGCGGCATCGACGTCGGCCTGCTGCTCGGTGGGATCGAGCACAGCCAGGACCTCCCCACCCTCGACGTGAGCGCCGACATCTACATAGCGCGCGAGCACGCGTCCGCTGACGCGGAATGACAGGTCGGCGTGGAAACGGGCCTGGATTTCGCCGGTCATGGTGACGGAGGCTTGACGCTCGCGCGGCTGCACGATCTCCGTCCGCACGATCGCCGTACGCGCGATGGGAGCGGCGGCGTGATCGTTGCAGCCACTCAGCGCGATGGCGGCAAGCGCGGCCGCCAGGCCACCGAGGCCCCTCAGCTTGCTTTTGCGGGCAGCTTGATCGATTTCGCTGTGGTTCGTAGCGTGACAGGTCATAGCAAGTCCATGCGGTGGCGGGGGGACAACAACGCGCCCAGCGCATCCGCCGCTGGACGGGCAGACAACAGTTTGGCTCCGTGAACTGGAGGTCGCGTTGCAACGGGGCGGCTGTCCCGATCGGGGCGGTTCGCTCCTATGCAAAGCGCCGAGGCGTCGGACGTGCTGACGTTTGACCGGTGAGACGACCGCATGCTGCGACGCTTCACCGTCGCCCCGTTCGCCTGCCGCTCACGCTCTGACAGAGGAAACGACACAACGACGGACGTGAATTCGTCACCAAAGCCGTGCTCGACACGGCCCCCGAGCCCCTTGGCAAGATCATTGCTGAGCCGCAGTCCGCGCCCCGCAACGCTCCGTGACGGCCGCGATCCATTGTCCAGGACGATGCAGTTCACCAGCGCGCCGATTCGTGTCAGCTTGATCTTGATTTCTCCGATGCGCGCCTCGAAGCACGCATGGTTCGCTGCATTGGTGACGAGCCCATGGACGATCAATCCGAGCTGCCGGCAGCGCTTGGGTTGGAGCGGAAGAGATTCGGCGGCGATTGCCAGCCGGATATTCATTCGATCCAGCAACGAGCGGCGCAAGGCGCTGCCCATCATGCGGATGTAGGTCGCAGCGTCGATCAGCGCCTTGCCCTTGGGTCCTGCGAGCGCCTGTTGCACATCGGCATAGCCATGCAGCAACTCCACGACATCGCTTAGGGCGCGCTTGGCCTCCGCCCCCTCGACCCTGACGGCCGCGGCGGAGACAATGTTGATCGCCGAGACAAGTCCACCATTGATCCGCTGATTCAATTCGCGCAGCAGGATGCCCTGCTCCACTAATGGCGTATCCGGGCTGCACACAGTCACGACGATCTCCTTTGGTTGCGCCGGACAGGTGGCGACCGAGCGCAGTTGCGGTCGGCCGGTCATCCGGATCAGCTGGCGGAGGCACGGCCATCAAGGCCAACCCAGGCGGGCTGAATTAAACTATACCGTATATTTTCCTTTCATTGCATTTCCTGCCGGGGCATGTCAAGTGGAATCCAGACATGCAAAAGCTCGTGACGAGGAGATCATGATGGCGAAGAACAAGAGCCCGAAACGCGGCAGGCCGCCCAAGGACTTGGCCGGCGACGTCCAGGCGCGGATTCTCGATGCGGCCCAGCAGCTCTTTCTCGAGAAAGGCTTTCGGAGTGCCAGCATCGACGATATCTCCGAGTTGGCTCCTGCGAGCAAGCCGACCATCTACGCGCATTTCCCCGGCAAGGAGGCGCTGTTCACGGCTGTGGTAGCCCGGACGATCAACGGATTGACGGATTTCGAAGGGTTCACACCGACAGGCCGCACCATCCAGGAAAAGCTTGCCAATCTCGGTATCGAAATCGTGGAGAGATTCGTCGAGGACACGTTGGACCTCACGCGTGCGACGATCGCCGAGGCGCGGCGATTTCCCGAGTTAAGCCGGAATGTTCACGACGCGGCGCGCGACCGCGCGGCGGGGGCAGTTTCGCAACTCTTGAACGAGGCGACGCAGAGGGTCGCGCGCTCAGACAAAGGACCCTTCAGCGCAAAGCGGAGCGTTGCCACCGCTCAAATGTTCATGGATCTCATTCTGCTTCCGATGCTGATGAGATCACTGATGGGTGAGGAACTGAAGGATCTCAAAAAAGAGCTGCCAACGTTCCTGCACGAACGCGTCAATTTTTTTCTCGCGGCTTGTGAGGCGGACTGGAAGCGGTGAACCAACCGAAGGCCCCACCGCTATTTTTGCGCCACGGCTTTGGGACGGATTTCGGCGGTCAAGTCGACTGCCACCCACGGTCCATGACGCAGGGCGTCCGCGCAGAAATTCATCATCTCGTCGAACGTGGGCCGAACTGCAGCCGCATTGATCCGCGATGGATTGATATACCCCTCCATCGCTTCAAGCAGGCAACAGGCCATTGCCATTGCACACCCCGGTCGTAGCTCGCCGCTGGCCTGTCCAGCAGCAATGGTCGCGCTCACAAGCCCCCCGGATCCGGTCTGCGTAAGACAGGGCGACTGCCCAGTTCTCTCGGACCGCCGCAGCGACCAATTCGTGTTGCTTGCTGTCGTGCTCCAGCCGATGTTGGTGCAGCTGCGAGATCGTCCTCAAAGCAGCCGTCAGGCGCTCCAGGGCGGAGTCGCCGCGAGTCGCAAGAGTTGCAGCCGCGGACATGCGATCGAACAGATCCGCCACGACCGTCTCTTCGATCGCCTGCCTTGAAGGGAAGAATCGATAAACGTTAGCGGACGACATCGAGGCCCCGCGAGCGATATCGGCGACGGTCGTCTTCCTGAAACCGATCTCACCGTGCAGTCGGATCGCTGCTTGGACGATTCGCCGACGAATGCACGATGACTCGACTTGGCGCATCCGCTTCTGCATCGCCCGCGACCTCAGCGAGATGCGATCGAATGCAATTCATCGCCGGCAGGTTTCGCCGAAGTGACGCAAGGGGTCCATCTCCTCCATGAGCTCTGGCAAATCGACCAGTTCGGGGTTTGGCGAAAGGTAGGTTTCGACGATCAGGCGACCTGCCCGCTCTGCGGCTTGAACCACCTCATCGCTAGAAAGAATCCTCATGCGCCCGACAAGCGCGTACAGATTGACCAATTGCGGAATCTCGGACCTGTCGCTGACGAGCGCCTCGGCATAGAGACGGGAGGCTTCCTCGATGAAACTCCGATAGAGCCGCTCGCGCTTGGCGATCGAGCGGGCATTATGTCGCTCGCGAAGCTTGCGGCGCCGGGTCACCCATCCCGTCACGATCGTGGAGATCGCTCCGAAGGCCGAGCCCCCGAACGCGGCGAAAGCGGGTGCATAAACCGTGTTCATGCGATCAATCCTCTCTCGCGCCGCGACGGGGCGCCCCAATAGTGCCGGCCGAAGCAGCTTCCGCAGCGCGGTCAAAGACGGCTCTGCAAGCATCGCTCAGCGCAGACTCTCTTTGCCGGAGACAGGCCTCTACGTTCGTGGGGTCGGGGATGTAGCTAAGGCACAGCCGGAAGGCGTCAGGCGCGCATGCGGCCCTCTGTTCGGGAGTGCCGCGGTTCTCCTGCGCAAAGGCAGCCGCGTTGCCGAGCGATGCCGCCAGCATGACGACTAATGTGTACTTGATCATACAAAATCCTTCTTCTGCCGAGGCATCGCGCTTTCGAACGGGAAACGCAGCGTCATGCTCCGATTCTCCGCCCGTCGAATTGCCTGAAAACGAGCTTGTGAGTCTTCGCTCTTGACACACCCCGCGGTCCGGGATGTATATGAACTATACGGTTTAGTGTATTTATGGAGCTGAGAATGTCAACCCTTTTGTGGTCGCTCGCAAAGGAAAATCCGTGGCCGGGGCTTGCGCTCGCGGGCCTGAACCTGGTCGTGGCCCTGTCCCTCGTGGCCCTGAGCCTGCTGCTGGGCGTTGCGATAGCGTTGCTCGCCGGGCTACGCGCGTTCGCCGACGAGCGGTCCTGCATCGCGCCGAAAGGACATCAGCGCGGGAGCCCGGCGCTGTGAGCAGAACATCCGTCGTGTCAATGCGTGCGCGCGGCTCAGTCGATGCTCAAGCCCCCGTGTGGGGTTACTTTATGTGGGTCGGCGGAGCGTTGCTCGTGCTGCTCTTTGCAGCCAATTCCCTGCTGCCGGAGCCCCCGCCAAACAAGCTCATCGAATCTCACTCTACGCTTCCGCCGATCCGGATCGCCTCCGAGCTAAAGGGACCGGAAGCAGTTATCATCGATACCAGCCAGCACGGTTTCCCGCCCATTCTCCCGAACGGGGAGACTGCAGTCCCCTCGCCGCTTACCTCGGATGTGGCCGATGCCGCACGACAGCCGCCGGCGTCAATATCCGAGCCAGCCGATGCGAGCGACGTTAGCCCCGCAATCCCGCCCCAGGTCCGTGAAACGTTGGCGCAGTTAGATCCGGGGGTTTCCGATCAAGCCGACTTAAGCACGAGGGCGGTCGGGCTTGCCTTGGAACCACGACGCAAATTCGCACAGACTCGGTCCGGGAAGCGGCGGCGACCTGGTCGGCAGAGTTTCGGTACCACACTCGAACGGTGCGCTTCACTGAGCCAGGGTTCGTGTCGATAGGCCCGTCGTGGACCCTCGCACACCCTTAAGACCACCGATCAGTTTTTCACGGATAGCCACGGGATTTAGCTCATGTCGAAGAAGCGATTGTTAGCGATTATCGTCTTGTCCGCCACGCTTGCTGCTACGGGCGCGAACGCGGATGTCACCCACTCAGCTTCGGACGCCGCAAATAGGGGCGCAGCCACCCAAGGCGATGCCGATGAGGCGGCGATACGTCGCCTGATCGAGCATATTCGCACGATAAAAATACCACTCAGCCAGGCGGTAGCGATCGCCGAGGATTTACATGGCGGTTCGAGGACCGCGTATGTCAGCCTTGAGATTTCCGGTTCGGCCATTTATCGCGTGCGGACGGTAGGCAATGAACGACTTTGGGAAAATGTCATAGATGCGAACACCGGGAGCGTGACAGAGAAGGAAATCTCGTCGTCGCTGAGGGAGCTCAACCGAGAGGACATGGGCAATATCACTGCCCTGAAGTCAGTTGAGCAAGAGCTGTCGGACGCCGTACGCATCGCCGAGAAAGCTGCAGAGGGAAGCGCTCTCGCCGGAGGCCTGATCAAACAGGATGGCAAACTCAACTTCGTGGTCGTCATCGCCAGTGGTGATCGCTTGAAGGAAGTTATGCTTGAGCCGCCCAGAGTCGGCAGGGAAAAGTCGGCTCGCCATTAGGCGCCGCCGACGGCGGCAGGACACGAAGCAAAGCTTTGGGGACGTCGACGCTTCTTCTATTGACCGAGTTTCGTTCAGACAGTCCGATATTCGACGACTTTTCTACAGTGACTCTATGTCGTTGAATTTTGGCGCTCCCTAGGGAACGGCGCGAACTTAGCAAACACAAACACTTAGCCGATAATTTGGGAACTTCCTCGAGCATTGAAACTCAACGTGTTTCTGAGGTCGACCCCAAATCAAAATTCGAACCGCTACGGCATTCTGTTTACTTAGGCCGTCAGCGGTTGGGCGGGTACGAGCGCGTCTCGGTGACCCTGTACGCTGCCCACGATGCGCTGAACCGGCCACTGGGGCGCTTCGCTAGGCGCCGCGACGCTTGGTCCGCTGTTAGCCAAGCGGCCTCCGGGGCGGCCCAATGAGCGCCCTCTCCACTGCAGCGGCGGCATTTTACACATTCATCAATGCCGCTACCTCGCCTGAGGAACTGAATGCGCTTTTGGATGCCCTCTGGCGCCGCCACTGGCCCGCTGGAACGTTCACCGGTGATGAAGCCCAGTTTCTCGCCGAGGCCATTCAGAAGCGCAAACCAGACCGCGGGTTCGTTGCGCGATCGCCCATCGGCGAACTCCGTGCGCGCGTGTCCTCGCGTTTTACGACCCGGCAACGGCCGCGTTCATCCAATCGCCAGGCCTCACGTGACCGGCGGCGCACGCTGGGCAGTTCGTCATCCATGCCGCCCGCAATGAGGGCAATGTTCACTGAAGGACAGCGCGCTGTGCTCGCCATCGTGGCCGGCGAGATCTAACATCATGGCGTTTGTGACTTGCCCTACGACAAGATCGCGGCCGTCGCAGGAGTATGTCGAACGACTGTGCAAACAGCCATGCATGAAGCCCGCCGGTTGGGCTTCCTTCACATCACTGAGCGACCTCAAAGGGGACAGAAGAATCTCACGAACCTTATCCGCATCACATGCGTCGAATGGGTGACGTGGATTAAGCGGGGACCTGTGGCTCACCGACCTGCAACCTACGGATTAGCTGGTCGGATAGGGTCCAAAGCGGTGAAAATGGTGAGCCCCACGAAGAACAGAGATTTAAGAAAGGAAGAGGCTTTGCAAGTAATACGCGGTGGAAGCTTGCCCTAGAAGATCTATCTTCATTGGGGAAGGTCAAGCTCGCATCGCGTCTAAACATTGGCGAAGGTTGACGAATCCGATCTTCCACACCGCTGGGCCGGCGTTGGGTGGTTGGATTGGTCTTGCGGTGCGCGACGCGAAGGCGGCTGGAACGGTCCGCGAGAGATCCTCATGCCGCGTTCGAAGCAATCATCGCAGGGGATTTGCAGGGCCGCCGCAGGAAACTGTGTTCGAGACACATACGCTCGGCGTGTAGCGTCGCTGTCGCCGTCAATCGGCGGACAATCCAGCACCGGCGGCCCAGAGGCTTTACGCGGCAGATTGGTCCGCAGTCTGGCGAACAGCCTGCGACCGCCGTTTTGACCCGGATGACAACGCTGCAGGGAACGGTTATCGTGTCGATCCAATCCCCTGTCAGGGAACGGCGTGTCAAGCGGCAGCTTGACTCGGATCAGAAGGCCAATGAAGGCCCAATCATAGAGACGGAGGAATGTGTCAATGAGCCAGCGCCTGCGCTTCGGCATCTTTCTCGCGCCCTTCCATAAGCCCGGCATTAACCCAACGCTCGCATTGCAGAGCGATCTCGATCTTATTCAATGGCTGGACCGCTGCGGCTATGATGAAGCCTGGCTCGGCGAGCATCACTCCGCTGGCACTGAGATTTCGGCCTCTCCAGAAATCATGATAGCGACGGCGGCCGAGCGCACGCGTCACATCAAACTCGGCACCGGCGTGACCAGCATTTCGTATCACAACCCGCTGTGGGTCGCTGAGCGCATCGTCCTCCTTGACCATTTGACGCGCGGGCGTGCGATGCTCGGCCTCGGCCCTGGCTCGCTTCCGACCGACGGCGTCATGATTGGGCTACAACAGAGTCAGACACGTGGGCTCCTCGAAGATGGCGTTGCCATCATCACGAAGCTTTTGACCACCGACGAACCGGTCACATTCAAAAACGATCGCTGGGACCTACGCGAGGCGCGGCTGCACCTGCGGCCTTACTCCAACCCACTCTTCGACGTTGCCGTCGCTGCCGTAGCGTCTCCTACTGGCGCCAAGCTTGCCGGCCGATATGGCCTAGGCATGCTGTCGGTGGGCGCCACTACCGCCGCCGGCTTTGATGCGCTGGCGCTGCACTGGGATGTACTGACCGCCGAGGCGAAGGCCCATGGCAAGACCGCTGACCGGAACAAGTGGCGACTTGTTGGCTTGTGTCACATCGCGGAAACCAAAGAGCAGGCATATCGCGACGTGGAATACGGCATCGAGCATTGGTTCCGCTACTTCCAGCAGGTCGCTGCATTCCCGCAAATGGCAGTGGTCGGCAACTCGGTTGCCGAAATGATCGAGTTTATCAACGGCTCTGGCCTTGGTGCTATCGGGACACCGGACGCGTGCGCCGCCCAGATCGAGCGGTTGTGGCAACAATCAAACGGCGGCTTTGGCGCCTATCTCCTCTTGGCGCATAACTGGGCCAATCCTTCAGCAACAATGCGCAGCTACGAACTTATCGCGCGCGAGGTCATGCCGCAGTTCCAGGGGCACGCGCAGGCGACGATTGATGCTGCTCGCCGCGCCAAGGAGGTCCGCGAAAGCCTCGCGGCGGCACAGGCGCAAGCCGTCGAAGATGCCCGAGCGCGCTATGGCGCGGAGGTGGCCAAGCGGCCGGCTTGAGTTATTCGACAGGATTGCTTCCACACTCCGACGCACCATCCGCCGGATCTACAGGTTTGCCACGCGGTCGGAGTGGGGGGCGGTCAGAACTCCAGTATTTGATGTCGGCCGACCGGCTGACCTGGTTCTGGTTCACGCGCAGAACCGTGGAATTAAATACAAAAAGCTCACCTCACACTTTGAAGGCCGACGAGGTGTGGGGGGTGGGTAATTCCTCAGCGATATTCAGTCCTCGGACCGGCCTCACTCCCATTCAGAGATTTTTTTCTGGTCCGGCAGCATTTTTGGGTCGGGTGATCAAATTGCGCACCCGTAGCTCATGAAATACGAACGATGTTTCAATCGCTTGCGGAAGAAGGACTATGGAAACCGCTAGGTGCTCATGAAAACTTGAGCAATTTTTTTCAACACTGGGAACTGAGCGATCTGGCCGGCGTCCCTTAGATATCTTGCGCTCCCGTGTTGCGTCCGGCTCCAAAGAGAAAGGTTTTGCAACGCCTCATGCGATCGACGATGTCGCTTCCGCGAGTAACGGCGCGCGTCATCGCAAGATGTGTGCTGACGACGGCCAGCGGAGCATCACTGACTCGAGCCGGGAGAAGGAATTTGCCTCACTGTAGATTTCAACGAAACGAGTATTCCGCAAAGCCGGTCTCACCGTATTCAATGATTGCAAAGTTGGATTATCCATCACGGCTTGCGTTCACGTGGAGCAAAGACGTGATAGTCTTATTCAATCATGGGTGTTTCAAGGAGCTTCTATGCGCTCGGCATTCTCCTGGACTCGCACTCTCAATCGTATGGCTCGGCGCATACAGCGATGGCGCAGACAGCTTGCACGCGTGGCAAACCCTGATCAGCGTGACCTCCACGAACTCTTCCTGTTTGGACCGCATGGTTAGCTGAGTAGCGGACAAGCAAGCCTGTTCGGATTGAACTTTTCGCTTCGATAGCTCGATAACATGCGGACGGCATCGTCGCTGTTGCCGACCATCTGCGTTTTCCTCACCTTGATCCTTGGCTTTGCGCGTCTCATGCAATTGACTGGTCGATGGAGGAGCATCATGACGGGTCCCGGTGGACGGCATGTCATCATTGTCGGCGGAGGTGCCAGTGGTGTCTTGCTGACTTATCAGCTGCTTCACCGTTCGTCGCACAACCTCCGTGTCACGCTGATCGAGCAACGTCCGGATATCGGCCGGGGTCTCGCTTATCACACCGGCAATCCGGACCATTTGCTCAATGTCCGAGTTGCCAATATGAGCGCGTTGCCGGATCAGCCGGATCACTTCTGGCGCTGGCTGGTTTCGCAGCAGGGCGGCATGCCTATATGTCCGGATCCCTATTGCTTCGTTCCCCGACGAGTCTACGGCGACTACATCGCAAGTCTGCTCGATCGCGATGCTTCGGATTGCGCGAACGGGCAACGCCTCACGATTGTTCACGGCAGGTGTATCGATGTGAGCGGCGACCCGGATCTGGCCGTCGCCACGCTCGACGACGGCCGCCGCATTGCCGGTGATACCCTCGTTCTCGCCACCGGACACAATATGCGCACCAGCAGTCCTGGACACGTGGATCCATGGACGCCGCCATCGACGGCCCCAATCGACGTCAATGCCGCCGTCCTGATCCTCGGAACAGGACTTACGATGGTCGACTATGTCCTGTCATTACTACGTGACGGGCACCGTGGGCCGATCATCGCGATCTCGAGGCGGGGCCTGCTCGCCAAACCCCACCGCCGGGTCGATTCGGTACGCATCGCGGAAGCCGAGGTTCCGTTCGGCGAAAGCATCGTCACCCTGCTGCGTTGGATTCGCGCGCGTGTTGCTCAGCATGCTGCGCAGGGCGGCGACTGGCGCGGTTTCATTGACGGCCTCCGGCCCTACACGCAGCGGCTCTGGCACGAACTCCCGCTCTCATCCAAACGCCGCTTCCTCGAGCATGCCCGTGCATGGTGGGACGTCCATCGGCATCGAATGGCACCGGAATTGGAGTCCCGCATCACCGCGGCGCTTTTCAGTGGGCAGCTCACCATGATGGCAGCAAAAGTGATCAAGATCGAGCCCAACTGCGGGGGCGCCACTGTGACCTACCGACGGCGCGGAGCTGCGGAGACACACCATCTGCGGGTCGGCGCCGTAGTTGATTGCACCGGAATCGTAAAGGATCCAACCGCCGCCCCCAATCCGGCGATACGCGGCCTGTTCGAACGAGGACGGGCTTGCGTCGATCCGCTCCGCATCGGCATCGAGACCGATCCTAATTGCGCAATCGTCGACTGCGAAGGCGTTCCCTCCGAGCGCTTGTTCGCGGTGGGACCACTGACTCGCGCGACCTTCTGGGAAATCATCGCAATCCCCGACATCCGAAATCAATGCGCAGAGCTCGCTGCCCTGCTTTCTCGAGAAGAAACAGGGCAGTTCCCGCTCCGCCGTGAACTCGCGAATGTTTAGCTGCCGAAGCCGGCCGGGATGAACGCCGGCAGCTTCTCGATGAAGTGCTTGACCTCGGGTGAATTGAAGACCTGGATGAAAGCCCTTAGGCGCGGATCGTCTTTCTTGTCCGGCCGAGCCGTAAAGCGCAGCACGAGGCCGTCATCAACCGTGCGATCGATCACCAACGCCGACTTCGGATCGCCACCGGCCGGAATCAGATAGGTGATGTTGACGAGCGCCAGCGTCACGTCATCGAGCGACCGGTAGGTCTGTGCCGGATCGAGCTCGACGATCTTTAGGTTCTTGGGATTTTCGACGATGTCGAACCGGCTCACCGAGAACCCCTTGCCCGGCGCCAGTTTGATCAGCCCGGCGCGCTCGAGTAGGATCAATCCACGCGCGCCGTTGAGCGGCTCATTCGGGATCGCGACGCTGTCGCCGGACTTGATCTCGTCGAGCGACTTGATCTTCTTCGAGAACAGCCCGACCGGCGCGATCACGCCGACCTTGTCGACCTGGATTAGGTTGAAGCCGCGCTGCTTGTTCTGGATCGCAAGATAGGTGCCGTGCTGGAACAGGTTGGCGTCGACGTCGCCGCTGTTCACCACCTCGTTCAGCGCGACCCAGTCCGACAGCTCGACGATCTTGACGTCCTGGCCCTTGTCTTTGGCGAGCTTGGCGGCAAACGCCGCCAGCTGACCGACCGGCCCCGCGCTGGTCGCGATCTTGAGAGGTTCGTCGGCAACAGCGGCCGCAGTCATCGCAAGCAGCACGCCGGCCGCCTGCGCCAGGCGCAACAATGTCTTCATGGTCTGGGTTTCAACTCCGTCTTCAGGGATCGGTCAGGCTGCCTTGCGGCTGCTGCCGCCGGCCTCGGCCTGGGCCAGGGCTTGGGTCAGGTCGGCGAGGATGTCATCGGGATGCTCGATGCCGACTGAAAGCCGCACATAGCCCGGCGTCACGCCTGCCGCGAGCTGCTCCGCTGAGCTGAGCTGCTGGTGCGTGGTCGAGGCCGGATGGATCGCCAGCGACCGCGCATCGCCGATATTGGCGACGTGATAGAACAGTTTCAGCGCATCGATGAAGCCACGGCCGGCCTCGACGCCGCCCTTCAGCTCGAAACCGACCAGCGCTCCATAGCCGCCGTTGAGATAGAGATCGGCGCGGCGCCGGTTCTCCCCGCTTTGCAATCCGGGGAAGATCACATGCGAGACGGCGGGATGCCGTGCCAGGAAGTTCGCGACCTTGATAGCGTTCTCATTGTGCTGGCGCAGCCGCAGCGGCAGCGTTTCCAGCCCCTGGATGAACTGGAATGCGTTTTGCGGGGCGATCGCGGCGCCGAGATCGCGCAGCAGCTTGACCCGCGCGCGCAGGATGTAGGCGATCGGCCCAAGCGGCTTGGCGGCTTCGGTCCAGATCGCGCCATGATAGGCATCGTCCGGCTGCGTCAGCAGCGGGAAGCGCTCGGCATGCGCCGCCCAGTCGAAATTGCCGCCGTCGATGATCGCGCCGCCGATCGAGGTGCCGTGGCCGCCGATATATTTCGTGGTGGAATAGACCACGATCGCCGCACCATGATCGAATGGGCGTGCGATCAGCGGCACGGCCGTGTTGTCGAGAATGAGCGGCACGCCGAGCGAACGCCCGATATCCGCAACCTCCCGGATCGGAAACACGTTGAGCTTGGGATTCGGCAGCGTCTCGGCGAAGTAGGCGCGGGTCTTCGCATCGGTGGCGCGGCGGAAATTCTCCGGATCGCTCGGATCGACGAAACGGACCTCGATGCCGAACTGCTTCAGCGTCTGCGACAGCAGCGTCCAGGTGCCGCCATAGAGATCGGTCGACGAGACGATGTTGTCGCCGGCCTGCGCGATGTTGAAGATCGCGTAGGCCGTCGCCGACTGGCCCGACGCCACGGCGAGCGCGGCCACGCCGCCCTCCAGCGCAGCCAGCCGTTCCTCGAACGCGTCAGCGGTCGGGTTCTTGATCCTGGTGTAGATCTGCCCGAGCGCCTCCAGCGCGAACAGCCGCGATGCGTGATCGGTGCTCTCGAATTGATAGGATGTCGTCTGATAGATCGGAACCGCCACCGCGCCGGTCGCCGGGTCCGACCGGTATGAACCGCCGTGCAAGGCGAGCGTCTCGACATTCTTGGTTTCGATCGGCATATCCAAATCTCCCGAAATCCGTGGACCCAGCATCAAAGGCGGCGGATGATGCGCAGCGACACCGTGGCTGTCGAGACGTTGGAGAAAATAGCGATGCGCGTGCTGGCGGCACGCCGGATGGCGTCGCGAATTTTTCAGCCCGTGCCCCAGTCGCGTTGCATTTGTTTCTCTGCGCCCACATGTTCGGCAGATCAGCGGCACATTGATCTTCCCGTCGATCGCGTTCGCAAATCAGCGCGCGATGCCGGACATACCGGTCATTCTGAACGACGCGGCGAGGTCGAGCGAACCAATCCCTGCTGCGCCGGACCAGAGACGGAGCACGATTTTGATCCCGCTACACAGAATAGAAAATAAAGCCACGCCGGTGACATGATAAATCACCTCCCTGTCCTAAATTGCCGGAAACTGCGCGATGACCAGACCGAGAGAGCTTCGCTTCAACGCGTTCAACATGATGGCGCCGAGCCACAACTGGGCGGGCCTGTGGTCGCATCCGCGCGACACCTCGCTCGACTACAACACGCTCGACTATTGGGTGGACTACGCCCGGACGGCGGAACGCGGCCTGCTCGACGGCATTTTCCTGGCCGACGTGTTCGGCATCTATGACGTCTACGGCGACAGCCCCGAGACCGCGCTGCGCCACGCCGTTCAACTGCCGAACGCCGAGCCGACCCTGCTCGTCTCCGCCATGGCACACGCGACAAGGCATCTCGGCTTCGGCATCACTTCCAACCTCACCTACGAGCATCCCTACCAGCTCGCCCGCCGCTTCTCGACGCTCGATCACCTCTCGCGTGGCCGGATCGGTTGGAACATCGTCACCGGCTATCTCGACAGCGGTGCTCGCGGCATGGGCCTTGCGGCCAATCGCGTGCATGACGAGCGTTACGAGGCGGCCGAAGAATTTCTCACGGCAAGCTACAAGCTGTGGGAGGGCAGCTGGGAGGACGGCGCGGTCCGCCGCGACCGCGCGGCGCGGATCTTCACCGATCCGGCCAGGATCCATCCCGTGCGGCACCAAGGCCGCCACTACACGGTCAACGGCATTCACCTCTCCGAACCTTCGCCACAGCGCACACCGCTGCTCTATCAGGCGGGAACCTCAAAGCGCGGGCGGGCCTTCGCTGCCAGGCACGCGGAGGCGATCTTCCTCAACGGCCAGACCAAGCCGATCCTGGCCCGCGCCGTGCGCGAGATCAGGGAGGCGGCCCGTGACTTCGGACGCGATCCTTATGACATCCGCCTGTTCGCCGGCGCGACCGTGATCGTCGCACCGACGCGCGCCGAGGCCAACGATCTGCTCGCGGAGTACGCAGAGCATGTCGATCAGGCCGGCCAACTTGCATTGCTGTCGGGTTGGACCGGCATCGACTTCTCGAAGTATCGCCCCGATCAGGCCGTGCAATATGTCGAGAGCAACGCGATCCAGTCGATGGTTGAGAATTTCACCGTGCGCAGCGACCGGCCGGTCAAGGTCGGCGACCTCGCCACCCTGAGCCGGGTCGGCGCGCGGTCGCCGTTCGTGATCGGCTCGCCGCAGGATGTGGCGGACGAGTTGATCGCCTGGGTCGATGAAACCGATGTCGACGGTTTTAACCTGTTCCGCCTGGTGGCGCCGGAATCCCTGACGTCGTTCGTCGACCTGGTGGTGCCGGAACTGCAGTCACGCGGGGTCTACAAGACGGCCTATCGCGAAGGCACGCTGCGCGAAAAGCTGTTTCCCGGACGCGGGCCCTATCTTGACGCCACGCATCCCGGCGCCGGCTTCCGTCGCTTGCCCTCGGCCACGCGCGCCGACGCCGCCGAATAGCGCGACTTACGAACCTCTCGGTGACTGGCAATCAACGCCCGTCACCAGGTCGCGATATAGGTGCCCTTGAAACGCTTCTCGAGGAACGCCTTCACGTCATCGGAATGGTAAGCGTCCGTCAGTTGCTTGACCCAGGGCTTGTCCTTGTCCTCAACCCGTACGGCAAGGATGTTGACCCAGGGACCATCCGCCGCCTCACGCGCAATTGCGTCGGTGGAGGGATTGAGCCCGGCCTGAACCGCATAATTGTTGTTGATCGAGACTAGGTCGACGTCCTGCAACGCGCGCGGCAACTGCGCGGCATCCAATTCGACGAAGCGCAGCTGCTTCGGATTGTCGGTGATATCGGCGATGGTCGAGGCGACGTTATTCGGGTCCTTCAGCTTGATCACGCCGTGCAGCGCCAGGATCATCAACCCGCGCGCGCCGTTGGACGGATCATTGGCGATCGCCACCCGGGCGCCATCCGGCAGGTCAGAAAGCTTCTTGTACTTCAGGGAGTAGACGCCCTGCGGCGAGGCGATCGTGTTGGCGACCTTGACGATCTTCCAGCCGGTCTTGGAGAGCTGGTTCTTCAGATAGGGCTCGTGCTGGAACGAATTGGCTTCGAGATCCCCGAGCGCGAGCGCCTGGTTCGGGATCACATAGTCGGTGAATTCGACCACCTTGATGTCGAGCCCGCGGCCAGCGGCCACCTTCTTCACGACATCCAGGATCTCGGCATGGGGCCCGGCCGTGACGCCGACCCGGATGGTGTCGGCCCTCGCCGCGCCGGTCAAAAGTGCTGCAACCGCGAGCGCGGTCATCAGGATACGCATCAATCTGTCCTCGATAATTGTGGATCGGCGATTACCAGCTCGGCAACACCGCGCCCTTGAACTTGCTCAGGACGAATTCCTTGATCTCTGGCGTGTGATAGCTATCGACCAGGATCTTGACCCACGGCTTTTCCTTGTCCGCGGAGCGGACCGCGATCAGATTGACATAGGGCCCCTTCGGATCCTCGCGCAGGATCGGATCCTTGACCGGATCGAGACCGGCCTGCGTCGCGTAGTTCGTGTTGATCACGGCGGCATCGACATCGTCGAGCGCACGGGGCGCCTGGGCGGCGTCGACCTCGATGAATTTCAGCTTCTTGGGATTGTCGGTGATGTCGATGACGGTCGGCTTGAACCCGACATCGCTCTTCAGCTTGATCGCCCCCTTGTTGCGCAGCAAGAGCAACGCCCGGCCGCCGTTGGTCGGATCGTTCGGAATCGAGACCTTCGCTCCCTCAGGCAGGTCGGCCCAGCTCTTGTGCTTGCGTGAATAGATGCCGATCGGAAAATTGACCGTCAGCCCCACCTGCTCGATCTTGTAGCCGCGATCGGCTTTCTGGTTGTCGAGATAAGGCTGGTTCTGAAACGAATTGGCCTGGATGTCGCCGGCGTCGAGCGCGGCGTTGGGCACGACATAGTCGGAGAACTCGATGAGCTGGAGATCGAGCCCGCTCTTGGCCGCGATCGGCTTCACGGCCTCGAGGATCTGGGCATGCGGCCCTGGCGTCACCCCGATCTTGATCGTTTCGGCCGCCGCCGCGGCCGACCAGATCGAGACAACGCCCGCCAGCGTGAGAAAGGTACGCACCAACATCTTGCTCTCCATGGAACTGAAAGCGCTTTTCAAGCTCATCGCCCGCGCTGGGGACGAAATCAATGAAATGAGAATCCAAATTTTCTCTCGTGGCGAGGCGCCGCCTGCCATGGCGGCGTTGAAAAGAGAATGGAACCGGTCAGGCCGGGCGCAATGTTCAAGCCGAAAATACTTTTCTCGACGGCCTCGCTGGAAGAGAAAATTGCACTCCTTCAGTCACATTCTGCGCAATTGCCTCCAGCGCACCGATTGCACACAAATGGCAACAGATCGAACCGGTTCAGGACGCCTCGCCATGCTTATCTTCCCCCGCCGCATCCTGCGAGCGCAGGCCGTACCATCGCCGACTGCGATATCGCGCCGCCTCGCGGTTGCCGCTATCGGGCTTTTGGCGATGACCTCGCTGGTTCGGCCAGCGGCCGCCGAGGAAATCCGAATCGGCTACCAGAAATCGTCGATGCTGACCGCGATCTTGAAGACCAATGGCGCGTTGGAGAAGGCCTTGGCGCCGCTCGGCCTCACCGTGTCGTGGCATGAATTCACCAGCGGCCTGCCGCTGCTTGAAGCCATCAATGTCGGCAGCGTCGATTTTGGCGCCGATGTCGCCGACACCGTGCCGATCTTCGCCCAGGCCGCTGGCGCTAGGCTCGCCTACATCGCCGACGAAGCCGCCTCGTCCTCGGCACAGGCGATCCTGGTGCCGAAGGATTCCGCGATCAAATCGCCGGCCGACCTCAGGGGCAAGAAGGTTGCGGTGACGAAGGGCGCGGGCAGTCACTTCTTGCTACTGGCGGTGCTCGCCAAAGCGGGACTGACCTTCAAGGACATCACGCCGGCCTATCTGACGCCCGCCGATGGCCGCGCGGCATTCGTCAGCGGCAATGTCGACGCCTGGGTCGCCTGGGACCCATTCCTCAGCAGCGCACAACGCCAGTCCGGCGCGCGCGTCCTGATCGACGGCAGCGGGGGGCTCGCAAGCTACAAGCGCTACTACCTCGCTTCAGCTGCGTTTGCCGAAAAGCGCGCCGACGCGCTGAACGTCATTTTTGCCAAGCTGGTCGAGACCGGCACCTGGGTCAAAGCCAATCCGAAAGACGCCGCCGCGCAGCTCGCAAGCCTCTGGGGTATCGACGCCGCCACGGTGGAAGAGGCAAATAGCCACCGCTCCTACAAGGTCGGCATCGTTACCGCGGCCGGTCTTTCCGAGCAGCAGACAATCGCCGATACGTTCACGGCTGAAGGCCTGCTGCCGCGCAAGGTGGATAGCAGCGATGTCAAGATCTGGGCGCCGAAGGGATCCTGACGGCCCCGCCTCCTTAGCGATTGCGCAGCCGGCGATTGACGCGGCGCGCCAGATAGTCGCCGGCGGTCTGCACGGTCTGCACCAGCGCGATCAGGACGACGACGACGGCCAGCATCATCTCAGGCATGAAGCGCTGATAGCCGTAGCGAATGCCGAGATCGCCGAGACCTCCGCCGCCGACCGCTCCGACCATCGCGGAATAGCCGAGCAGGCTGACGACCGCGAGCGTCAAGGCCAGCACCAGGCCCGGCAATGCCTCGGGGATCAGGACCTTTAACACGATCTGCAGCGGGCTCGCACCGAAAGAGCATGCCGTCTCGATCAGGCCGGCATCGACCTCGCGGATCGCCGCCTCGACCAGGCGGGCGATGAACGGCGTCGCTGCGATGGTGAGCGGCACGATGGCTGCGCCCGAGCCGATCGAGGTGCCAGCGATCAGGCGCGTGAACGGAATGATCGCGACCACCAGGATGATGAACGGCGTCGAACGCGTAGCATTGACGATCACGCCGAGAATGCCATTGGCCGGCGGCGCGGCGAACAAGTCGCCTTTCCGGCTGGTGGCCAGGAATATCCCGAGCGGCAGGCCCAATGTGGTCGCGACCAGGGCCGCGACCGAGACCATGAACAGGCTCTCGCCGGTGGCCTGAACGATCAGGTTAATGAGTTCACGCGACATAGCCGAGACGCTCCACCAGAATGTCATGCTGAGACAGATAGGCCAGGGCCTGCTTCGCCGCGGCTTCACCGCCGGGAATGCCCAGGATCAGCGAGCCGACATGCTGGCCGCCGATCTCGTCGATCCGGGCCGACAGCAGTGCCACGTCATGAGACAGCTCGCGCGACAGGCGCGCCACTACCGTGTCGCCGGCCTCGGTGCCGCGCACCTGCACACGGAGGACCGCCCTGCCGCCGGCAACCGGCTGTGGCGACAGCCGGCTGGTCAGCGAGACCGGAACGCTGTCCCCGATCGCCTCGGACAGGAACGCCTGCGTCACCGGATGCCGGGGATGCGTGAAGATATCGGCGACATGGCTACGTTCGACGACATGGCCGCCATCGATCACCGCGACCTCCTTGGCGAGTTGGCGGACCACCGACATCTCGTGCGTAATCAGCAAGATCGTGACGCCGAGCTCGCGATTGATGTTGGCCAGAAGGTCCAGGATCGCGCGCGTGGTCTGCGGATCGAGCGCCGAAGTCGCCTCATCGGACAGCAGCACGTTTGGCCGCGTCGCCAGCGCGCGCGCGATGCCGATGCGCTGCTTCTGGCCGCCGGACAGTTCGGAGGGATAGCGATCGGACTTGTCGGCGATGCCGACGAGCGCGAGCAATTCTTCCACGCGGACCGAAACGTCGGCCCTGGACCAGCCCGCGATCTCGAGCGGCAGCGCGATGTTATCCGCCGCCGTCCGCGACGACAGCAGGTTGAAATGCTGGAAGATCATGCCGATCGAGCGCTGCGCCAGGCGCAGCTCGCGGCCGGCCAGCGCGGAGATCTCCCGGCCATCGACGACGACGCGGCCGCTCGACGGCTTCTCAAGCCCGTTGATGAGGCGAACCAGGCTCGACTTGCCGGCACCGGAGCGACCGATCACGCCGGTGATCGAGCCGCGGGGAATCGCGAAATCGATCGCCTGCAAGGCATGCACACTCGGCTTGTCGCGATAGGCCGGATAGACCTTCGAGACGCGCTCGAAGCGGATCATCGCTTTGTTCGCGCCCGATATCGGCGGCAGCGGCGCGACAGGCTGCGCCGTCGTCAGGGATTGATGTACATTCATTCAATCGGTCCAATTGGCAGATGGCGTCGGTCGCCGGGCCCAGCCCGGACTCAATGACCAAAGAGCAGATAGCTGCGGTCGATGCCGCGGAGTTCGCGCGTCTCGTCGGTCCAGCCGACCGCGCGGCGGTAACTGCCCAATGCGGCGCTCTGCCGTAGCGCGACCACGTCGGTCGGGCAAGGGGTATCCGCATAGGGCGAGACGTAAAGTGCGTCCTCGGGACAATAGAGTTCGCAGAGAAAGCAGGTCTGGCAGTCGCCCTGGCGGGCGATCACCGGAATTCCATCCGTCTTGTCGAACACATTGGTCGGGCAGACATTCACGCAGATGTCGCAGGACGTGCAGCGTTCGGTGTCGATCACCTCGATCATTCCGCGGCCTCGGCGTAAGTGGCGTCAGCATGCGGCCGGACCGCGGTCCAGACCTCATCCAGGCCGCCGCTGGTCACGTAGTGGCGTTGCCGGTCGTCCTGATCAGGATAATCGTCACGGCGATGCATGCCGCGGCTTTCGTCGCGCGCCAGCGCGCTACGATACATCCAGCGCGACGTCGCCAGCATGGCCGCGCTCTCGCGGGCGCGCAGCAGATCGTCTCTGCTCACCGCGTCGGCCGCCGATGCATCGGCCCACGCAGCATCGAGCCGCGCCAGCGCACCCTCTAGGCGCGACGCATGCCGGAAATAGTTCAGCTCATACGGATAGACCTCGTCCTGAACCGCCTTTGCCAGCGCCGCCGGCTCGAACGCGCGGCGCGATCCGCTTCGAAACGCGACGGTTCCGGCAGAGGCCAAGTGTCGCTGACGCGCCGGCCCAAATTGGCGGGCGTAGTCGGCAGCGCCCCATCCGGCCCAGGTTCCCGATGACATCGCCCAGGCCGCGTTGTGGCTACCACCGCCGGTGAATCCGCCGCAGATCAATTCGCGCGTCGCCGCGTCGCCGGCAGCGTAAAGCCCCGGCACGCTGGTGGCGCAGCTGTCGTCGACAATACGCAGGCCGCCGGTGCCGCGTACCGTCCCCTCAAGCCGCAGAGTGACGGGAAAGCGATCCGTAAAGGGGTCGATGCCGGTGCGATCGAACGGCAGAAAGAAATTCGGCTGCGACGCCCGCATGTCCCGCTGCACGTCGTCATCGGCCTTGTCGAGGCGGGCATAGACCGGCCCCTGCAGCAGAGCACGCGCGATCGCTGAGCGCCCGCCCTTCGATGCCGCACCGGGAACGATACTGCCGTCCTCAAAGCTGAAGGTCGCCCAACCATAGAACAGCGTCTTGGTCACCGAGCCGAACGACGGCGAGATCGCATAAGGATTGGAAAACTCCATGCTGCTGAACTTGGCTCCGACCTCTGCGGCCATCAGGTAGCCGTCTCCAGTCAGCACGTTCGATCCCAGCGTCTTGCTCAGGAACGCGCAGCCGCCGGTCGCGATGACGACGGCCCTGGCGCGCACGGTCCAGTTGTCGTGCTTCTGGCGGCGTACGCCGCTGACGCCAGCAACCGCGCCGTCGTCGTCCACCAACAGTTCGAGCGCGGGGCTGTGATCCAGAATGGTGACGCCGGCCTGCTTGGTGCGCTTGCGCATCAGGCGCATGTATTCCGGCCCCTGCAGCGAATTGCGTTGCGACTTGCCGCCGTCATCGACCGGGTAAGGGTAGCCCCAGGCCGCCAATCGGTTGCTGTCCTCATAGGTCTGGCCGAGCACGCGGGCCATCCAGCGGCGATCCTGCAGGTAGCCGCCCATCTTCTCGCGATTGGCCATCGCGGCGTCGCGCAGCGCCGGATCGGGATCGACATACCAGACGCCAGTTCCGGCCGCCGCGGTGGCGCCCGACGTACCGCAAAATCCCTTGTCGGCAAGCACCACGCGCGCTCCACGCTCCGCTGCGCTCACCGCAGCCCAGGTGCCCGCCGGTCCGCCGCCAATCACCAGGACGTCGGCGTCGAATTCGACCGAGCCGGCTGGCGCAGCCCGCTGCTCGGCGCGTCGACCGTGGATTATCATCGTTCAGTTCTCCGGACGGCACCGATCGCTTGCAATGCGTCGCAACAACATCGTTACGCGCGCCTGCTCCCTTGGCAATTTCAGATATTTGCGCAGAGTTGGACGAAGCTTCCCCTGCCATGGCGCGTGGAAGAATAATCATGCAGCGGTGGATCGGATGTTTCCTCCGTAGCAGGAGAACAACATGAGACCAGTCTGCGAGCCGCACACCGGAGACGGATATTTCTTTTTGCATGCAGATGCCGGCCGTTCGTTTTCACGCGGCCCAGCAGGCGATACGTCGTGAACCATCTCACATCACTGCGTGGCAGCCATGTCCGACCGTCAGCTTCATCTCAACGTCAACCTGCTGCACTCCGGCGTCTACGCGTCGGCCTGGCGGCTGCCCGAAAGTGATCCCCGCGCCTGCTTCGATGTCGGCCATTACGTGCGCGTGGCGCAGATCGCTGAGCGCGGCAAACTCGATGCAATCTTCCTTGCCGACACGCCGGCGATCGCCGACCGCATCGACTATCGATCGTTCATGTCGATGGAGCCGACCATCGTACTGGCGACGGTTGCCGCGGCGACGAGCCATATCGGGCTGATCGCGACCGCCTCGACCACCTATAACGAGCCCTACAACATCGCGCGCCGCTTCGCGACGCTGGACCTCGCGAGCGGCGGCCGCGCCGGCTGGAATGCGGTGACCACGGCTGACGCGTCGGCCAGCCGCAATTTCGGCCTCAACAACGTGCTCGAGCACAAGGCCCGCTACGATCGCGCCAAGGAGTTCGCCGAAGTCGTCCATGCGCTGTGGGACAGCTGGGAAGACGACGCGTTCGTAGGCGATAAGGCGGCCGCCCGGTTTGTCGATACCTCGAAGGTCCATCCGATCGCGCATCGCGGCGCACATTACTCGGTGGCCGGTCCGCTCAACGTGCCGCGTTCGCCGCAGGGTCGGCCGGTCACCGTTCAGGCCGGCGGCTCCAGCGACGGCCGCGATCTGGCCGCCGCGCAGGCCGAGGCCGTGTTCACGCTGGCGCAGACCATCGAGGAAGGCGTCGCCTATGCGCGCGATCTGCGCGCTCGCGCCGCAGCCTATAGCCGTGCCGGCGACGCCATCGTCATCCTGCCGGGTCTTGCCACCGTGATCGGCAGCACCGAAGCCGAGGCGAAGCGGCGCCAGGACGAGTTGTGGGAGCTGGTTCCGATCGAGTACAGCCTTGCGCGTCTTGCCGGCACGTTGCAGGTCGATCCTGCAATCCTCGAGCTCGACAAGCCGCTGCCCGACCCGTTGCCTTTGCCGGCCAATGCCAACCACACCATGTTCCAGGGCACCGTGAACATCGCACGGCGCGGCAACCTCACGGTCCGCCAGCTGCTGCGCGCACTTGGCGGCGGCGTCGGACACCGCATCATCGTCGGCACGCCCGAGCAGATCGCCGATGATATCGAGGCCTGGTTCAGCGCCGGCGCTGCTGACGGTTTCAATCTGATGCCGGACGTGCTGCCCACGGGGCTCGAGGTCTTCGTCGACAGCGTGGTGCCGATCCTGCAGCGGCGCGGCCTGTTCCGAACCGACTACACAGGCACGACCTTGCGTACGCATTTCGGCCTGCCGCGACCGATCAGCCGCTTCGCGCGGCAGGCCGAAGCCGCGGCAACCGCGTGACGCGGTTACCGTGAGCCCGCCAGGCACGTCGAAGAGCCGTTCGCAACCAGGGATGAGGCACCGCGGACGCGCGGGATGATTTCCTTCGCAAAGCGCTCCATCTCGGCCTCGAAAGGCTGGAATTGCAGCATGAACAATTCGATGCCCGCGGCATGGAACGCCCCGATCCGGGCCGCCACTTCATCATAGCTGCCGACCAACCCCGCGGCGGTACCGCCATTGCTGCCGACCCGTTCCGTCTTCTGCATGGTCTGCATCATCACGACCTTGGGATCGGTGTTCTGGCGCTGGATCGCCTTCACGGGCGCGTCCTTCCGCGACAATTCGAGCAGCCGTTCATAGGCGGCCTGGGCTTCGGCCTGCGTCTGGCGTGCGATAACGAACGCGGACAGTCCAAAGCGAAGCGGCGCCGAGGTCCGCGGCCGCGCCGCCACGTCGGCAATCAGGCCGGCCACATCCTCGAGCGGCTGCCCGTTGATGAACCAGACGTCGCCATAGTCGGCCACCAGCGCACGCGCCGGCTCGGATTCGCCGCCGACATAGATCAACGGCCGGGGCCGATAGAGGCTGGTCGGCCGCAGCAGATAGTCGCGGACGTCGAAATGTTCTCCCTTGTAGGTCAGCCTTTCGCCCTGCATCAGGCGCGAGACGATCCTGATCCACTCGCGGCCATAGGCGTAGCGGGCATCGTGCTCGGCAAAGCCGATGCCGGCCTTGTCGAGCTCGGGCCGGTTCCAGGCATTGACCAGGTTGATCGCAAAGCGCCCGCGGCTGATGTTCTCAATCCCGAGCGCAAGTTTGGCGAGCACGACCGGCTGGTAGAGATAGGGCTTGATCGCCGCGATGATCTCGATCCGGCTGGTCAATGCCGCAACGGCCGCCGCCGCGCTCCAGGCCTCGAGCTGATCGAGATCCTCCTGATGCGGGTTGATTGTGTGCTGCGCGATCAGCGTGGAATCGTAACCGAGCGCTTCGGCGGCAAGCACGAGATCGCGGTTGCGTTCCCACGACGCGTCATACGGCTCCTGCGGATCCTGGTAAGCCGCGCGCGAACCATGGACCAGCGCCCAGATGCCAAAGCGAAGCGGTCGTGTCGACATGCGTCTCTCCGATTTCCCTGACGTTGCATCGCCGTGTTTTCAGAGAAGCACGGCGGCAGATCAAGCAGTGGCGCATCAAAAGATTTTCCTTGCCGCGTCACGAGTGCCGGTGAACCAGAAAACTCCGGACGCAACCACAATTGGAATACCGCTCTATTTCTGTTCGAGAAAATTCGTGGGACAGTTTGGGTCGCATGGAGGAATCTCTCTTTCGAACGACGGTGAGCCGTTGATCGAGAGCACGGTGAACCATGCCGCGCGCGATCAATGGTGCTCGCCCGCTGTATTGGACGAGGACAGGATAGACTTGAGCAACCTCGAACAGGCCGCGTCACCAATCGCGTTTGATTCTGCGAAGCGCAACGATCGCGCCGCATCGACATCCCGGAAGTTACGGTTCGCGATCGGCCAGCGCGGCCTGCTGCTGCTGTCGTGGCTCGCTCCGGTCGTGCTTCTGGTCGTCTGGGAATTGCTGGCGCAGGCCGGCTGGCTATCGCCGCAGGTGCTGCCGGCCCCGAGCAAGGTGGTGCGGACGGCCTTCAGGCTCGCGACGTCGGGGAGCTTGCTGAACGATCTCGGCGTCAGCCTGCTGCGCGCCACGGCCGGGTTTGCGATTGGCGGCAGCATTGGATTTGCGCTCGGCGTCCTCGTCGGCTTCTCGCGGATCGCGGAAGCTGCGATCGACCGCAGCATTCAGATGATCCGCGCGATTCCGTTTCTCGCTGCGCTGCCGCTGGTGATCGTCTGGCTCGGCGTCGGCGAAGCCCAGAAGATCTTCCTGGTTGCGCTCGGCGTTGCCTTCCCGATCTATATCAACACCACGCTGGGCATTCGCCAGGTCGATCCGAAGCTCGTCGAGCTCGGCCGCGTCCAGGGCCTCGGAATACTTGAGCTGATCCGGCGCGTCATCCTGCCTGGCGCGCTGCCCTCGATCCTGACCGGCGTCCGCTATGCGCTGGCGACAGCGTGGCTGGCGCTGGTGGTCGCGGAGACCATCGGTGCCCAGTCCGGCATCGGCTTCCTCGCCATGGACGCCCGCGAGTTCCTGCGCACCGACGTGATCGTGCTGACAATCGTGACCTACGCGCTGATCGGCGTCGCCGCCGACGGAATCGCGCGCGCCTTGGAGCGGCGCCTGCTGGCCTGGCATCCGAATTACGGAGGTACGCGATGACGCTGCATGTCCCGTCCTCACTGATCGCTGCTGCTGCAGCCGTCGTCGTCACCGGCCTGCATCGCGCCTATGGCGACCGCGTCGTGATCGAGAACCTCAATCTGCGCATCGAGCGCGGCGAATTCGTCGTCCTGCTCGGCGAGAGCGGTTGCGGTAAGACCACGCTGCTGCGGGCGCTGGCCGGCCTCGATCCGATCGATGGCGGGCGCATCACTGCGCCGCGGCGGCCGGCCGTCGTGTTCCAGGAACACCGGCTGCTACCGTGGGACAATCTGTGGCGCAACGTCGCGCTCGGTCTCAATGTGGGCAACGCACGGCAGCGCGCCGCGGCCGCACTCACCGAGGTCGGGCTGGGCGGCCGGCTCGACGACTGGCCGCGCAACCTCTCCGGCGGACAGGCCCAGCGCGTGGCGCTGGCCCGCGCGCTGGTGCAGGAGCCCGAGCTGCTTCTGCTCGATGAACCCTTTGCCGCGCTCGACGCGCTGACCCGCATTCGCATGCACGATCTGGTGCGCGAGCTGGTGGCCGCGCATCGGCCCGGCGTTCTGCTGGTCACCCACGACGTCGATGAAGCGATCGCGCTCGCCGACCGCATCCTGGTGATGCGCCAGGGCCGGATTGCCTTCGAGCACCGCGTGAGCCGCAACGGTGCGGCTCCAATCGCCCGCGCCGACCTGCTGGCGGAGCTCGGCGTCGGCACCGTCCATTCCATCCCTGCCTGAGGATCACGCAATGACCCGCCTCCGTTTCACCAATCCGTCCCGTCGCAGTTTCCTCGGCGGCGCGGCGTTCGGCATCGGCGCGCTCGCCGGCCTCGACCTGTCCGCGTCAGCAGATGCGGCGACCGGTCGCGTCACCGACACGGTGCGTCTGACCTGGGGCCTGAGCGGGCTCAACCTGATCGCCAAGGAGCGCGGCGAGTTCGAGAAGTTGCTGGCGAGGGACGGTATCAAGGTCGAATGGCTGGGGCCGTTCCCGAACCATGCACCAACGCTACAGGCGGTGACCGGCGGCAGCGCCGATTTCAGCTTCGGCGGCAGCACGACGCCGGCACTCGCCGCGATCATCGCCGGCTCGCCGCTGGTGTTCACCCAGTTCGTGGTTTACGAGCCGCGTACCACCGCGATCATCGCACGGGATGACTCCGGCATAAACAAGGTCGAGGATCTCGTCGGCAAGTCGGTGGCGGTGAACCGCTCGGGCCTCGGCGAGTTCCTGTTGGTCGCGGCGCTCGAGAAGCACAAGGTCGACCGCACCAAGGTGAAGTTCGTCTATCTCAACCCGCCGGATGCCGCGCCGGCGCTCGCTTCCGGTAAGGTCGACGCCTGGTCGATGTGGAGCCCCGGCGTGGACATCGCCCGGCTCGAATACAAGGCGCACGACATCTTCCTAGAAGGCCGCGATCTCGAGTTCCAGATCGATTACACGTCCTATCTGACGACCAGGAAGTTTGCCACCGACAATCCTGCGCTGGTCCGTGCCGTGAACGACGCGTTCCGCGCCGAAGGCAAGTGGATTTCCGAGAACAGCAAGGATGCCGAGTTCATCGCGCAGAAGGCCGGCAAGTACAGCGACCAGGTCCGCGACCAATTCATCGCGCTGAACCGGCAGTATCGCTACTTCGCCGCCAACGACGAGAACTTCCTCGCCGAGCTGCAACGTGCCGCCGACTGGCTGGCCGAACGCAAGGTGCTTCCGGAGCCGATCAAGGTCACCGACCATCTGGCCCAGCTCTGATCAACAACCGTCCAATCAACCAACGTCGCCTCGGGTGATATCCATGAACAAGCCTGTAACCGCCACCTCGCTGGAGCCATCCGACCGCCTGCGCGATCTCCCGCCCGATATCGACGCGCTGCTTGGCCGCATCGCCGAGGGTGCCGGCGATCGCGAGCGCGAGCGCGTGCTGCCGTTCGCGGAGATCGATTTCATTCGCAAGGCCCGTCTCGGCGCCTTGCGGCTGCCGCTTGATGCCGGCGGCGCCGGCCTGTCGATCCGCGCGCTGTTCGAGATCGTCATCCTCCTCGGCGAGGCCGACGCCAATGTCGCGCACATCCTGCGCAACCATTTCAGCGTCGTCGAGCGTCTGGTGCGGCGCCCCAAGGACGAGCAGCACCGGCAGTGGCAGAAGGCGGTCGCCGACGGCGCGATCATCGGGCTTGCCGCGACCGAGCTCGACACGCCGAAAGTCGGCAACGTCACGCCGAACACGACGCTTACCGCCGATGGTGACGACTACCTGCTCAACGGCACGAAATACTACAGCACTGGTACGCTGTATTCGGACTACGTCCTCGTTCGCACCGCTGACGCGTCCGCGAGCAATGCCGCCGTGCTTATTCCGGTCAAGCGCGATGGCATCGAGCTGGTCGACGACTGGGATGGCCTCGGTCAGCGGCTGACCGCGACCGGCACCACGCATTTCCGCAACGTCCGCGTCAAGCGCCAGGAGGCCGTGTTCGATGCGCCGGACACCGGCTATGGCATTCCCTACTCCAACACGTTTGCCCAGCTGTTCCTGACCGCGATCAATGCCGGCATTGCGCGCGCCGTGCTGCGCGATGCCGCCGCGCTGGTGCGGTCGCGCAAGCGGACGTTCTACTACGCGCCCAGCGAGGTGCCGGTGGACGATCCGCTGTTGCAACATACCGTCGGCCAGATCGCAAGCGGTGCATTCGCCGCCGAGACCGTGGTGCTTGCCGCCGCGGAAGCGCTCGATGCCGCCACCGATGTTTTCGACGCCGGCGCTACCGACGCGGTCGACGCCGCGCACAAGGCGGCGCTGCTGTCGGCCAAGGCCAAGATCGTTGCGGATGAATTCGCGATCCGGAGCGGGAGTCTGCTGTTCGATGTCGGCGGCGCCTCGGCCACCAAGAAGGCGACCAATTTCGACCGCCACTGGCGCAACGCGCGGACGCTGGCGTCGCACAATCCGAACACCTTCAAGACCCGCTCGATCGGACAATATGAGATCAGCGGCACGCCGCTCCCCGCCAAGGGCTTCTTCTAACAAGAGCTCCGATCCGGCGAGGCAACGCAAGGGAGAACCCCGATGAGCAGGCCGGATATCCATCTTGTCGATGCCGATCACGAGATCGAGCGGCAATTCCGTCTTGTGATGCGCCGCCTCCCGGCTGGCGTCTGCATCATCACCGCGGGACAGGGCGAGGACATCACCGGCATGACGGTGACCTCGCTGACCTCGCTCAGCGCCAGCCCGCCGCGGCTATTGGTCAGCATCAACCGGCAGGCATCGTCCTTCGCTGCCATAGCCCGTTACCGGCAGCTTGGCGTCAACATTCTCGGCTCGGACCAGCAAGTGCTGGCCGAGCGCTTCAGCAATAGCCGGCTGAAGGGCCGCGAGCGCTTCGAGGGCACCGCCTGGAGCCCCGGCGCATCCGGCGTCCCGCTGCTGGAGCGGTCGCTTGCGATGATCGAGTGCCAGGTCGAGGAGATCATCGAGCGGCATTCCCACGGCATCATCGTCGGCCGCCTCTCCAGCATGGAGCCGTCGCATCGGCTGTCCGGCCTCGCCTACTGGAACGGGCAGTACATCCAGATCGATCACGAAGCCGATCTCGATCTGTTGGCCGAAGTCAGCATCCCTCTAGCGCATGTCCGTTAGGACGGGAAGGTACAGCATGAAACGCGAGTTGCTGCCACCGTCGCCGCCGTCATCAGCCGGCTCCGTGAGCCGACCACCCGGCCGCTGGCAGCTCGACGGGATCGTGGCCGAGCGCACGTCCCGAGAGGAAACCCACAGCATCCGGCAAGACGGCGAGGCGCCTCGCGCGCCCTCGCGCGAGGCGCTGGAGGCGATCCTGGACGGCCTCACCGAGGCGCTATTCCCACGTCACTACGGCCAATCGGACCTCGATGGCGAGAACATCGACTATTTCGTCGGCAACACGCTGAGCACGGCGCTGGATTCGCTCAGCGCGCAGATCCATCGTGGTGCACTGTTCGTCGGCGACGAACTGGAGCCGGGCTTTGTGCACGAGGAGGCGATCGAGCTGACGCGCGCCTTCGCCGCCCAGCTGCCACAGGTCCGCGGGCTCTTGATCAACGATCTGCGGGCGGCGTTCGTCGGAGACCCGGCGGCGCGGAATTTCCCCGAGATCCTGATCGGCTATCCCGGGATGACCGCCATCATCCACCATCGCCTTGCCCATCTGCTCTACCAGATCGGCGCCCGGCTGGTGGCTCGCCTGATGTCGGAGATCGCCCACACCAGGACCGGCATCGACATTCATCCCGGCGCCCGGATCGGCTCCGGCTTCTTCATCGATCACGGCACCGGCGTTGTGATCGGCGAAACCGCCATCATCGGCAACAACGTCCGGGTCTACCAGGCCGTCACCCTGGGCGCGCGGCACTTCCCGACCGACGACGAATGGCGCGGTCCGCCTCAAGGTGTTCAAGCAGATGCTGGCGGAAAACAAGTTCATGCCGCCGGGCGTCGAGCAGTGGAATTTCAGGCTTCCAGACTCGGGGCTTTTCCGGGCTGAGGCGACAACCAAGGCAAGAGCCAATTCACGATCGATATGGTAGCCGTGCCATCGTCAGCTGTCATCAGGAGCCGCGAACCTGTCCAGGGTCGGCTGGTTTCGCATTGACACCAACCAGAGCCAACAGAGATTGCACAATGACTAGACGACGGCGACCGACCATCGTCGTGGCAACTCGACCATCTCCGATTAGTTCATAGATCTTGGTCCGCCCGAGACCTGTCGCCTCACAGGCCTCCGCGACAGTGCAGGTCACCCGCTGCGCAAACGGGAGGCGACGCAGATGGCTGGGCACCGGCATATCTGCGGCTGTACTACGTTCAACTTGGACACTGCTTTTGAGGTCCCGACCACGCCGTATCAAAATCACGTCTCCTCCATAATCGAAAGAGCTACCCTGAGGCGCCCCGCCTTCAACGTCAACGGAAGCAAAGGAGCAGAAGGGAGGGCCCTAGCGAGCGTCAGGAAGTGGCAGAAAAGACACGGCTACGAAAGACAACGCTGAATTTTTCGTAACTGAGATTGTACCCGACCAGGACGACAGGAAATCTGATGCTGGACAGGGCATCGGAGGCGTACTCCGCATCAGTCTTGACGTCACGCAAGCTGCACAACAAAAACCCGAAGTCCTTCAAATGGACTAAGTCTGCCAACCAGATTTTGGCTTCCGTTAAACGCTTCTGCCACAAAGCTCACCAGACTTTATGTGGTGAACTTTAGATTCACGTGACTAGCACTACTTTGGCAGATTGCTGGATTTCTTATCAGGATTCCCGAATCAATTTTTCAATAATTCATAAGTGGCCTACCGATCAGTCCTGCGTCGAGGAGTAACCGCTGAGCAGCTATCGGCCATCAAGAATAGGCTGCGCATCCTTCCAATCTGCTTGGCTCTGATGGCCTGTATTGCAGATATCCAGCACTCTTTCCGATCTTTAAAACAAGCAATGCTGTTGGTGTTACCCCACTCCCTACCGCGCAAGCGGAAGGCATAGATAACGCCGTTATCCAGCACCTTGCCGCAAAGTTGATCGAGCGAGCCAAAGACTGCCAACGACTTCTGAAGGGCCCCTAAGCTTGTACAAATTCGCGGTTCGCGGTCAACTACCGACGTAGTGGACGGTCATCCGCGGCCTATGGAGTAGAGGCCGTGAGGCCTTACTCACCGCCTTCGTAGAACAGCTCCAATGGTAGGCCGACCAGCGCCTTGCCGATCCAGTCCCGTGCGATCACATTCGACGGGCCCATCGCGATCGCTGCGCGCGCGTCTCGATAGGATCGCTCGATCGGACCCCGATGGTAGCCATAGCCGCCGGTCACCGTCAGCGCGGTGGCCGCGACCTTGTTGGCGACCTCGGCGGCGTGGACCTTGAATTCGGTCAGCGGAATCAGGATCTCGCTCTGCGGCCTGCCGGCGCACCACAGCACGTCGAGTCGCGCCGCGAGCTCGTTGCGCCACGGCCGCAAGGTCTCGACGAGCACCTTGGCGGCGCCGAGCTCCTGCCGGATCGCCTGGTAATCCGATAGGCTCTTATTCCGATCCTTGTGCACGAAGCTCGTGGTGTGCGCCACCGCCGCGTTCAGCGCTCCGCGCGCCACGCCTTCCCAGACCGCGCCGAGCCCGATCAGATAAACCGGCGACACGCCGTCATAGATGATCTCCTTGCCCTGCCCCTCGGTGCCGAGCCGGTCGCGCCGTGGCACCTGCACGTTGCTGTAGCGGATCGGGCCTGAATGATTGGCCCGCACGCCGAGCGCATCCCAAGGCCGTGATTCGATCCCTTCGGCCTTGCCGTCGACGATGAAGAACACAATATCGGCCTGGTCCTTCGCGCCGGGCGTGCGCGTCTGCACCACATAGTAATCGGCTTGGCCCGAGCTGGTCGTGAACGACTTCTCGGCATTAACCAGATAATCCTCGCCGTCGCGCGAGGCTTCGGAGAGATTGTACCACCAGTGCCCGCCAGTGGCGCGCTCGCTGGTCGAATAGGTGCCGAGCAGGCCGCCATCGTTGGATTTGAGCCAGCGCTCCTTCTGATCGGCGCTGCCGAACAGATTGATGGTCTGGGCCGCGCCGACATGCATCACATAGACGAGGCCAGTCGAGGCATCCGCTTGCCCGATGCGATAGGCGGCTTCGGCGAAGTCGACGTGAGCGAGGCCGAGCCCGCCATGCTGCACCTCGTTCAGCACGCCGGTCCAGCCGGCCTCCGACAGCGCACGCAGATTCTCGCGCGGAAACCGGCTCTCCTTGTCGTTGCGATCGGCGTTCACCTTCACGGTGGCGTCGATCGCGGCGTCGAGTCTTGCATAGACGTCGTCGTCGATCTTTCGGGCGAAATTTTCTTGGGCCATGGTCATTCTCCGGTCCGGGTTGATGTCAAGCGACAGCCTGGGTCGGCTGCCGGCTCGGATCGACTTGTGACGATCCGCCGAGATAGAGCGTCTTGATGTCGCCGCGCCGCCGGAGCTCGGCGGCGGCACCCGCGAGCACGCTGCGGCCGTTCTCTAGCACGACAGCGTGGTCGGCGAAGCGCAGCGCCACCGTCGAGTTCTGCTCCGCGACCAAGATCGACAGACCCTTCTCGGCATTGAGCTGTTTGAGCGCGCGAAAAATTCCCTCCACGACGAGCGGCGCCAGCCCCATCGATGGCTCATCGAGCACCAGCAGCCGCGGCCGCGACATCAGGGCGCGGCCGATCGCTGTCATCTGCTGCTCGCCGCCGGAGGTCAGCCCGGCCAGCGAACGGCGCCGCTCCTTCAGCCGCGGAAACAACGTGTAGACGCGGTCGAGATCATCTGCGGTCTCGGCGCGGGTCGCATCGCGCCCGATCGCGCCGGTGAAGAGGTTCTCCTCGACCGTCAGCGACGCAAAGCAGTGCCGCCCCTCGAGCACCGGCACGATGCCCTCGCGCACCAGCGTGGCGGCCGATGAACCGGCGAGGTCACGACCATCGAACACAATACGGCCGGCAGTGATCTGGCCGCGACGGGCGGGCAGAAGCGACGACACTGCCTGCAAGGTGGTCGATTTGCCAGCACCGTTGGCGCCGAGCACGGCGACAATTTCGCCTGGCCGCATCACGAGCGACACATCGCTGACGGCGCGGATCGCGTGGTTGTAGGTCGCGGCCAGGCCGTCGACAGAGAGCAGGACTTCACTCATGGTTCGATCCATCGGGTTGCCGGCTGCGGGAGGCACAAGGCTCACGCAGCCGCGCGATCGGTTACTGGCTGACCGGATCGTCGCCGGAGGTGCGGGCCTTGATGCCGTGCTCCTGAGCATAGGCGGCCGCGGACTTCTCGATGATCGGCCGCAGGAACGCCCAGTCCGGCGCGATCCAGTCCGAGACCACCTTCCACTTCGCGCGATCCCACTGCTGGAACGTGACGCGGCCGTCGCCCTCGTGATTGTCCCAGGTGACATTGATAGAATGGAACAGCCCCTTGGCGCCGAGCGTTTCGACCCGCGCCGGATCGAGCTGCAGATGCTCAAAGCCCCAGCGCACCTCGTCGCCGGTCAGCGTGCGCTTGCCGAACTTCGCCTGCGCGATCCGGATTGCCTCGACATTGAGAATGCCGTTGACGATGCCGAGGTTGTGGTAGACGCTGCCGATCCGCTTCTTGTCGTCGAGATTGCCCTTGCCTGCGCCATAGACGGTCTTGATCACCTCTTGCAGCACCGGATATTCGGCACCGGAGGCTTGTGTCGTGATCGCGATGTAGCCCTTGGCGGCATCGCCCGCCGGGATCACATCCTCCTCGGAATTGGACCAGACATTGCCGATAATGTGGTCGGCCGGGAAACCGACCTTCTGCGCGGTCTTCAGCGCCACCGGATTCATCACGCCCCAACCGCGCAGCACCACATAGTCGGGCTTGGCACGCCGGATCGAGAGCCATTGCGATTGCTGCTCGTTGCCGGGATGCGGCACCTCGATCTGCTCGACGCTGAAATGATACTTGTCCGCGAGGAGCTTGTAGATCGGGATCGTCTCCCTGCCGTAGGGCGAGCCGTGATAGAGCACGACGATTTTCTTGTCCTTGAGCCTGTCGACGCCGCCTTCGCGGCTGGCGATGTAGTTCACGATACCCGAGGTCTCGCTGTAAGGATTGAGCAGCAGCGGGAAGACGTAGGGAAAGACGCGACCGTCGGTCGAATCGGTGCGGCCATGGTTGACGGTGATCAGCGGCACTTTGTCCTTAGTGATGCGGTCGATCATGGCGTAGGCGATGCCGACCGACAGCGGATTCCAGGCAGCGACGCCGGGCCGGTTCTTCAACCGCTCATAGACCTCGACGCCGCGCTCGACCTCGTACTGGGTCTCGCCCTCGTCCCAGGTCAGCTTTACGCCGTTGACGCCGCCGTCGCGGATATTGATTAGGTTCAGATAGTCGATGAAGCCGCCGAAGAAGCCGGTGCCGCCGGCGGCATAGGGGCCAACCCGATAGCTTTGCAGCGGAAAGAACTGCTCGTCGGCGTGGACCGCCGGTGCTCCGGCAAATGCAAGGACGCCCACTACCCCCAGCGCGAATTTCAAGTGTCGAAACCTCATCGTCAGCTCCTTGATGTGTCAGTTGCAGGAAACGTCTTGCGGAGACCGGTCCACGCCGCCGACGCCGCGCGAAACCGGTCCCACAGCGCGATCAATCCGCGCGGCTCCGCGATCAAAAAGGCGATGATCAGCGCACCGATCACGATGCGCTGGCTCATCTCCAGCACGCCGGAGTCGAACACGCCACCGAGCAGCGCCGCGCCGAGCCGCGACAGGATCAGCGGAAACACCACGATGAAGGCCGCGCCGAGGAACGCGCCGCGCAGCGATGCCAATCCACCGATGATGATGATGAAGAGGATCTGGAACGAGCGATCGAGATTGAAGCCGGCCGGCTCGACCGTGCGCAGGTAGGCAAAGGCCCACAGCACCCCAGCGACCCCGATCAGGAATGAGGAGACGCCGAACGCAAGCAGCTTGGTCCGTAGCAGCGGCACACCGATCACCTTTGCCGCGATCTCGTGATCGCGGACCGCGATGAAGTTGCGGCCGGTCTGCGATTGCAGCAGCAGCAAGGTCAGGATCGTCGCCACCGTCACGACGGCCAGCGAGAACAGGTAGCGGCCCGCCGCGCTGGTGAAGGAATAGCCGGCGATGGTCAGCACTGGCGCGTCGATCACGCCGGACGGATTGTCGTTGGAGAACCAGCCGAACTTGGTCAGCGCCCATTGTACGAAGAACTGCGCCGCGAGCGTCGAGACCGCAAGATAGAACCCGCGCAGCCGCAGGCTCGGCAGCCCGAACACGATGCCGATCGCGGCCGCGACGAGGCCGGCCAGCACCAGGTCGAGCAGCAGCGGCAGCTCGGGCACACGGAGATGCAGATTGTAGGCGGCATAGGCGCCGACCGCGAGGAACGCGGCCGAGCCGAGTGACACCTGCCCGGCACAGCCGGTGAGGACGTTGAGCCCGACCGCGGCGAGCGCCAGCGCGAGGAACGGCGTCAGAACCGCGTCCATCAAATAATCCGAACCGGCGAGCGGGATCACGCCGAACGCAATCACTGCGCCGATGCCGATCAGGATGCGGTCGATGACGGGGCGGGTCTGGCGCGGGTTCGAGGTTGCGTCCATGTGCTAGACCCTCTCGACCAGCTTCTGCCCGAACAGTCCCGAGGGCCGCACCAATAGGAATACCAGCGCGACGACATAGGCCGCCCAAGCCTCGATGCCGCCGCCGACCAACGGGCCGACATAGACCTCGGCGAGCTTCTCGATCGCGCCGATCAGGAGGCCCCCGACGATGGCGCCGGCGATCGAATCGAAGCCGCCGAGCACGAGCACCGGCAGCGCCTTGAGCACCACCAGCGACAGCGAGAACTGCACGCCGAGCCGCGCGCCCCACAGCAATCCGGCGACCAGCGCAACGATGCCGGCGACCGTCCACACGATGGCCCACACCCGCGGCAGGCGAAGGCCGACCGCAAGTGCTGCAAACGGATCGTCGGCGACGGCGCGGAACGACAGCCCTGTCCGCGTGGTGCGGAAGAACAGCGCGAACAGCGCAACCAAACTGCCCGCCACCGCCGCCGCGAACAGGTCGAACCGGCTGATGAAGACGCCGACGATATCGAGCGGCACGTCGCTGATGCCGATGTCGAGGCCGTGGACCTGGGTGCCCCACAACAGCTGCGCCGCGCCTTCGATCACATAGGACAGCCCCAGCGTCGCCATGAACAAGGTGATCGGCGGCTGGTTGACCAGCGGCCGCAACACCGTGCGCTCGACCACGACACCGAGCGCGACCATGATCGCGAGTGTCGCCAGCAGCGCGAGCGGAAGCGCGACGCCGCGCTCGACCAGACTGACGAAGGTCAGCGCCGCGAACAGCAGCATCGCGCCCTGCGCGAAGTTGAGCACCCCCGAAGTCTTGTAAATCACCACGAAGCCGATCGCGACCAGCGAATACATCACGCCCGACAGCAGGCCGCCCACCAGCACTTCGATGAGAAATTGATAGTCAAACATCAAAGTGCGAGCTCCGTTTCGTCCGCATGCGCGACGCCGAGATAGGCATCGACCACCGCTTGGTCGGACCGCACCTGGTCCGGCGTGCCGTCGGCGATTTTGCGGCCATAGTCGAGCACCGCGACGCGATCGGACAGCCCCATCACCACACCGATGTCATGCTCGATTAGGACGATGGTGGCGCCATAGCTGTCGCGGGCGTTACGGACATGCGCGGCCAATTCGTGCTTCTCGCCGAGCGCGACGCCCGCAAAGGGCTCGTCGAGCAGCAAAAGCGACGGCCGCGCCACCAGCGCGCGCGCCAACTCGACGCGCTTTTGCAAACCATACGGCAAGGTTCCGGCGGCGCGGTCGCGCACCTCGCGAAGGTGCAGGAAGCCGATGACGTCTTCTGCGGCGGCGCGGTTCTCCGCTTCGATCCGCCGTGCCAGAGGCGAGCCGGCGATCTGGCGCAGAAAGCCGGCGCGGACCCGGTGCGCCAGTCCCATCAGGACGTTGTCGCGCACCGAGAGGCCCTTGAACACAGCGAGATTCTGGAACGTCCGCGCCACACTATGCTGCGCCAGCCGCGCCGTAGGTACATGGCCGAAGGAATGCTCGCCGAGCCAGACCCGGCCCCGGTCCGGCCGGTAGAGCCCGCTGATGACATTGAGCAGCGAGCTCTTGCCGGCACCGTTGGGGCCGATCACCGCGCGGATCTCGCCTTGCGCGACCTCGAGATCGATGTCGCGCAGTGCGGCGACGCCGCCGAACGAGAGCGAGATGTCAGCAAGCGCGAGCACCGGCTGGATCTCGCCACTGCCTCGTTTCACGAGCGCACGGTCCGCGACGTCCGCGCGCGCGGACAAGGGCGCAGAGAGAGCCGGCTCGACAAGGGCGCCATCCAATGGAAGCACACCCGCGCTTGCTGCGATCCTGGTCACGCCAATGTTTCCCGGATCACTCGGCGGCCTGGACGTGCCGCGCCGCGTCCGCTTCCAGTGCACGCACCAGCGGAATGACGCGGCGGCCGAAATACTCGACCTCTTCCTGGAAATGCAGGAAGCCGAGCAGCACCAGGTCGACCCCGACCTCCTTGAGCGCGATGATGCGCTCGGCGATCTGCTCGGGCGTGCCTATCAGGTTGGTCTTGAAGCCGTCATTGTACTGGACGAGATCCTCGAAGCTCGATTTGGCCCAATTGCCCTGACCTTCCGGCGAGGCTTTGCCGGCGTTCTTAACCTCGTGACCGAAGGCATTGACGGCCTCCGGATCGGCCTTGGCGATGATCTCGTTGAGGACGCTGCGCGCCTCGGCCTCGCTGTCGCGCGCGATCGCGAACGCATTGACGCCGATCCTGACCGAATGGTTGTTGGCCCTTGCCTTGGCCCTGATGTCATCGACCTGCTTCTTGATCTCATCGACCGAATTGCCGTTAGTGAAGTACCAGTCCGACACTCGCGCGGCCATGTCGCGCGCCGCGCGTGAGCTGCCGCCCTGGAAGATCTCGGGCAGCGGCTGGGCCGGCTTCGGCTTCAGCGTGTAGTCGCTGAAGCGATAGAAATCGCCGCGGAAGGTGAAGCTGTCCTGGGTCCAGATCCCGCGCAGCGACCGGATGAACTCTTCCGAGCGCCGGTAGCGTTCGTCGTGATCGAGCCAGGGTTCGCCGATCGCGGTGAACTCGCCACGGAACCATCCGGAGACGATATTAACCGCAACGCGGCCCTCGGTGAGCTGGCTGATGGTGGCAATCTGCTTGGCGGCGACCGCCGGATTCCAAGGCCCGGGCAGCAGCGCCGCGATCACCTTCAGCTTCGTGGTCGCCGCGAGCAGCGCGTGGCTAAAGGCGACCGGCTCGTGCTGGAACTCGGCGCCATAGCCGGCCGTGAAGCGGATCTGGCTCAGGGCATAGTCGAACCCCGCCTGTTCCGCGATCTGCGCCAGTCGGCGATTGTAATCGATATCCCAGCCGGTTCGCTGCTCGATCTTGCTGATCACGAGGCCGCCGGAAACGTTCGGCACCCAATAGGCGAATTTGATCTGATCATGGTTCGCGGTCATAGGAATGTCCTTCTGAAGTTTGGATTTGCAAGTGTGACGCAAGCAGCACGATGCATTCACGCTGCGGCTGGTCAGCGGGTTACGACACAGCTCGTTCAAGCCGTCACTGAGAGCGAGATGATGGGAAACTTTGCGCGATCAGCCCTTATCCGTGCCGGCGCGCAATCGGTGCGTCAACAACAAGGTGCGCGATACGACATCAGCTGCGCAAAGCAGGTTCGAGATCGGTCAAAGAGGCCCCTGAAAGTCATCCGCGTTCCCCTCGCAAGCATCATCGGCGAGCAACCAATACTCTCAGAGAAAGTTGGGACGAGCGAGTCCAAGCCAAACTCTTTTTCAGCGCGTCCGGGAAAGCGGTATTCTTTTGTTGACGCGAAACGCGACGATTGTTGCCATGCGGGCGAAAACTCGGTTGCGAAGACTCGCCTGCTGAAGTTAATGGCAAGCGGTTTTGATAGCAAAATCGAGAGCCGTCCAACAAGTGTATCGCTGGACCGACATTTCATCAGCAGTTGAATTTCCTGCCGTCGGAATGACACAAGCGCGAAGACTGTCGTTATCCATTTGCCAAATCCAAGCAGTTCCTTGCGATGCGGTGTCGCTGGCATAGTTTATCCAATAGGAGGTTGCGGCCGCCGTCGATCGATAGGTTGGATTGGACAGATTACGTTGACCCCCTCTATTCAGAAACGAAGTGATCGGCGTTGTCGGGCAGCGAGGGTCTACTTCGCCGCTGAGTCTCCTTCATAAAGCGAGCAGGTTAGTTTTTCATTTGGAACGTTATCTCGCGGCGAGATCCTTCTCCGTCGAGGCTGGTTCGAAGAACGCCTTTGCCTTTAGATGATTTCGCAGAGCGACTGGCCTGTACGGGCCGAAGCTCGTAAAGTTGCGGACCGAGCTCATCGCAAGCCTTTGATAGACCGTCTCGTGAAGTTGCGCAGTTTCTGGCACGTCGCGGACCGCTTTCGACCAACGAAATGCGGTTCCCCCATCCCGACCATGCATTCGTCGCGCATCATTCCATCGGCCGGCGGATAGAGCCGTAACAGGTTCTTGTCGACGATCACGCGCCCTGCTTGGGGAATCTTCTCGGTGATGAATTCCACCATCCAGTCGAGTGTGATGTCAGACAGCCGAGTCTCGTTCTCAGGATAGCTTCGGCTGTCACAGGTTGTTGAGATTGCAGAACCTGCGATAGGGCGGCGCCACCTCAAGCTCGAATAAGATCCTCCCGCCTATTGAGCTGCTCACCACTGTCCCCGGAGCAAAGGGCCGCCGCCACTCCACTGCGCTCTGCAAGCACAATTGTCCGATTCGCAGTCGTAAGCCGCCGATTACCCCATCCACGCATCAATAGGACTGCTCGAAGGGTGGATTTCGTCTACACTTAGGACCTAACGCTCTGATCCAACGGCAGCGCGACTTCACGAGCAACGCGTTCAAGGAATGCCGAAGCGCAAGATCGACAAGCTCGCTCGCGCAAAAGCGCGGCCCGATCCTGCCCAATGGGGTGAGGATGAAGTAATGACCCTTGTCGAGGCCGCGGCAGTGTTCTTCCCACTCGGTCCGTTGACAATATCATCGTTGCGCAGAGCCGCGGCCACTGGGACTCTTGAAATCGCCAAAGTTGCGGGCAAGGATCTGACAACCCCTCGAGCGATCTGCAAATTGGTCAAGCCGTCATGCCGGGCCGCAAAGCCAAGCCGCCACGACTCTGGTTTAGAGAGGACGATGAAACCTGGATCATCCTCGATCGTGGACGGCAAATCCGCACAGGCTGCAGCCGCGACGACATTGACGGAGCTGCGAAGGCGCTCGAGACCTATATCGGCGAGCGACATACGAGCACCATCGGGGCAACTGACCCGAACGTCCTCGCGATAGCCGACGTCCTCACTGCCTACGAAATTTCAAAGCGGCCCAAGGACACGGGCGATGAACGCGCGTGGGCACAACATGACCTGCTGCTCATTCGCTTGCTCGATCTTAACAACTTTTTTGGCGATAAAACCGTCAGTCAGCTCAAAGCTCAGCTTTGTCGCGACTTTGTCGATTGGTCCACCGGTACTGCGAACGACAATCATAGGAAAGCTGGCATCAAGCCACGCAACGGGACAGTCTCTGATCAAACCGCACGACGCCGACTTGAAGATCTACGCGCTGCCGTGAACGCCTACCACGCCGAGCATACGCTCACCGTCGTTCCAAAGATCACTCTTCCTCCTAAAGCCGAAGGACGACACCGATGGCTAACGCGCAACGAGGCAGCGCGGCTACTCGGAGCAACAATCGGCTACGTGTGGGACACCGAGCAGGAAACGTGGAAGCGCAGCGAGGATGGCGAGCTCGCGCGCCGGGAGCGGTGGATCATTCGTCGTCGCTATCCCGCGGCGCGCTTCTGCCTGATCGGTATCTACAGTGCTCGTCGCGAAGAGACCATCCGGCGCACCCAGTGGCTGCCAACAACGACCCATCCATGGATGAACCTTGACGCGATGGTCTACCAGGGCAAAGGGGCGCTGGAGCAGTCGACCAAGAAACGGCGGCCGCCGGCAAAGATCGCTAGCCGCCTGCGTCCGCATCTGATTCGATGGCGCAGGATCGACCAAGCTCGATCTGCAGAACTCCGCGCCTCAGGGGTTATGAGAGACGGTGAACAAATCCGGTTCGTCGTGAACCGCCTGCACGACGGCCAGCCGCTTGCCGGTAAGATCAGGTCAGCCTGGAATGGTATTCTGGAGGACGCCGGACTGGGCGACGACGTCGTCCGGCATTCGCTGCGCCATACAGCGGCGACATGGTTGATGCAGGCGGGCGTCGACATGTGGGAAGCCGCTGGCTGGCTCGGCATGACCGTTGAGCAATTAGAGGCCAACTATGGCCATCACCACCCGGACTTTCAGGAAGAGGCGGCGAAAGCTTTTGGGGCAGGGCGCTGAGCTGACCACTACTCTCCGCGAGCTATTCGTGCTTTGATATCGGCCAAATCAGCTCGTAGGTCCGAAGGGAGGACTTGTGGTGCTTGATGGTGTTCGATGTAGCATCCCGACAGGGGCTAGTTCCCTCGCGCTTCCCGATCGTCTTTTTTCCGATTTAGAACAGAGCAAGGCCGCCGCGGACCGCTGTTCGACGTCCTTGACGGTGCCTCGAGGGCGACAGACATGGCTGCCGAGCTTCAAATCGTTGCGCATTTCGTTGCGCACAAAAAACACAGAACCTATAAGTGCTTGAAAGAATGGTCGGAGTGGCAGGATTCGAACCTGCGACCCCTGCGTCCCGAACGCAGTGCTCTACCGGGCTGAGCCACACTCCGACTGAGAGCCGGGCTTATAGCGTCGGGTTTCAGGGACTGCAAGGGACCACAAGGCACCCAATTGAGGAATCTAGTCACAGTGGATACAGGTCTGAAAACGCACGTTTTGTCCGCCGGCGCCGCCGCCACGGCGACCGCCGCCGGGGTCCTGGCCGAGGGCGGCCTGGTGGCGTTTCCGACCGAGACCGTCTATGGCCTCGGCGCCGACGCCGGCAACGCCGCCGCGATCGCCCGCCTCTACCAGGCCAAGGGCCGGCCGGCCTTCAATCCGCTGATTGCCCATGTCGCCGATCTTGGCGCCGCCCGCCGGATTGCCCTGTTCAACGGGCAGGCCCTGCGATTGGCGGACGCGTTCTGGCCCGGTCCCCTGACCCTGGTGCTGCCGAGGGCGCTCTCCTGCCCGGTTGCGGAACTCGCGACCGCCGGGCTCGATACGGTCGCCATCCGCATCCCGGCCCACAAAGTGGCGCGCGACATCATCAAGGCTTTCGGCGGTGCCGTGGTAGCGCCGTCGGCCAATATCTCCGGCCATGTCTCGCCGACCACCGCCGAGCATGTGAACGGAGATCTCGCCGGCCGCATCGACCTGATCGTCGACGGCGGACCGGTCGAGGTCGGCGTCGAATCCACCATCGTCGGCTGCTTCTCCGATCCGGTGCTGCTGCGGCCGGGCGGGCTGACGCGCGCCGAGATCGAGCGCGTGCTCGGCCAGCCCTTGCAGTCGCCGCCGCAAGACGCGGAAGTCGACGCCCAGCCGGTTGCCCCCGGCATGCTCGCCTCGCATTACGCGCCGCGGACGCCGGTCCGGCTCAATGCCAGCGACGTCCATGTCGGCGAAGCCTTGCTGGCGTTCGGGCCGGCCAAGGTCGCGCGCAGCGAATGCGCCTCCGTGGTGATGAACCTATCCGAGCGCGGCGACCTGGCCGAGGCCGCCGCCAATCTGTTCGGCTACCTCCGTACCCTCGACAAGAGAAACGCGGATGCGATCGCGGTGACGCCCATTCCCGAGGACGGGTTGGGCGAAGCCATCAATGACCGGCTGCGCCGCGCGGCCGTTGGACGGCAACAAGCATGACCCGGACCGGAACGGCCGCGTTAGCGCCAAGCGGGAACCGGCTTTCCCTCGCGACAAACGCGAAGCGTTTGCGCGAAGGGCATGCTTGGGCAAAGATCCCCGACTGAGTGAAAGACCAAGAAAAAATGAATATCGTCCAATCAGCGGTGCCGCCGCTTCCGCCCGAATTGCTTGAAAAATTCCGCGCCATCGTCGGCGCGAAATATGCGGTGACCGACGCCGCCGACATCAAGCCTTACGTCACCGAGGAGCGCGACCTGTTCCACGGCCGTTCGCCGCTGGTGCTGCGCCCCGGTTCGACCGCCGAGGTCGCTGCGATCTGCAAGCTTGCGACCGAGCACAGGATCGCGCTGGTGCCGCAGGGCGGCAACACCGGCCTGGTCGGCGGCCAGACGCCGCACAATGGCGAGGTCGTGGTCTCGCTGCGACGGCTGGACAAGATTCGCGACATCGACGTCGAATCCAACACCATGACCTGCGAGGCCGGCGTGGTGCTGCAGATCGCGCAGCAGAAGGCAGCCGAGGTCGACCGGCTGTTTCCGCTCTCGCTCGGCGCCGAGGGCAGCTGCACGATCGGCGGCAACCTCTCGACCAACGCCGGCGGCACCGGAGCGCTCGCCTACGGCGTGGCGCGCGAAATGGCGCTCGGGGTCGAAGTCGTGCTGGCTGACGGCCGCGTGCTGAACGCGCTGTCGAAGCTGAAAAAGGACAACACCGGCTACGATTTGCGCAATCTCTTCATCGGCGCAGAAGGCACGCTCGGCATCATCACCGCGGCAACGCTAAAGCTGTTTCCGCGGCCGCGTGCGGTCGAGACCGCCTATGTCGGTCTGAAGTCGCCGGCGGCTGCACTCAAGCTGCTGTCGATCTCGCGCGATCAAGCGGCCGGTGCGCTGACGAGCTTCGAGCTGCTCGCCGACGTCGCGGTCGATTTCTCGATCCGCCACGGCATCGATATCCGCGATCCCCTGACCAGCAAGCATCCCTGGTACGTGCTGATGGAATTGTCGTCGTCGCGCGACGATGCGCGCGACACGCTGGAGGCGATCCTGGCCCAGGGCATGGAGGACGGCATCGTCGACGACGCTGTGATCGCCGCCAATCTGAGCCAGCGCCAGGCGTTCTGGAAGCTGCGCGACGAGATGTCGGCGGCGCAGAAGCCGGAAGGCGGCTCGATCAAGCACGATATCTCGGTGCCGGTCGCAGCCGTGCCCGCCTTCATCGAAGAGGCCAATGCGGCGGTGGTGAAGCTGATTCCGGGTTCGCGGCCGGTGCCGTTCGGCCATCTCGGCGACGGCAACATCCACTACAATGTCAGCCAGCCGGTCGGCGCCAATGCGGCCGACTTCCTGGCGCGCTGGCACGACGTGAATGCCGTCGTGTTCGAGATCGTGCTGCGGATGGGCGGCTCGATCTCCGCCGAGCACGGCATCGGCGTGCTGAAGCGCGACGAATTGCCCGACGTCAAGGACAAGGTCGCAATCGAGCTGATGCGGCAGGTCAAGGCGATGCTCGATCCGCTCGGCATCATGAACCCGGGCAAGGTGCTGTGACCGCGCAGGCGACGATGCCCTCCTCCTCCTCCTCCGCCGCCTCCCTCGCCATTGCACCGATCACCGATAACGACATCGCCGATGTCGTCGCGCTGTGGCAGGCCTGCGGCCTGACGCGGCCGTGGAACGATCCTGCTGCCGACATCGCGCTGGCGCGGCGCGGACCGAACTCGGCCGTGCTGGTCGGCCGCGACGCCAATGCGATCGTCGCGACCGCGATGGTCGGCCACGACGGTCATCGCGGCTGGGTCTACTACGTCGCGGTCGATCCCAACCGCCAGGGCAAGGGACTTGGCCGCACCATCATGGCGGCGGCCGAGGACTGGCTGCGCGCCGCCGGCGTGCCGAAGCTGCAACTGCTGGTGCGGCGGGAGAATGCCAAGGCCGGCGCGTTCTACCAATCGCTCGGCTATGACGAATCGACTTCGGTGATGCTGGCCAAATGGCTCGACGGTCGCGAAGCGACGCCGTGAGAGGCTTGAGGATCAACGCATGAGCATCGCCGACCGCGTCCGCGTCAAGGACGTCGAGCTGCTTTCGAAGCGCCGCTACGAGCTGAAGAGCGCAACGTTCGATTACCGGCGCGCCAACGGCGAATGGCAAACCCAGGTGCGCGAGGTCTACGACCGCGGCAACGGCGCGGCGCTGTTGCCCTACAATCTGACGTCCCGCAGCGTCGTGCTGGTGCGCCAGTTCCGCTACCCCGCCTTCGCCAACGGCTATGACGATCTCCTGATCGAGGCTGCAGCCGGCATGCTCGACGATGCCGAGCCGGAAGCACGCATTCGCGCCGAGGCGGAGGAGGAGATCGGTTACCGGCTCGCGCATGTGCGCAAGGTGTTCGAGGCCTTCACGTCTCCGGGCGCGGTGACCGAGAAGCTGCATTGCTTCGTCGCCGAATACGACGCCGCGATGCGTGTCGGTGACGGCGGCGGGCTCGCCGACGAGGGCGAGGACATCGAGGTGCTCGAGCTTGCGATCGACGACGCGCTCGCCATGATCAGCGACGGGCGCATCGTCGACGCCAAGACCATCATGCTGCTGCAATACGCCGCGCTGCATCTGTTCAGGTGAACGCGGCTTATCCCGGCCTGTGCCGGGACGCTCCCGATCTCTACCGCATGGTGATCGCAAGGCCGCTCAGATCGGCGTTGGCCATCAGACCGACCTGATGTCCGGTCAATTCAAGCACCGCGCCCTTCTGATTGGTCAGCACGATCGCGCGCGCGCCGCGTCCGACGGCAAGCCCCGCGCCGGCCGCACCGTAGACGCCGGCAACGTCGGACGGACGGTTGATGTTGCTGACGCGGCCGCGCAGCACGGTCTTGGAGCCGCCGAACACCAGGCCGTAGTCGAGGCCGCCGGTGGAGAGCCGGTAGGAGCGGCCGCGGAAGGTCAAGACGCCGCTGCCGCCGGAGCCGCCGATGATCCATCCGGCCTTGTAGATCGTGAGCGTCACGAAGCCGCTGTCGGCGCGGGCCGCGGAAGAGAACGCAAGGCCGGTGAACGCCAGCAGCGTCACCAGCGCGGCGCGAAGGGTGGATGAAAATTTCATGTGCGGTATCCCCAGGATTTGCTCGCGTCGGTTTTGCTCGCGTCGCGACACGGCTGCGAATCGCGATGCGCCGACTGTAACAAGCGCGTAAACAGGCGCAATTTGGCACAGCGATGGCCGATTTGTTGGCGGGTGCTTTCGCTCGACCAGCGTTGAACCTGTACCCGGGGTTGCAACACTCACTGCATGTCCGGGGCGTCGGCCCCTGAGCTCCAGGATTTCCCGTGGAGCATTCATTTTTCAAACCGGAGATTTCCCATGCGTCGTCTTGCGATTGCCTGTGCCGCCATTGCCGCAACCGTGTCCGTGCTTGCCGCGGCAAGCCCGGCCAGCGCCACGCCCTATCATCTGATCCGCTGGCAGGACACCGGCTTCTGCCAGATCTGGGACCAGAGCATCCCGACCACGCCGTGGCCGGCGAACTTCTCCATCGTCAGCGAGGAGCTGCCGACCTTCGACGCCGCGTTCAGCTACAAGACCGGCCTCCTGAACAACGGCACCTGCTCGTTCTGAGCGAACGCCATTCGATCACGCACAGGGCGGACACCCGGCAACAGCGCGGCGTCCGTCCTTGTGCTGTCATGTGGTGACGCGATCCAGCGTCAATGATGCTTGATCAGGGCGTCGCGCGCGGCGGCGAGTTCGAGGAATGCCGCGCCGTTGCCGCCACCGTCGGGATGCACCGTCTTGGCGGCGCGCTTGAAAGCCTGCTGGACTTCGGTCGCCGCGAGCCGGCGGCCGAACGGCAGGCCGAGCAATTGCCGGTACTGCTCCTCCTGCGTCAGCACCTTCGGCGTCAGGCCGCGCCGGCCGAACCGCGGTGCCGACAGCGCGTGCAGCGCATCGCTGATGATGCCGAGACGGCGCAGCGCCATCGACTTGGTGCGGCGGTCGGCCGATTTCAGCGCCGCCTGGCGCAAGATCGGCAGCACCTGTGCGGCCGCATGCCGCAGCGTCTCGTCGATGTCGGTCGCGGCGATCTCGGCGACCATCTTGGCGATCTCGCGATAGTCAGGGTCCGGCGCCGCGCAAAAGCGCTCGATCGCAACTTTCCAGTGTCTGATATGCGGGTCCATGATCGGTCCGTGCTGTCATCCGAATCCGGATAACAGCAACGCGCAAATGCGGCTTGGCGTTTCGGTTGGCGCAGTTTTGAATAGTGTTGTCGACAACGCTCACAAATCAGAACGAGGAAACGCCATGGCCCTTCTCGACAATCACATCGCCGTCATTACCGGTGCGGGCTCGGGTATCGGGCGTGCCATCGCACTCGGCTACGGCCGCGAGGGCGCGCGCGTGGTGCTGCTCGACATGAACGGCGATGCGGTGGCGGAAGCGGCCAGGGAGATCCGCAATGCCGGCGGCAAGGCGGAGAGCTTTGCACTCGACGTGACCAATCGCGACGCCTGCGTCGCGATGGCAAAGCAAGTGGCCGACAAGGTCGGGCCGATCTCGATCCTGGTCAACAATGCCGGCATCGCGCGCCGCAACGGCATGCTCGGCACCGACGAAGCCGTGATCAAGGATTGGGAAGACATCATCTCGATCAATCTCACCGGCGTGTTCAACGTGACGCATTCGTTCCTCGCGCCACTGCGCAAGAACAAGGGACGCATCGTCAACATCGGCTCGATCCAGTCCTTCGTGCATCTGCGCACGCCAAGCTCGCCGGCCTATACCGCCTCCAAGCACGGCGTGCTCGGCTTCACCAAGGCGTTGGCCGCCGAGCTCGGCAAGGATGGTGTGCGCGTCAATGCAATCGGGCCGGGCTTCATCGAGACGCCGTTGAACGAGAAGGTGCGCGCCACCAATCCCGACCTCGTCAAGGTCTTCATGGACCACACCCCGCTCGGCCGCGCCGGCAAGCCGGAGGACATCGTCGGCCCCGCCATCTTCCTCGCCTCGGACCTGTCGGCCTATGTCTCGGGATCGATCGTGATGGTCGATGGCGGATACCGCACATTGTGACGGATGGAACCGAAATCGTGGCGATTTCTGGGTATTTTGCTTACAGAGCAGGGAGTTAGGGGCGCGTTAAGGGCTTGTTAACCAAACCGGCACACCGTGGATCTACGGGGTAGTTGGTTCTCGATGTCTTCGCTTCACCGACGAAGCGGGCGTTGATCGGGAGGAGTTCATGTCTTACGCGTCCACCGTACCGTCGCCGGAAGCTCTGCTGCCGTCGCTGGCTCCAAATGAAATCGTCCCACTGCTGATCGGCGCGACCGTCGATGAAGTCGAGCGCGAGCTCGTGCTGCAAACGCTTGCGCGCTGCGACGGCAATCGCACCCGCGCAGCGCGCGTGCTCGGGCTGTCGGTCCGGACCTTGCGGAACAAGATCCGCGAATATTCGGCCGACGGCATCGACGTGCCGCTGAGCGAGCACGCCGCAGCCTGACCGCACGTCGATCTAGATCGGCGGGTCGATCGCAAGCCGCCGCCAGCGCGACAATAGCTCGCTGCCCTCGGCGTCGAGGCAGCGAGCGAGACGCACTTCGGTCATCGCGGCCCGTTGCAGCGTCTGCGCGACCAGCGCCGTCGCATAGTCCCAATAGTCGCGCCGCTCCTTCGGATCGTCGTCGACCAGGGATTTTGCGAGGATCTCGACATAGATCGCAACGACGGCTCTTTGCCAGAGATCACCCGCGCGCTCGCCCTCCACCGACGGCGCGCCGGTCCGCGACTGCCAGGCCAACCAATAATTTTCCTCCGCGCCGACCCAAGCGGACGGCAACAGCGATGGATCGAGGCATGGCGAGCGACACTCAAGCGGCTGCATGCCGCGCGCGTCGCAGAAGAAGCAATAGCCGAGCTTGTCGTACCAGCTGACGCGCAGCAATCTGCGAATCCCGGTCTGTTGATCCGCGGCGAGCTGCCTCACGCCCGTTCGTTCGAGATCATCGATGATCGCCGCCAGGCGATCGCGGTCATACGGCTCGACCTCGAGCACCACGCCGATATTGCGTGGAAACAGGGCGTCGAGCATTTCGATCATCTCGCGATAGAACCGGCGCGCCAGGCCGCCGCCGCGCCACGCCTTCGCGACGCCCACATAATTGCAGTAGATCAGCTCGCTTGCGTGATCGTATGTGAAGAAACCGAGGCCGATCGCGCGCCCCTCCGCGCGCAAGATGAAGCAGCGCGAGTCGAGACAATATGACAGCTTCCGACCGCCGACGCTGAACTCTCGTCGCTCGCCGACATCGTCTGACAGCACCCATCGCACAATGTCGTCGGGGGCGTCGCGCTCGTTCGGAGGAAACAGCTCGGCATAGAGGTCGAGGACGCCGGTATTGCGAAACGCCGCTTCATCGCGCAGATCGTGCGGCGTCACCACGATGTCGAACGTCAGCGCCTTTGTTGCGTCGCCTGCAACTGCCCCGCGCCTGTCGTTCAGAATCCGCAACGCGTCCTCCCGTCACGATCTTCGCATCGAATTATGACTGTTGATCGCTTGCATCAGCGGCGCCGGGCAGAATTGAAGCCGTCATCCAACCTCTGTTACAAGCGGCTTGAAATCGCGACGGAGCATATCAGTGGCTGACGAGACAATCTCCCGCCAGGGGTCACGAGGGGCGCAGGGACCGCAGGGCCGTCAGGGCGAGCCGGGTCGGCCCGGTCCGCAAGGACATCCGGGACGGCCGGGGCCGGAAGGTGCGCGCGGCAAGCCCGGTCCGCAGGGCAAGCCCGGACGGGTTGGAAAGGCGGGTCCCCAGGGCAAGCCGGGAGTGCAGGGAAAGGCAGGCGTGCAGGGTCCGCGCGGCGAAGCTGGTCCACAGGGACCGCAGGGACCGGCCGGCCCGCGCGGTGAAGCCGGCCCGCCCGGACAATTGCCGTCGATCGAGCAGGTGATGCCATGGCTGCACATGATCTTCGACGCCTGGGAAGACTACAAGCGCACCAAGGAGCGTGAAGCCGCCGAGCTCGCCGAGCGCGATGCCGCCGAGCGCGCGGCGGCGGAAGCGATCGCGCTTGACGTCGACGCCATCGACTTCGCGGATGAAGACGACGAGGACGACGATCACAAGAAAAAGAAGAAGCACCGCAAGAAGGACAAGAAGTAACCCTTCTTGTCCTCGCGCGGCGACACGGCCAGCTCCGTCCGTGTCGCGCCCGATGCCTACCGCTCCGCGCCCGGATTGGCCGGAGGATCGGAGGGCCGGGCGAGGTGCATGAGCTGGTAGACCCAGCGCATCGCGTAGTACCAGGCAACGCCCGCGAGCGCCCCGCAGGCCGACAGGATGATGACGTTGGCAAGGTCGATCGTCCCGCTCGACCACAGCATGCCGCAGGTCCAGAGCACGGCGAACGCAATCGAACAGAACGTGAGCAGGGCAGGCTTCATGGCGTCGCTCCGGGATCGGGTGAACGGCACCGATGCCCGGACGCGCGGCGCCGTACCGTGATCTGCATCACGGTACGCCCCCCTCAGCCAAACCGCAGGCGCGAACGCTCCCTCGCCTTCTCCGCCTCCACCTCGCGATCGCGCGCCGGCGCCGTGGTCTGCAACGAGATCAGGAGCTTGCGCGCGGCGGTCGAGACCTCGGCCACGGCCAGGTTGAAGGCGGCCTCATTGGACTGCGACGGCTTGTTGAAGCCGGACAGTTTGCGCACGAACTGCAGCGCCGAGGCGTGGATCTCGTCCTCGGTGGCGGGCGGCTCGAAGTTGAACAGCGTCTTGATATTGCGGCACATGTCGGTCTCCCTCGCCCGCGGCAACGGGGCGGCTCCCTCAAAGACGATCGGCTGCTGCAAAATACGACATCGTGGTCTATTCTGGCAGTCTCATCGTCCACGGTGGAGCGAGGTTCCGGATGAGCCACGTGATCTACAAGGTCGTCCAGCACGACGGCGGCTGGGCCTATACCGTCAACGGGGTGTTCTCGGAACCATTTCCTACCCACGCCGCGGCACTTGCCGCTGCCCGACGCGCCGCCAACGAGCAGCGTGTCCCAGGGCGCACCGAGGCGATCATGTACGAGACGTCAGACGGCAAATGGCTGACCGAAACCGCCTCCGGCAACGACCGCCCGGAGACCGAAGTCGAGGACGGCCGCTAGTTCACCTCGTCGCCTTCAGAACGGAACCTGGACGCCAAGCCGGTCGAAGAACGCCCGCCCCCGATCGGTGATCCGCAATGCGCGCGGAATCCGATGCGGCGCAACGCCGCGCATCTCGACCAGCCGCGCCAGCACGGCATTGGCAAACGGACCGGCGAGATGCGGCACGCGCTCGGTCCAGTCGTTGCAGAGCCGCAGATGCGGCTGCCGCGCCGGATCGAAATCGATCGCCTCGGCCCGGCACCAGGCCAGCCCCTGCTCGGTCACGCGACCACCGCGGCCGTCGATCACGACGAGGCGGCGGCGGATCAGCGCATTCGACAGCAGCACCCCGAGCTGACCCGCAAGGTGGTGGTAGCAGGTGCGCGATTGCCTGAGCTGCCCGGCCGGCATTGCACGCCGCCGCCCCACGGTGGCCTTGGCCGCAAGATCGACGAGGTTCTCGATCAGCGCCGCGACGTCGTCATCCCTGATCCGGTAATATCTGAACCTGCCCTGTGCCCACACCGACAGCACGCGGGCGTCGACCAGCTTCTGCAAATGCGCGCTGGCGCCTTGCGGCGAAATGCCGGCGACCGCAGCAAGCTCGCCCGCCGGCAACGCCTTGCCGTCGGCCAGCGCACTGACCATCGCCTCGCGGACCGGATCGCCCAAGGCCTCGGCGATCCGCGAAAATCCTGTTTGCAGGGCTTGGGATGATCCCACCGCATCGTCCTCCGGATCGCGCCGAAACGTCCTACCGCATGCGCCGTGCCGCGCAGCTCATTTCAGATTTTCCTGAAACGTCGCGGTGGCCTCTTCCGCTCAAATGGGCGGCAGTCGACGAAACGCAAGGGAACAATCATGACAGCCGGCAGCAACGACGCGGAACGCATCTACAGGCTCTGGGACGAAGCGCTCGGCAGCAAGGACCTCGAGGCAGCGCTCGCGCTCTACGCAGCCGACGCCTCGATCGAGAGCCCATTGGTGCAGCATTTGATGCAGACCAAGGACGGGATCGTCCGCGGCCGCGACGCGCTGCGCGAGTTCATCACGCGCGTGTTCCGCACCAACCCGCCGCAACGGCGGCGCTTCAAGCAGGGTTTCTTCGGCAACGGCCGCGTCCTCACCTGGGAATATCCGCGGCAGTCTCCGGACGGCGACCAGATGGATCTCGTCGAGGTCATGGAGATCGAGCACGGCCTGATCCAGCGTCACCGCGTCTATTGGGGCTGGTACGCACTCAACGTGCTGAAGGCGAGTTAACCGGACACTTCTGCGTCACGCGCGTGGACGACGCTTTCCGTCATGCTAGGCTTGCACCGACGCGGCTGGACAAATGCGCCGCGCGTGGGGAGAAGCACCATGATCCGTTTGTGCGCGGCGCTTGCGGCCGCTCTCGTCTCGATGTCGGTACCGGCCATGGCTGCAGATTACCCCACGCCGCAGGATGGCGAGTGGACCGCGAATGACTTCAAGTTTCATAGCGGCGAGGTGATGCCGGAACTGCGGCTGCACTACACCACGGTCGGTGCGCCGACCGGACAGCCGGTGCTGGTGCTGCACAGCTCCGGCGGCTCGGCCGCCAGCATGCTGACGCCGAGCTTTGCCGGCCAGTTGTTCGGCCCCGGCCAGCTGCTCGACGCGGCGAAATACTACATCATCATCCCCGACGGCATCGGGCACGGCAAATCGTCGAAGCCGTCGGACGCGATGCGGACCAGCTTTCCGAAATACGACTACAACGACATGGTCGACGCGCAGTATAGGCTCGTCACCGAAGGACTCGGCATCAAGCATCTGCGGCTCGTGATCGGCAACTCGATGGGCGGCATGCACACCTGGATCTGGGGCGTGCGCTATCCCCGGATGATGGACGTGCTGGTGCCGATGGCCTCGCAGCCATCAGCGATGGCGGCACGCAACTGGATGCTGCGGCGGACGATGCTGGAAACGATCCGCAACGATCCCGACTACAATGGCGGCAACTACACCAGCCAGCCGCGGATGATGAAATACGCCATCGCCGCCTATCGCTTTGCCAGCGCCGGCGGCACGCTCGGCTACCAGACCCTGGCGCCGAGCGTAGCGCAGGCCGACAAGCTGGTCGACGACCAGCTGGCGTTGCCGGTCACCGCGGATGCCAACGACTACATCTATCAATGGGAGGCCTCGCACGATTACGATCCCTCCGCCGGACTGGAAAAGATCGAGGCAACCCTGCTTGCCATCAATGCCGCCGACGATGAACGCAATCCGCCGGAGACCGGCGTTACTGAAGCTGCAGTGAAGCGGATCAAGAACGGCAGGATTGATCTGATCCCGGCAAGCAGCGAGACACGCGGCCATCTCACCACCGGCGATGCGAAGTTCTATGCCAGGCAGTTGCAGGAACTGTTGCAGACGGCGCCGACGATGTAGCGATCGAGGTCCGGGCGATGTCCGCTGATCGCTTCCGCCGTATTGCACTCGACCTGCCCGAGGTCGTTGAAGGCGCGCATCACGGCACAACAGATTTCCGCGTCGGCAAGCGCATCTTCGCGACGCTCGGCTATCCCGACCAGGATTGGGGCATGGTGAAGCTGACACCCGAGCAACAGGCGATGGTGGTCGAGGCCGAGCCGGAGATTTTCCGACCGGTGCCGGGCGGCTGGGGCAAGAGCGGCAGCACCAATGTCCGCCTCGCGAAGGCTGATCAGGTCACGCTGCGCAGCGCGCTGAAAATGGCGCGGGACAATTTCGCGGTGAAACCCGCGAAGAAGGCGCGTGCGAAACAATCATCCTGAGCGCAACCATCCCGCACTGCATCACGCCTGACTGCGCGGCTTCGCCGATTCTTTGAGCATGCATCCCGCGCGCGGTTCGTGCCTAATCGCGCAAACACCGGATTCGCGCGACGCTATGCGCGGGTCACGTAGAGATTTTTGCCGGAGGAAGGCAATGCGAAGGCTCACGCATGTCGCGGTGCTTGCGTGGCTCGCCGTGATGGCGGGCGCTGCACTGGCGTTCGACAACGGCCAATACGACAACGTGCCGCCCGATATCCGCGCCTGGTTCAAGAGCGTGATCGCGCCGAATGGCGTGCCGTGCTGCGACATCTCCGACGGCCATCGCACCAGCTACGACGTTCGGGGCGGCGCCTATTGGGTGCCGATCGAAGGCGAGTGGATGATGGTGCCGGAGCGCGCCGTGATCCGCGGTCGCGGCAATCCGGTCGGCGAGGCCGTGGTGTGGTACGTGCACCACCGCGGCAGCATCATCATCAGCTGCTTCGTTCCGGCGGATGCTGTCTGAACGGCGCCCGCCGTCTGCGCGGGAGGTCGCGTCAATTTGAAACAGTTACTCTCTGTTAACCTTACTTTTTAACCAATAATTAAGGATGAGTTTGCGGGCGCCATGAGGCGCGGCCTAGCGTCTGCAGAAATGCTCCGTAACCGCGAGTTGGTGCGTGCCATGGCTCTTCGAAGAATGGCGTATCGAACATATGGGGTGCTGATGGCCTCCCTTGGCGTCGCAGCGCTGCTGCTGGCCTCCCCGACCGAAACCTATGCGAGATCCGGATCCGCGGCGCGCGGCACGTTCTCCTCGCACCATCCGGCCTTCCGCCATCATGTGCGGGTGCCCGGCATCGTGTTGCCGGACGCGGGCGGATATTATGATGGTGCGGCGAGCGTTCCCTTCGCCGCCGAGGTCCCGCCGCCGGTCTCCAACGACGTCCGCTACACCTACACCCAGGACGTGCCGTGGGATTGGGCGCATCGCTATCCGCCGGCCGTGGTGCCGTCGGATCGCCCCTATGTGTCGAGCTGTCCCACCGAGAGCGTCACGGTGCCCGGACGCGGCGGCGACCGCACCGTCAACATCATGCGGTGCTACTGACGAATAGCTCTATCCCTTTCGCAAAAACAAAAGAGGCCGCCCGCAAGGACGGCCTCTCGTATTTTGCCCGACGCTCAGTGCGCCGGCAGACAGCCGGTCAGGAATCCTCGCCCTTCAGATGTCCGACGTGCTTCTGGGTGTAGAGCTCAAGGCCAATGCGCTTGATCAGGTCGAGCTGGGTCTCGAGGAAGTCGATGTGGTCTTCCTCATCCTTCATCAGCTGCTCGAACAGGTCGCGGCTGACATAGTCCTTGACGCCGTGGCAGTAGGTCGCCGCCTCCTGGTAGAGCGTGCGCGCGCCGATCTCGGCGGCGAGGTCACACTCGATGATCTCCTTGACGTCCTGGCCGATCTTCAGGGGATCGAGCACCTGCAGGTTCGGGAAGCCGTCGAGGAAGAGGATGCGATCGACGAATTTGTCGGCGTGCTCCATCTCCTCGATGGACTCCTTGCGCCAGACCTTGGCCATCTCCAGGAGGCCCCAATTGTTGAGCATCCGGTAGTGCAGCCAGTACTGATTGATGGCGGTCAGTTCGCTGCGCAGCCCCTTGTTCAGATAATCGATGACCTTCGGGTCGCCTTGCATGATCCACTCCACCTGTCGCGGCCAACCTTGGCCGGCACTGAATTTAGAATCTTTCTAAATCAGATTACCGGCAAGAGCAACTCTTCGCAGAAGCGGCGCCTGGATAACCGGATTCGGGGGATTTGGTGAAATCAGCAGGCCGCGAGCGCGAATTCAGCCGGCTCGGCGTCCTCGTTGTCGGCGTGCGGATGGCCGCTGTGGGGGCAGCCGGAGCAGCAGGCCTTGGCGCAGGGACCGAGCGCCTCGTCGATGATTGCCTTGATGGTGCGCGCGCAGCGGCCGCATTCGGCACTGCAGCCGAGGCAGCCGTACACCTGCTTGGCATTTCGTGTCACGGACCCACCGCCGTTGACGGCATTGCGGACATCGTGGTCGCTGAGGACGTTACAGGAACAGACGATCATCGGAGAAAGGCGGGGTCCAACGGTGATACTTCCCAGTATGGATATTGTCGGCTCCCGCGCGATGCAAAAGGAAAAAGCGGTTTTTGTAGCAATTCCAAACTGATGCGGGATTCATATTGGAATGAGTCTAAATCGCTCGGAGGTCGAACCCGCTGGGTGACCGGACGGGCCAATAAGCGCTGTCTTCGCCGCCGACCGCCATGAGCACACGCCTCGCCGCGGCGCTATCGGGCTTGTGCGTTGCAAGAAACTGCAAAAGCTGCAAGCATTTGGTCGCGAATGCGGCAGCGTCATTCATTGATCATTCAAGCTGAATATGGAACCCTCCGGCGAGACAGATCGCCAATGCACGCTGTCCCTGCTGCCGCGAGAAAGGTGAGGCCATGAAGAAGACATTGCTGGCGCTTTGCGCCGTTGCCGCTGTGGCGGCTTCGACTGTGGCGGTGCCCGCCCCCGCCCAGGCACAACGCGGTGTCGCCGCCGGCGTCGCTGCGGGATTGATCGGTGGCGCCATCGTCGGTGGCGCGATCGCATCGCAGAACCGCTATTACGGTCCCGGATACGGCTACTATGCGCCCGGCCCGGCCTATGTCGCCGAACCCGGCTACGGCCCCGACTGCTTCTGGCAGCGCCAGCGGTTCTGGGACGGCTACACTTGGCGCGTTCGCAGCGTCCGCGTTTGCGATTGATCGCCGTTCATCTCGATTAAATCGAACCAGTTGTCCCGGAAAACCGACTGTTTCTCCGGGACATCTGCTGTAGATGGCCAGAAAAAACCGCTTTTCTGCGCGATCAGCCTGCGGACGTTTACTTTCGGTTGACTGTTCTGCGCTGTTTAGCAAGACAGCAGTTCGAGATCAGCGTGCGAGTCACCTCAACCCGGCGCCGAACCACGACGCCACCACCTTCCAGGAGAGCCAAAGACATGAAGAAGACTTTAGCTGCCCTTGTCGCCGTTACCACGATTGCCGGTTCGCTGGCCGTTGCTCCGGCTGCCAAGGCTGGTGACGGCGGCGCCGTCGCAGCCGGCGTTGCCGGCGGCCTGATCGGCGGCGCCCTGCTGGGCGGCGCGATCGCAGGCGCTCGCCCCGCCCCGGTCTATGTCGCACCGGCGCCGGTTTACGTCGAAGAGGCCCCGTGCCGCATGGTTCGCGAGCGCTTCTGGGACGGCTATGGCTGGCGCTTCCGTCGCGTCCAGGTTTGCGACTGATCGACGGACACGTTTTCAGCATCACACTCGAAAACCCGGCCTCGCGGCCGGGTTTTTGCTTTGCGCCACCAGGCGGTCCTGCGAGCCGGCCTGATCAGCGCTGCCCGTTCATCGCGCGCAGCACCGCCTCGCTCGGCCAGCAATCGACCCTCAGCCCGGCCTGCTTCTGATAGGCGCCGAGCGCCGCGCGGGTCTGCATCCCGGCCTTGCCGTCGAGCTTGTCCTTGTAGAGACCGATCTTCGTCAGCTGCTGCTGCATCGCCTCGACATCCGCGGAGCGTAGCTGCTTCGATGCCGACCATGGCGTCGCGAATGGCTGCGGGCTCGTCATGCGGTCGGCGAGGTGGCCGACGAACAGCACGTAGAGGTCGGAGAAATTGTATTCCTTGATCACGAAGTAGTTCGGCGTCGTCAGGAAGGCCGGACCGTAGCTGCCTTCCGGCTGCAGCAGCGAGGCCGATTGTGCCTGCTCGGCCGCGCTGAGCTTCTGCCCGCGCACCGGCACGAAGCCTGCGCGCAGCCATTGGCTGATCGGCTTCGTCACTTCAGGCACGCCCATCGTGCAGTCGGCATTGGCCGGCGCCTGCACCTCATAGGCCCAGCGCACGCCGGGCTGCCAGCCCTTGTTGACCAGCTGCTGCGCGGCGGAGGCGAGCGCGTCCGGCACCGAATGCCAGATATCGACGCGGCCGTCGCCGTCGAGATCGACGCCGTGCTTGTAATATTCCGACGGCAGGAACTGGGTGTAACCGGTCGCACCGGCCCAGGAGGAGCGCATCTCCTTGCGCGTCACCGCACCCTCGCCGAGGATCTTCAGCGCGAGGATGAACTCGGTGCGGTACTGATCCTTGCGGCGGCCGACATAGGCCTGCGTCGCCACCACGCGCAGCGTGTCGTAGGGCAGCGAATAACGCCCGTAATCGGTCTCGCGGCCCCAGATCGCCAGCACGACGCTGGCCGGGACGCCGAACCGCTTCTCGATCGCATCGAGCGACGGCCGATACTTCTGCATCAGGCGCTGCCCCTCCGCGGCGAGCCGCGCGATCGAGGCTTCCCTGATGTAATCGGCCGGCACCTGCACGAACTCGGCCTGCGCCGGCGCGCCGGTCTTGGGACGTCCGGGCAGGATCAGGTCGGGCAGCTTGTAGTCGGGCTCGAGCGAGCGCGTCTCGCGATCGAAGGTCTCGCGCGACACGCCGGCGGCCTTGGCCTCCGGCCACAGCGAGGCGATGAACTGGGTGAACGCAGCATCGGCGGCGCGCGCAGGCGAGACGACGGACGAGGATGCAAGCAAAAGCCCGAAGGCAAGCGCGCGGAGGAATGTCAAATGTAACAGCCTGTTCACGCAGCGGTCCCATGGGTGCGCCAAGCGGCGAACACCCGCGATATCTGGTGTCGTGAGCCTTATCACGACACTGGATTGCTGTGAACCTTCGGCGGCCGCGCTAGTGGCTGGCGTGCTGCTTGGCGCCTTCGATCGAGTCGTTCGACAGCTTGTCGACGATGGCGATGCCGATCGCCGACAGGATGAAGACGCAGTGGATGATGGTCTGCCACATCACGCCGGTCTCGGTGTAGTTGCCCTTGCCCGACGACAGCGCGCCGGCCTCGATGAAGGTGCGCAGCAGGTGGATCGACGAGATGCCGATGATCGCCATCGCCAGCTTGATCTTCAGCACGCTGGCATTGACGTGGCTGAGCCATTCCGGCTCGTCGGGATGGCCCTGCAGATTGAGGCGCGAGACGAAGGTTTCGTAGCCGCCGACGATCACCATCACGAGCAGGTTCGAGATCATGACGACGTCGATCAAGCCGAGGACGGCCAGCATGATCTGCTGCTCGCTGAAATCGAAGGCATGGGCGAACAGGTGCCACAATTCCTTCAGGAACAGCACGACATAGACGCCTTGGGCGATGATCAGGCCGACATAGAGCGGCAATTGCAACCAGCGCGATCCGAAGATCAGCATGGGAACGGGACGCAGCGACCGGCCCTTTGCGGGGGCGCGCGCCTCGGAAAGTGCGGACATGGTGGAGTGCTCGCAGAATTTGATTTGCGGGAGCGCTCTATCTACGCAATCCCGCGCGCTTGAAAAGCGACAACTGGCCGCAGATTGCGCCGCGATGCCGTCACGATCCTGCCAACGAACAACGGTCGAACGCGGCGCGATGGCCGCGCTCGACCGCTTGAACCGATCAGCGCGTCAGCTTCTTGTACTTCACGCGGTGCGGAATGATGCTGTCCTGGCCGAGCCGGCGCATCTTGTCCTTTTCGTAATCCTGGAAGTTGCCCTCGAACCATTCGACATGGCTGTCGCCCTCGAAGGCCAGGATATGGGTCGCGATGCGGTCGAGGAACCAGCGGTCATGGCTGATGATGACGGCGCAGCCGGCAAAATCCTCCAGCGCCTCTTCCAGCGCGCGCAACGTGTCGACGTCGAGGTCGTTGGTCGGTTCGTCGAGCAGCAGCACGTTGGCGCCCGACTTCAGCATCTTGGCGAGATGGACGCGGTTGCGTTCACCGCCGGACAGCGCGCCGACCTTCTTCTGCTGGTCGGCACCCTTGAAGTTGAACGCCGAGCAATAGCCGCGCGAATTGACTTCCTTCTTGCCGAGCAGGATCAGCTCGTTGCCGCCGGAGATCTCCTCCCACACCGTCTTGTTGCCCTCGAGCGCGTCGCGCGACTGGTCGACATAGCCGAGATGTACGGTCTCGCCGATCGTGATGGTGCCCTTGTCCGGCTTCTCCTGACCCGTGATCATTCTGAACAGTGTGGTCTTGCCGGCGCCGTTCGGTCCGATCACGCCGACGATGCCGCCGGGCGGCAGCTTGAAGGTGAGATCGTCGATCAGGAGCCGATCGCCGAAGCCCTTGCTGAGGCCCTCGAAGTCGACGACGTTGGCGCCGAGCCGCTCGGCGACCGGGATGATGATCTGCGCGGTCTGGGTCTGCTTTTCGCTCGCCTTCTTGAGCAGTTCCTCATAGCGCTGGTAGCGCGCCTTCGACTTGGCCTGACGCGCCTTCGGCGAGGACGCCACCCATTCCTGCTCGCGGGCCAGCGTCTTCTGATGCGCGGCGTCTTCGCGGCCCTCCTGCTCGAGCCGCTTCTGCTTCTGCACCAGCCAGGACGAGTAATTGCCCTCGTAGGGAATGCCGCGGCCGCGGTCGAGTTCGAGGATCCAGCCGGTGACATTGTCGAGGAAGTAGCGATCGTGGGTCACGATCAGGATCGCGCCCGGATAGTTGCGCAGATGGCCTTCCAGCCATGACACCGACTCGGCGTCGAGATGGTTGGTCGGTTCGTCCAGCAGCAGCAATTCCGGCTGGTCGAGCAACAAGCGGCATAGCGCGACGCGGCGGCGTTCACCGCCCGACAGCTTGGAGACATCGGCATCGTCCGGCGGGCAGCGCAGCGCGTCCATCGCCTGGTCGACCTTGCTGTCGAGATCCCACAGGCCCTGCGCCTCGATCTCGTCCTGCAGCTTGGTCATTTCGTCGGCCGTCTCGTCCGAATAGTTGACGGCCAGCTCATTGTAGCGGTCGAGGATCGCCTTCTGCTTTGCGACGCCCTGCATGACGTTCTCGCGGACCGAGAGCTTCGGATCGAGCTGCGGCTCCTGCTCGAGATAGCCGACGCGTGCGCCCTCGGCGACCCAGGCCTCGCCGCTATACTCCTTGTCGAGACCGGCCATGATCTTGAGCAGGGTCGACTTGCCCGAGCCGTTGACGCCGAGCACGCCGATCTTGGCATCCGGATAGAAGCTCAGATGGATGTTATCGAGCACCTTGCGGGTCGGGTACGCCTTGGTCAGACCCTGCATGAAATAGATGAACTGGCGCGCCATCCGCTGTCCCTGGAATTGATCCGATTTGTGGAAATTTTGCTGCCGCCGATGTAACGGCCGGCCCCCGAAAGCGCAACCGCGGGACCTCTGTTTTCCGTCCGTTCACCACGTTTCGCGGCTTCACCACGGGTGATTACGGGTTCGACGCCATGTGTGCGCCGAATCACGACAATTGAAACCGTCTTTTAATAAATCAGGCCAAAACTCGTTCTCAACGTCGAAAAACGGCGATTTTCGCGGCAGAACCGCGGCCAAAACAGTTGAGGCCACGTCATGGCTACCATCATTTCAGCCCCCCTTCCGCGCCCGACGGCCAAAGGCGAGGCGACGCCGTTCGCCGAATTCCGCGCCTTTTGGCGCGCCTTCGTCGCCAAGGCTTTCAATCCCTACCGGCCGGAACTGCATTATATGCGCGGCCCGGGTCCGGCCTGCCGCGCCAAGCAGATGGCGCTGTCGCCGGCGGTCCGCTCGATGCTCGCCGATATCCGCTCCACGAAGAAGCCGTCTCCGCGCGCGTAACAATCGCCGCTTTTTGAAACCGCGGTCGCTTGCGCGCCTGCCGATTGCGCGCGACCATGACAGGTAACCCGACGGTTGATCTCCCGCCGTCGTCCTCACCCTGAATGGACCTTCCCCGATGACGCGGCTCCGCTGTGCAATCCTCGACGACTATTTCGACATCGCACTTTCTGTGGCGGACTGGCCAAAGGTCAAGGACCGGGTCGACGTCACCGTGTTCGACAAGCCGTTCGCGAGCGAGGCGGAAGCGGCGACCAAGCTGAAGGATTTCGAGGTCATCTGCGCGATGCGCGAGCGCACCCCGTTCCCGAAGAGCCTGCTCGACGCGCTGCCCAGGCTGCAGCTCCTGATCACGTCGGGCATGCGCAACGCGGCGATCGACGTGGAGGTCGCGAAGAGCCGCAAGGCGGTGGTGTGCGGCACCCAATATGGCCGCGATCCCACCGCGCCCCTCACCATGGGCCTGATCCTGGAACTGACCCGCGGCATCGGCCGTGAGCATGCGCGCATGCACGCCGGCGAGGCCTGGCAGACCTTTGCCGGCACCGAGATCGAAGGCAAGACGCTCGGCGTCATCGGTCTCGGCAAGCTCGGCAGCAAGGTCGCCGGCATGGCCAAGGTGTTCGGCATGAACGTCATCGCCTGGAGTCCCAATCTGACGCCGGAGAAGTGCAAGGAGGCCGGCGTCGGCTATGCCGGCAAGGACGAGCTGTTCGCGATATCAGACATCATCACCATCCATGTCGTGCTGAGCCCGCGCTCGCGCGGACTGGTCGGCGCCGCCGATCTCGCCCGCATGAAGCCGTCGGCCTATCTCGTCAACACCGCGCGCGGGCCGATCGTCGACGAGGACGCCCTGTTCGCGGCGCTGCGCGACAAGACGATCGCCGGCGCCGGCATCGACGTGTTCTCGGTCGAGCCGCTGCCGCCGGATCATCCGCTGCGCAAGCTCGACAATGTCGTGATCACGCCGCATCTCGGCTACGCGACGCGCGAGAGCCTGCAGGCGCATTATCAGCAGATGGTCGAGTGCATCGACGCCTTCACCAAGGGCAACGAGCCGCCGCGGCGCCTGGCCTGAGATCGGACATCGATCGGCAAACAAAAAAGGCGCGCCGTTGGCGCGCCTTCTTCAATGATCAGTTTGCCTGTTGGCCTAGCGCACCGTCACCGGTGCCGGCAGCGGCTGCACCGTGGTCGGCTGCGTGCCGGGCAGCGGCGCGGTCGCCTGAGCCTGGGCCGCGGAGGGAGCCATCGGGTTCGCAGGCGCGGCAGAAGCCGTCGCCGTTCCCGGCGGCGGACCACCGGGCAGCACAACCACGCGGGTGCCGACCTTGGCGCGCTCGAACAGGTCGGAGACGTCTTCGTTCAGCATGCCGATGCAGCCCGACGAGACGAACTTGCCGATGGTCGACGGCTGGTTGGTGCCGTGAATACGGTACACGGTCGAGCCGAGATACATCGCGCGGGCGCCGAGCGGGTTGCCGGGTCCGCCGGCCATGAAGCGCGGCAGATAGGGCTGACGCTCGATCATCTCGGTCGGCGGATGCCAATCCGGCCACTCGGCCTTGCGGGTGATCTTCTGCACGCCGGTCCAGGTGAAGCCGTCGCGGCCGACACGGACGCCGTAACGGATCGCCCGGCCATTGCCCAGGATGTAATAGAGATAGGTGTTCGACGTATCGACAACGATCGTGCCTGCCGGCTCCTTGGTCGCGAACGACACTTCCTGGCGACGCAGATTCGGCGGCAGTTGCGCCGGGGCATCTTCCGGCTGCTCGTCCGGCGGCAGCGCCGCGATCTGTACCGGCTTGCCATTGGCATCGACCGGCGCCTGCTGCTGCGGCACGGCTCCGGTAACGCCCTCGGGCGGACGCAAGCCGCCGCGGTCGTCGCCATAGGAAACGCCGGCGGCCGGAACGCCATTGTCGCGACTGGCTTGTTGCGCACCCGGACGGTCGCCGTAAATCACCGGCGGCGGCCCCATCGGACGGCCATAGCGGGGATCATCGGGCGACATCACCGGGCCAGTCGGCGCGCCACGGTCGGAATAGACCGGAGGAGCATTCATCGGGCGGCCATAGCGCGGATCGTCCGGCGACATCACCGGACCGGTCGGCGCGCCACGATCGGAATAGGTGGGCGCATTCGCCGGACGGCCATAGCGCGGGTCGCTCGGCGACAGCACCGGGCCGGGCGGCGGCAGTGCAGCCGAATCCTGCCCGTCATCGTCATTGAGAGCGTCGAAATCCGGCATGCTGCCCTGGGGGTAGGGCTGGGGCGCCGTCGAATAGGCCGTGCCCTGGGGTGCCGGATAACCCTGCGCATGCGCAAGCGAGGTTCCTGCCACGCCGAGAACCGCGGCAGCGCAAATCGTCAGAATGCGGTTGATCATCATTGCTCTGTTATAGTCCCCAAGCCACACCGGACTGTTAACGGCCCAATGCAGGAAGATAGCGGCGCATTCAAGACAAATCCGCGAAACCCGGGCTATTCCGGGCCTTTTGTGATTTCGCGTCAACGCTGCGGCAAAGATGTCTCACGGGCCCGGAATGTTTGTCCACGTGGCCAAAGTCATCAATCACCCGCATTTTGTAACAAACAGCCCCGGGACGTTGCGATATCTTCGATATCGGCCTGATTCGCGCTCGCGACGCCGGCTTTCTTGTGTGGTCACCGCGTTCCCTCGACATCGAAGACCCTCCCGCAGAAGGGGGAACCGCGCCCATGCTCCCCGGCCTTCGCTTTCTGTTCGCCGCGATCGTGCTGGCGACCTCGCTGCTGGTGTTCGGGTTAGGGGCAGCCGCGCTGTTCCGCGCGGCGCATGAAGAGTTCGCCAGCATTCCGGCCCTCCGGGCGCCGCCCGAGCCGCAATTCGCGCAGCAGCCCGACGCCCCGCCAGTGCTTGCCATGGTGCGGGTCGACCCGCCCGCCGCCGACAAGGTGACGACCGATATTCCGGCAGCACCCCCGCCCGAGCCAGCCGCGTCCGAGCCGACAGCTCCCGCTGAGGTCACCCCTGCAGCCGAGCCGGAGAAGGTCGCCGCCGCAACGGCGGATGATCCGGTCCCGCCCGCCCCGCCGAAGCCGGAAGCCCAGGCCGCGACGACCCCGGCGCCGGCCGCCGACACTGCGGCTCAGACTCCAACCGCAGATCCCTTGCCGGCATCGGAGCCGACGCCCGCTGCCGCCGAAGCTGCACCGGCGGCGACCGAGGCCAAGGTCGCCGCCGTGGCCGATCCGCCCGCCCCCAGCGAGCCCGCGGTTCCTCCGCCGGCACCCGCGATGGCAGCGCCCGAGCCCGCCCCGCCTCCGTCACCCGAGGCGAACGCGGCCGCGACGAAGATCGCGACGCTGGGCGGACCTGAGGTTGTCGTCGAAGCGCCGGTGGCGCCGAAGGCCATTGAGGCGAAGAAGCCGAAGCGCAACGCGGTCAGCAAGCCGACACATCGCAAGGAGCGGCGGCGGATTGTCCGCGCGCAGCCGGTTCGGCAGGTCGTTCAGCAGCAGCTCGATCCGTTCGGCCAGCCGACCTTGGCGCCGCTCACCCGGCGCTAGCAAGCAGGAATGACCTGTCAGGCCGGTCCCGTCGCGATCGGCGGGCCGCTCGCCTGCCCCCATTCCGACCACGAGCCGTCGTAGAGCGCGCTCTCGGTGACGCCGAGCCGGTAGAGCGCAAGCGTCAGCACGCCGGCCGAGACGCCCGAGCCGCAGCTCGTGACGATCGGCGCATCGAGCTTCACGCCGGCGCCAATGAACGACTTGCGCAGATCGTCGAGCGGCTTCATCTCGCCGGTCGCGGCATCGAACAGCTGGTTGTAGGGCACGTTGCGGGCGCCGGGGATGTGGCCGGCGCGGATGCCCGGCCGCGGCTCCGGCGCGCGGCCCTCGAAGCGATCGGCGGCGCGCGCATCGATCATCTGCTCGGCACGGCTTTCGACATTGGCGATCATCTGCTCGATGCTGCGCACGCGCTGCGGATCGTAGCTCGCCTTGAAGGTCGCAGGCTTCGGCTTCACCTCGCCGCTCTCGACCGCCCTGCCCTCGGCGCGCCACTTCTTCAGGCCGCCGTTGAGAATGCGCACGTTGCGATGGCCATAGGACAGGAACATCCACCAGGCGCGCGGCGCCGCGACCCAGCCGCCGGCATCGTAGATCACCACGGTGTCGGCATTGCTGATGCCGAGCCCGCCGACGTCGCGACCGAACTGCTCGGCGCTCGGAAACATGTGCGGCAGCGGATTGGAATGGTCGGACACCGCATCGACGTCGAAGAACACCGCGCCGGGCAGATGCGCGGCGAGATAGTCGTCCTTCGGCAGCGGCAGCACGCCCGGCAGCTTGAAGGTCGCATCGAGCACCTTGACGTTGGCATCGCCGAGATGCGCAGCCAGCCATTCGGTCGAGACGAGCGGATCGTCGGTGGTGGTCATTCCGTATTTCCTTCGTCATTCCGGGGCGCGACACAGTCGCGAACCCGGAATCTCGCACGACAACTTCTGGATTCCGGGTTCGCGCTGCGCGCGCCCCGGAATGACGGGGAAGGATTCTCTCAGCCCTTCTTCTGCGGCTCCCACGCCTCGATCGGCCCGCCCGCCTCGCGCCAGGCGGCAAAGCCGCCGCCCATATGTGCGACCGGCTTCAGGCCCATGTCCTTGGCGGTCTTGGCGGCGAGCGCCGAGCGCAGGCCGCCGGCGCAGTGGAAGATGAACTTCTTGTCTTCCTGGAAGATCGGCTTGGCATAGGGGCTGTTCGGATCGATCCAGAACTCGAGCATGCCACGGGTGCAGGAGAACGCGCCGGGAATCTTGCCGTCGCGCTCGATCTCGCGGGGATCGCGGATGTCGACGATGACGACGTCGTTCTTGCCGATCAGCGTGATCGCGTCGGCCGCGCTGATGGTCTCGATCTCGGCATTGGCCTCGTCGATCATCACCTTGATGCCGCGATGGATGTTCTGGGGCATGGGGTTCTCCCTGGCTTCTTCTTGGTGTCATTCCGGGGCGATGCGGCAGCATCGAACCCGGAATCTCGATCGAATTTCATCAGCTCGAGATTCCGGATACGGACCGTCCGGAATGACGGGATTGGTTACCGCACCAACTCCCGCATCGCGTTCTCCAGACCTTCGATCGTGATCGGATACATGCGTTCGGAGAACAGGCGGCGGATGATGGTGGTCGATTCCGAATAGTCCCAGTGCTTCTGCGCCACCGGATTGAGCCACACCGCGTGCGGATAGGTGCGGATGATGCGGTCGAGCCAGACCGAGCCGGCCTCTTCATTGACATGCTCGACCGAGCCGCCGGGAACCATGATCTCGTAAGGCGACATCGAGGCGTCGCCCACGAACACCACCTTGTAGTCGTGCGGATACTTGTGCAGCACGTCCCAGGTCGGCGTGCGATCGGTGAAGCGCCGCTTGTTCTGCTTCCAGACGCCTTCATAGAGGCAGTTGTGGAAGTAGAAATATTCCATGTGCTTGAATTCGCTCTTGGCGGCCGAGAACAGTTCCTCGACCTGCTCGATATGCGAATCCATCGAGCCGCCGATATCGAAGAACACCAGCACCTTGACCGCGTTGCGCCGCTCGGGGCGCATGTGCACGTCGAGATAGCCGTGGTTGGCGGTCTCCTTGATCGTGGTGTCGAGGTCGAGTTCGTCCGGCGCGCCGGTGCGCGCGAACTTGCGCAGCCGCCGCAGCGCCACCTTGATGTTGCGGATGCCAAGCTCGACATTGCCGTCGAGGTCCTTGAACTCGCGCTTGTCCCACACCTTCACGGCGCGGTTGTTGCGGTTCTTCTCCTGCCCGATCCGCACGCCCTCGGGATTGTAGCCATGGGCGCCGAACGGCGAGGTGCCGGCGGTGCCGATCCACTTGCTGCCGCCCTGGTGGCGGCCCTTCTGTTCCTCGAGCCGCTTCTTCAGCGTCTCCATGAGCTTGTCCCAGCCCATGGCCTCGATCTGCTTCTTCTCTTCCTCGGTGAGATATTTCTCCGCGAGCTTCTTCAGCCACTCCTCGGGGATCTCCGCCTTGCCCATGGCATCGAGCAGGCTCTCGAGCCCCTTGAACACGGTACCGAACACGCGGTCGAACTTGTCGAGATTGCGCTCGTCCTTCACCAGCGCGGCGCGTGACAAATAGTAGAAGTTCTCGACCGTCTGCTCGGCGAGATCGGCGTCAAGCGCTTCCATCAAGGTCAGATATTCCCGTAGCGTCACGGGGACCTGGGCGTCGCGCAGCGATGTGAAAAACTGCAGGAACATATTTACTTAAATCGCCCGCCCCGCCGGTGCCGTCAAGGGCCCCTCCCCCGGTTGCGGCTGCGGATCAGCCATTCACTTTCACTTAACCACCCCGCCCGGCTTCGGCTCCCGGCGGCGAAACGTGACATTAAGATCGGACGTTGATCGTTGCAGCAACACGCGCCAGTGGACCCGATCGACGTGCCCGATAGCCCAGCCAAGCTGCCGAAACTGTTTTCGCCGACGGCGATCGTCGCCGCCGTGGTGGCGGCAATGAGCATATTCGTGCTGGGTCTTTTGATCTGGAAGGCGGTCGAGGCGCGCACCACGGCGCTGACCCAGGGCGAGCGCGACATCCGCAACCTCACCCACTCGCTGGCGGAACACGCCTCGCATTCGGTCCAGGCGATCGATGTGGCCATGAACGCCATGGTGGATCTGCTGAAATACCAGAAGCCGCGCGTCGATCGCTTCAACGCGGCGCTGCGCAAGACCGCCGACGCGCTGCCGCAGATCAAGGAGATCGGCGTGATCGACCCCGACGGCAACCGGGCCTATTCGTCGGCCGCCGAGCTGCCGGCGCACAACAATGCCGATCGCGGCTATTTCATCGGCCATCGCGACTCGACGGATGCATCGCTGCATATCAGCGAGCCGTTGCAGTCGCGCCTGACCGGTCAGCCGACCATCGTGCTGTCGCGGCGCGTCACCAGGGAGGACGGCAGCTTCGGCGGCGTACTGTTCGCGACCATCGAAACAAGCTATTTCGACAACTTCTATCAAGCCTTCAAATTCGGTCCGCACGCCGGAATTACCCTGCTTCGGCTCGACGGGATCGTTTTGGCGCACTGGCCGGCGGGCAAGTGGAACAAGGAGGTGTCCGCGGCATTCAAGGCGAGGATCGAGCAGGACCGGACCGGCTACACGAAAACCACATCGCCGTTCGACGGACGCGTCAAATATCTCGGCTTCGAGCGCGCTTCGCAATATCCGATCGTGGTCACCGTCGCCCTGCCCGAAGCCCAGGTTCTCGCCGCGTGGCATGACGATTTGCGCAACGACCTGCTTGTCGCCATCATCCTGATGGGAAGCGTCATCCTGTTCGCGATCCTGCTCGGCAAGGAGTTCGCCAGGCGCACCAAGGTCGCGCGGATGCTCCGGGAACGCGAGGCGCGCTACCGGCTGCTTGCCGACAACATCGCCGATGTGGTGATCCTGCTGGACCGCAACGGACGCTTCCTGTTCGTGTCGCAATCGGTCGAGACCATCCTCGGCCGCAAGCCGGACGATCTGATCGGCAAATCCTGCTTCGAGTTCGTGCATCCCGATCATCTCGCCGACGTCGCCAGGGCGACCTCGGAATTGACCAACTGGAGCACCACCAAGACCGTCGAATTCAAGACCTTCCGCGCCGATGGCAGCGAGGTCTGGGTCGAGATCAACTTCAAGCTTGCCGGCGCGGCGGAAGATCACCATGCCATCGAGGTCGTCGGCGTGCTGCGCGACGTCACCGAACGTCGCAAGATGGAGGACGAACTCAACGCACTGAACATCCGCCTGTCCGAACTGGCGACCACCGATGGCCTGACCTCGCTCGCCAACCGCCGCAGCTTCGACAGCGCGCTGCCGCGCGAGTTCCGCGACCGGGAGCAGATCTCGCTGATCATGCTCGACATCGATCACTTCAAGGGTTTCAACGACACGCAAGGTCACCAGGCCGGTGACCAATGCCTGCGGCGAGTAGCGCGCGTGATCGCGGACGCCACCACCAACACCACCGCGCTGGCGGCGCGATACGGCGGCGAGGAGTTCGCGATCATCCTGCCCGGCGTCGGCGAGCAGGATGCACTGAAGGTCGCTGAAGCGATGCGCCTCACGGTGCGGTCGCTGGGGATCGCCAATCCGGCCGCCCGCCGCGGCGTGGTTTCGATCAGCCTCGGGATCGCCAGCCGGTCGGCCGCGACCGCGAGCGAGACCGAGTTGCTCGGCCGGGCTGACCTCGCGCTCTATGAGGCGAAACGTTCGGGACGCGACCGCACGGTGCTGGCCTCGTCGCTCGCGGGTGATAATCATTCCGCGGGGCGGAAACAGTACGCCTGACATACTATGCGCCCGGTGCTGTCCGGGGTACCGCTGCGCTGCGGAATCCGCGCTAGACCGCCGGGCTTTTTCAATTAGAATTGTACCGGACAAGATATCGGAGAGGACATGCGACCGCTGCGAGAGCGGTCGTTTCGTGTGGGGGCCCGGGCCGCCGACGAACGAAGCAAGGCAAACAGATAGATGAAATTCACGGGTACCAAGGACTACGTCGCCACCGATGACCTCAAGGTCGCCGTCAATGCCGCCATCGTGCTCGAGCGCCCGCTGCTGGTGAAGGGCGAGCCCGGCACCGGCAAGACCGTGCTGGCCGAGGAAGTCGCCAAGGCGATCGACGCGCCACTTTTGACCTGGCACATCAAGTCGACCACCAAGGCGCAGCAGGGCCTCTACGAATACGATGCCGTCTCGCGGCTGCGCGACAGCCAGCTCGGCGACGCCCGTGTGTCCGACATCAAGAACTACATCAAGCGCGGCAAGCTGTGGGAGGCCTTCACCAACGAGAAGCGCCCGGTGCTGCTGATCGACGAGATCGACAAGGCCGACATCGAATTCCCCAACGATCTGCTGCTCGAACTCGACCGCATGGAATTCCACGTCTACGAGACCGGCGAGACCATCAAGGCGAAGCTGCGCCCGATCGTGATGATCACGTCGAACAACGAGAAGGAACTGCCGGACGCCTTCCTGCGCCGCTGCTTCTTCCACTACATCAAGTTCCCCGACAACGAGACGATGGGCAAGATCGTCGACGTGCACTTCCCCGGCATCAAGAAGCGCCTGGTGGAAGAGGCGCTACGGATCTTCTTCGAAGTCCGCGAGGTGCCGGGCCTGAAGAAGAAGCCCTCGACCTCGGAGCTGCTCGACTGGCTCAAGCTGCTGTTGAACGAGGACATCACTCCGGAAATGCTGCGCGAGCGCGATCCGCGCAAGCTGATCCCGCCGCTGCATGGCGCGCTGCTCAAGAACGAGCAGGACGTGCATCTGTTCGAGCGGCTGGCTTTCCTCAGCCGCCGCGAAGTCTAGTTCCGATATCGGCAGACGCCGGGGCGATGGCTCCGGCGTTTTGCTTCTGCAGCTCAACAAACAAGCCAACAAGCAAGAAGACCAGGGAAGATGAACGTCCAGACCCAGATCCGCGCCGCCGAGCCCGTCACCACAGAGCATTTCGACGTCCTGATCGCAGGCGCCGGCATCTCCGGCGTCGGCGCCGCCTACCACCTCACCACGCAATGCCCCGGCACCAGCTTCGTGGTGCTGGAGACGCAGAAGACTTTCGGCGGCACCTGGTCCACCCATCGCTATCCCGGCATCCGCTCCGACAGCGACCTGCACACCTTCGGCTATCGCTTCAAGCCGTGGACCAGCGCGCCGATCGCGACCGCGGCCGAGATCCTGAAGTACATGGGCGAGGTGATCGAGGAGAACGACCTCGCCCGTCACATCCGTTATCGCCACACCATCACCGCGGCAAAGTGGTCGAACGAGACCAATCTCTGGACCATCGATGCTGTCCGCATCGACACCGGCGAGCGGCTGCGCTTCACCACCAACTTCTTCTGGATGTGCCAGGGCTATTATCGCCACGACGCGGGCTATACGCCCGAATGGACCGACATGGCGAAGTTCAAGGGCACGGTCGTGCATCCGCAGACCTGGCCCGACGACCTCGACTACAAGGGCAAGCGCGTGGTCGTGATCGGCTCCGGCGCCACCGCCGCGACCCTGATCCCGGCGATGGCCAAGGACGCCAGCCATGTCACCATGCTGCAGCGCTCGCCGACCTATTTCCGCACCGGCCGCAACGCGATCGAGATCGCCGAGGAGCTGCGCAGGCTGCAGGTCGACGAACACTGGATCCACGAGATCACCCGCCGCAAGATCCTGTTCGAGCAGGACGCCTTCACCAAGCGGACCTTCGCCGAGCCCGAGGGCGCCAAGAAGGACCTGCTGGCAGCGGTCGAAGCCGTTCTCGGCAAGGACTACGACATCGCCACCCACTTCACGCCGAGTTACCGGCCGTGGCGGCAGCGCATCGCCTTCGTGCCGGATGCCGACCTGTTCCACGCCATCAAGGGCGGCAAGGCGTCAGTCGTCACCGACGAGATCGACCGCTTCACCGAGACGGGCATCCTGCTCAAGTCCGGCAAGCAGCTCGAGGCCGATATCATCATCACCGCGACCGGCTTCCACCTCTCCGCCAATGGCGGCATCGACTTCGAGATCGACGGCAAGCCGCTCGACTTCGCCGATACCGTGACCTATCGCGGCATGATGTTCACCGGCGTGCCGAACCTCGTCTGGGTGTTCGGCTATTTCCGCGCCAGCTGGACGTTGCGCGTCGACCTGGTCGGCGACTTCGTCTGTCGCCTGCTGCAGCACATGAAGGCGACCGGCGCGCACAAGGTGACGCCCGAGCTGCGCCCCGAAGACCACAACATGCCGCTGCTGCCGTGGATCGATCCGGAGAACTTCAACCCCGGCTACATGATGCGTGGCATGCACCTGCTGCCGAAGCGCGGCGACAAGCCTGAATGGCAGCACAACCAGGACTACTGGGCCGAGAAGGACGAATTCCCGGCGATCGACCTCAAGGACAAGGCGTTCGTCTACGGCTGAGCTCCTGATATTAGTCCCGTCATCCTGAGCCGCTAACGGCCACACACTCTGCTGTCGTCCCGGCCCCCGTGCGCAATTGCGCACTAGGCCGGGACGACGCTGAACGATTATCGTCGTACGAATTAGTCCCTTCACGCATACTCCGGCAGCTTCGCAGCGGCCTCGGGGGTCTTGCCGCGGATCATGTCGGAGGCCTTGTCGGCGATCATCAAGGTCGAGGCGTTGAGATTCGCCGAGATCATCCGCGGCATGATCGAGGCGTCGATCACGCGCAGGCCCTCCATGCCATGGACCCGAAGCTGATCGTCGACCACCGCCCACGGCGCGTCGGCCGGACCCATCCGGCAGGTGCAGCCGGGATGGAAGGTGGTGGTGCCGCGCTGGGTCGCGGCCGCCAGCAGCTCGTCGTCGCTCGTGACCTTCGGGCCCGGAAAGTCCTCATAGGCGTAATACGGACTGAGCGGCTCGGAGGCGAGCAGCCGGCGCGCCAGCTTCATGCCGGCGACGACGACGCGGCGGTCGATCTCCTCGGCGAGGTAGTTGGTCTGGATGATCGGCGGCGCGAACGGATCGGCGGAGCGGATGCGGACATAGCCGCGGCTCTCCGGCCGCTGCTGCCATGACGCCACCGTCATGCCGGGCTCGTCCTCGAGCTGGCCCTGCACGCCCTCCTTGTAGCTCGCCGGCGTGAAGGTGAGCTGCAGGTCGGAGCTCTCCGTGGTCTCGCCGGAATGCCAGAAGCAGTAGACCATGGTCGGCGACAGCGACAGCAGGCCGCGCCGTGTCGTCGCCCATTTGATCGCCTCGCCCCACAGGCTGAAGCCGCGGCGAAGCTCGTTGATGGTCCTGATGTTCTTGACCCGCGCCACCGAGCGCGGCGCGTAGTGATCCTGCAGGCCCTCACCGACGCCGGGGAGCGCGTGGCGCACCTCGATGCCGTGCGCCTGCAACAGCTCGGGCGCGCCGACGCCGGAGAGCTGCAACAGCTGCGGCGAGTTGTAGGCACCGCCGGAGAGGATGACCTCCTTGGTGGCGCGGATCTCCAGGGGATCGCCGTGCTTGCCGCCGCGGTTGTAGCGCACGCCGACCGCGCGCTTGCCCTCGAAGATGATGCCCGTGACATGGGCGTGCGTGCGTACGTCGACATTCGGCCGCCGCCGCGCCGGATGCAGGAAGGCGGTCGCGGCGCTGACCCGGCGGCCGTTCAGGATGGTGCGCTGGCAGTACGACACGCCCTCCTGGATCTGGCCGTTGTAATCGGGATTGCGCGGAATGCCGAGGCTGACCGCGCCCGCCATGAAGGCCTCGCAGAGCGGGTCCTGCCAGTCCATGGTGGTGACGGTGAGGTTGCCGTCGCGGCCGCGATAGGTGTCGTCGCCCTCGCCGATCCTTCTCTCCATGCGCCGGAAATAGGGCAGCACGTCGGGATAGCCCCAGCCGCGATTGCCGAGCTGCGCCCAGGTGTCGAAATCCTGGCGCTGGCCGCGATTATAGATGTGGCCGTTGATCGAGGACGAGCCGCCGAGCGTCTTGCCGCGCGGCGCATAAATGCTGCGCCCGCCGGTGTAGGGCCCGACCTCCTGTTGATAGGCCCAGTTCACGCTCTTCATGTGGAAGGTCTTGATGAAGCCGGCCGGCAGATGGATGTAGGGATGCCAGTCGCTCGGCCCCGCCTCAAGCACGCACACCCTGGTGCCCGCGTCTTCACTTAACCGGTTGGTCAGCACGCTCCCGGCGGAGCCTGCGCCGATGATCACATAATCGAACGTTTCCATCGTCTCGCTTCTGGCGCCGACAACCGTGTCAGCGCGGCTTTTCGTTGAGTTGATAGGTCAGATGCGCCTTCACCGTCGGCCATTCGCTGGCGATGATGCTGTAAACCACGGTGTCGCGCAACGTGCCGTTGGGCGCGATCTGATGGCTGCGGAGGATGCCGTCCTGCTTTGCACCCAGACGCTCGATGCCGCGCCGGCTCTGGTGATTGAAGAAATGCGTGCGGAACTCGACCGCGATGCAGTCGAGCTTCTCGAAGGCATGGGTGAGCAGCAGCAATTTGCATTGCGTGTTGACCGCGCTGCGCTGCACACGCTTGGCGTACCAGGTCGAACCGATCTCGACGCGACGGTTGGGCGTGTCGACGTTCATGTAGGTCGTCATGCCCGAGATCCGCCCATCGGCGTCGAACACCGTGAACGGCAGCATCGATCCGGCCTTTTGCAGGCCGAGCCGGCGGTCGATCTCCTTGGCCATGTTCTCCGGCTGCGGAATCGCGGTGTACCAGAGCTTTGACAGCTCGCCGTCCTTCACCGCGTCGACCAGCCCGTTGCAATGATCGTGTGACAACGGCTCCAGCCGCGCATGCGCGCCGCGAAGGGTGACCGGTTCAAGCCAGGGCATTTGAGCAACTCCATCCTTTGTCATTCCGGGATGGCGCGCCAGCACCAGACCCGGAACCTCGTCATCCCGGGTTCGATGCTGCGCATCGCCCCGGGATGACGACTGCGCTTTTGCGCAATCGTCACTTGTTCAGAAAGTTCAGCGGCAATCCCGGCCGCGGCCAGTCCATCGCGATCAGCTCGCCCTTGCCCGACAGCGTGATGTAGGCGGTCTTCAGCTCGGGGCCGCCGAAGGCGATGTTGGTGGTGACGCGGTCGCCGGTCGGCACCTGCTCGACCACGGTGCCGTCGGTCGCGATCACCGAGATGCAGCCCGAGACCAGCGTCGCGACGCAGACATTGCCGTTCGCTTCAACGGCGAGCGAGTCGAACATCTGGTAGCCGCCGAGGCCGGCGATCGGCTTGCCGCGCT